>JAQBQH010000143.1 GCA_028287105.1 Myxococcales bacterium
CGGGTGCGGCCCGCTAGGCTAGAGGAGCCGCCGCAGGCAGGGTGAACCAGAAGACGGCACCCGCGCCGGGATTGCTCTCGACGCCGATGCGGCCGCCGTGCGCTTCGACGATCTCCTTGCAGATGTAGAGGCCGAGGCCAGCGCCGCCGGGAGCCGTGCCGGGCACGCGATAGAAGCGCTCGAACAGGCGCGGGATGTGCTCGGGTCGGATGCCCGCGCCGCTGTCGCGTACCTCGAAGCGGATGGCGCTCGGCTCCGGCACTGCGCGCACGTCGATGCGACCATGCGCCGGCGTATGGCGGATGGCGTTGGCGACGAGGTTGCTGAACACGAGCTGCACGCGCTCCGGGTCGGCTTCGACCACGCCGTCGATCGATGGCGCGCCCATGGTCAGCTCGATGTCCGCCTGACGCGCGACCGCGCGATGCTCGTCGAGGGTTCGTTCGATCAGCGCCGCCGCCGAGACGCTGCGCCGGAGGAGCTCGATGCGGCCGGCCTGGATGCGCGACAGGTCGAGCAGGTCATCGACGATGGACTGCAGGCGCTCGCAATCGTCGCGCGCCGCGAACAACAGGTCCGCCTGTTTGTTCGTGAGCGGGCCGACCGCCTCGTCGGCGCACAGATGAATGGCCATACGCAGTGACGTCAGCGGGGTGCGGAACTCGTGCGCCACCGTCGCCACCATGTCGGTCTTGAGCTCGTCGAAACGGCGCAAGCGCGTGACGTCCTGCAAGAGCACGGTCATGCCCACGACGGCACCCTGCTCGCTGGCGACGGGGTTGGCGCGCGGCAGAAAGTAGCGGGGGCCCTCGCGCGTCGGCACCGCGGTCGCCTCCTCGAGGCCCTTCGGCAAATAGGCGCCACGCCCGCCGAGCACATGCTCCTGCATCTTCACGATGACCGCGCGTACCGCCGGCTCGGCGCCCGCCAGCGGATCACTGGATTCGGCGGAGATGCCGAGGATCGTCTCGCTCGCCCGGTTGACGTTGAGCACGCCGCCGTCGACGTTGAGCACGATGACCGGATCGGGCAGCGAGTCGATCGCCGCCTGCGACGACTGTTGTGCCTGGAGCAATTCGCCAAGCGAGCTCGAGCGATATTCGACGAGTCGCTCGGTCATGACGTTGAACTCGTGCGCGACCTGCGCAATCTCGTCGCGCCCCTCGACGCGCGCACGAGCGACCAGGTCCCCCTGCGCCACGCGGCGCACCGCCTGGGCCAGGACCGCCAACGGGCGCGTCAGCCGATCGGTGAGAAAGACGGACGCAAAGATGCCGGTGAGAAACGCCGCCACCGTGACGGCCGCCATGATGCCGCTCATCTTCTCGGCGCTGCGGCGAGCGCGCTCGCTCTTGCGCACCATCGCGTCCTGGTTGATGGTCGTGATCTCGTTGGTGGCGCTGTGCAGGGTCAAGAGCGTCGGCTCGACTCCTTCGTGATAGATGCCAGCGGCCGCGACACCAGGGGAGGCCGCCTGTACCCGCGCGATCTCGCGCTGCAGCCGGGTCCACTCGGCGCGCACACGAGCGGTCGCTTCACGCTCGCCCGTTTCGGTGACGTTGTTTTCCTGGAAGCGAAGCTCCCGCTCGAAATCCGCGTTTCGTTTTTCCGCCGCGGCCACGGCCGGCGGGGGGACCTTGGTCGGCGGGTTCAACGCACGCGCCAGCGCCTCGCGACCGAGCGTGTCGGCCGCATCACGCATGTGCGCGGCCGCCAGGACGCTCTGGTAGTTGTCCTTGAGGATGTCCTGCGAATTCTCGCCGAGCGCGCCGATGGTGCGGCGCGACACCGCGCCGACGAGGATGAGCGACATGGCCAGCGGCACCTGCGCCAGCAGGAGCTTGGTTCGGAGTGTCATCGCCGCGCCTCCTCGTCCGCGAAGGAGACGATGTGCAGGTCGAATCCGGCCGCCTCGCGCACGAGACGCAGCGGTACCGAGCGGCCGAACACCTGCATCCACCATGGTTGATGCGAGCGGCCGATGAGGATGTGGCCGACGCCGTGCGAGCGCGCGAAGTCGAGCAGACAGGCGACCGGGTCCTTGCCCTGGAGCCGTACCACCTCCGCGCCCATGTCGCGCGCGGCCTGGATGTTCTCCAGCAGGTGTCGCTGTACCTCGGACTCGATTCGCTCCGGCGACTCCGACGGCGTCTCTACGTACACCACGAACCAGTCGCTCGACAGGCGGCCGGCCATGCGGCTGCCGCGGCGCAAGAGGGTGGCCGCGTGCGGCGGATGGGAAGACATGCACACCATCACGCGAGCCTGCGTCGCCACGCGCGGCTCGTCGCTGATGGCCTTTTGCGCCGCGGTACGCTCCAGGCTCTCGGCGACCTCGCGCAAGGAGAGCTCGCGTAACGCCGACAGGTTCTTGTCCTGGAAGAAATGCTGCAAAGCCCAGGGGACCTTGTCGGGCGGGTAGATCTTGCCGCCCTTGAGGCGCTCCAGCAGATCCTCGACAGCCAGATCCAGGTTTACGACCTGGTCGGCCATTTTGAGGAAGCTGTCGGGGACGGTCTCGCGCACGGGCGTCCCGGCGTTGCGCGAGACCAGATCATTGAGCGACTCGAGGTGCTGGATGTTGAACGCGCCGATGACGTTGATGCCGGCGTCGAGGAGCTCGAGGACGTCTTGATAGCGCTTGCGATTCTTGGAGCCCGGCACGTTGGTGTGCGCCAGCTCGTCGACGACGGCGATCTTGGGCTTGCGCGCCAGGATCGCTTCGAGGTCCATCTCCTCGACGGTGACCGAGCGGTACTCGACCCGGCGGCGCGGGATGAGCGGCAGCTCGCGCAGCAAGGAGGCGGTCTCGGCGCGCCCGTGCGTCTCGATGAAGCCCAGCACGATATCGACGCCTCGCTTACGCAGCGCCTGCATCTCCTCGAGCATCCGATACGTCTTCCCAACGCCGGCGGCGAACCCGAGGTACAGCTTGAGGCTGCCGCGGTCGCGTCGCTGGACCAGCGCGAGGAAATCCTGGGCGCGTTCGTGCGCGTGGTCACCCATGGCGGCGCAGCAACAATACGCTGAACGCGGCCAAAATTACTTTCGCGCGTCGCCGCGGAGGAACGGGAGCGCCAGGGCGCGACAGGCGTCGTCGCACTGCGGAAATGCGAGAAGGAACGACGCCTGATCGCGGCAGCGGTCGTCGAGCCGCAGGCGGTCGGTCGCGCAGAGGTGCATGAGCTCGTCGCGGACGTGGTCATAGGTCTCTTGCTGCAAGGCGGTGGGCAGGCTCGTGATCGCCGCGCCGAGACGGTGGTCGCGCCAAGCGGTCAACGCGACCGAGAGCGCGACAGCCGAAAGGGCCGCCAGGAGCCCGACCGTCCACGGCGAAGCCCCGCCGGCCTGGTCGTTGCGCTTCGGCGAATGCGCCGCCTCGAAGCTGGGGCCGCGATAGGGGGACCCGCTTTCGGGACGTCGATCTGCCGTGGGCATGCGTTGTCGCATTTCACGCCGGATGCCAAGCGCGGGGCGCCCGGACCGCGGAGTTAGGTTCGCTCTCCGAAACGCCGACCGCGTTTTGCAGGAGGACGTCGAGCATCAGATTGCAGGTTGCAAAGTGGCAGCGCGACGCGGATGGCTCGGCGACGCTACGGAGTGGCAGCCAGCCAGCGGTCGCCTGCCCGGACGTCGGCATCGCCGGCCAGGCGCACCACCGCGCGGCCGTCGTCCAGTACACGCACGACCTCCGCCGCATCCACCTCCTGCTCGACGCAAGTCATCGCCGTCGTCTTGGGCGTCAGCGGCTTACACACCCGCCGAGTCAGCGTCCCATGGTCGCCTGGATGCGGCGGCGCGCCCTCGAGACTAAGCTGCACCTCGCGGGTGACGCGCACGACGGTCGCCCCCGCGCGCGGAAGGGGCGCCGTGGCACATCCGGCGAGCAAACCGAGCCACATCAGCCTCCCAATCATCGTCATTCTCCTCGCTAGTCGCCCCCGGTGTTAACGGACGTGCAAGATGCGCGTGTACCAAATGAAGTTTTACCGCATATGAAAATCAACACGGTGTAATGCCATTCTTGATGATACCGCGCTCATTGCGCTTCACAATCGCAGCGTCGCATTGACGCCGAGTCGGTCGTCGTGTCTCCGTAATTCGGGGATGAAGGTGGGGTTGAACGGCGCTTGAACGCCACCTGGACCGGTGATGCCACCGCTACCGCCGAAATACGGCTGATTCGATTCGCGGTGCGAGTATTCAATCCTGAACAGCGCCCAGGGGCTCGGCAGAAAGTCGTTGGTGATGCTCACTCCTCCGACGAGAAACGGGCCCCCGGCCGGTACGGCGTACGGGTTGCCGAGCGGAAGTCGCTGAACGAGCGCGCCACGCTGATCGTAGAAGATGTCGCCGCGCACCGTCGTCGCCAGCCACGCTGTCCAAGCAATCCGGTTCGACAGGCTGACCCCCGCCATCCACCCTCCGAGCGCCGGCAGGCTGCGGGTCTGATAGCCGGCGTCCGCGGTCAGCGAGAACGCGGACGAGCGTATTCCGTGCTTTCCCTGGGCGCGGTAATACTCGATTTGCACGTTGTTATCGGTATACGGACGAACCGATTTCGGATCTCCCATGACCTCTTGGCCGCAATAGAACGAGGTCACCAGCGAGAGCCATCCTCGCGGCCGCCAGTTGACGAAGTACCCTCCAGCTCGTCCCTCGTGCCACTGACCGAAGGTCTGCCAGCCGTTGACCAGCCAGAGCTCGACCTTCAACCGCCTCGTCGCAAAGATCTGTCCGCGCAATCCGAAAAAGTAGTAGGGCGTGACGTCGGAGACGAATGAGTGCGTGTACGACCAATTCTCCTGCGGCAGATAGCTCTCGAGGCCGATGTACGAAGGAAAGATCCCGATCTCGGCGTTGATGCCGTGCAGCGCGTGAAAGTGCCATCCGAGCGCGGCCTGTCCGATGTACTTGAACGCGCTCGCCGACAAGAAGTAGCCGCGGGTCACCGTCGGATCCTGGCCGGCAGTGGTTTCGATATTCGAGCCATACTGAATGTAGATTCGACCGAGCGGTCCATCGAGCCCGGTGAGCTCGACGCCGAGGATTCCGAGATTGAACGAGATCTCGTTGTGACGTGCCGCCGTCGTCGTGGGAAAGATCGTATGGTCGATCGGCGCCCAGAATTGATACGCATAGTACGCGTCGACGTAGATCGACCAGGTGAGCGGACCGGAGACCAGCAGCGACGACGGTTGGTAGTTATTGCCGTTGAGCCACGAGAAGTCGAACTCGCTGAAGGGCGGCTCCGATTGATCCCGATGCTGGGGTTTGGGAGTCGGCGGCGGGCTCTGCTGGGCAGCGGGCGCCTCGTTGCTCGACGGCGGTTTTTCCGCGAGCGCCTTCTGAACCTCCCGTAACTGGCGCTCGAGATCCGAGATGCGCTCGTGGTCCGTGGCCGCCGGGTCCGTCGCTGCCGGGTCCGTCGCTGCCTCGTCCGACGCTGCGGCTGCCGTGGACTCCGCATGGAGTCGCCGGCAAGGGAGCACGGCAGCGCAGACTAGAACGATGAGCGTTACTCGAGACTGCGCCACGCAACATCCCCCACTCGCGAGCCAACACATGTCGTCGATGGCGCGACCGCTGTCAACCCCAGTGACCGACGGGTTGGCCGCGGCACTTCGCTTCTGGCATGCGCGGTGAAGTGGGGGAGCGGGCAGGCCGATGTCTTGCGCTCGTCGCTCTCGTGCAATGCGTTGGCCGCCTGACTCCTGCATCCTGCAGTCTCGTCCCTGCTGCTTCGTCGCAATGTCCCGACGCTGCCGCGCCCTGGCGGTAGGCACGGGGCGTGCTTTGTGGCTCCGACATTTCGGAGAGGTTTCGAATGTCGAAGAATGAACAATGCGCCAGCGCGCTGGCCGGTCTGGCTGTGCTGTTGTGCGGCGTAGTCGCCAGCGCCGCCGAGCCAACTGCACCAGGGTCGACCGTCGAGGATCGCTTGCGCGACCTGGAGTCGGCGAATCAGGCCCTCGGCGCCCAGATTCGCGGTCTCCAGCAAAAAGTGTCGGCGCCGCCGCCGGCCGCCGGCGTGCCTGCGTCGCCGCCGCGCGCCGATGCTGCGTCGACGGAGCCATTCGCCTGGGGCGACTTCACCTGGATGAACGGCAGCTCCCGCATGACGACCAAGGTGCTCGACAGCAAATACTTCACACCGCAGCTCGACATCGATAGCAACTACACCTGGTCGTTCAACCGGCCCATCGACAACACCATCGTCGGCTCTACAGCGACGGCGCGGCACAACGAGCTGGTCTTGGCGTTCCTCGGCGCCGGCGGCGACGCGCACATCGGCAACGTGCGCGGCCGCATCTTCCTTCAATACGGCACGCGCTCCACCGCGGTGCCGCGCAACGATCTCACCGTCAACCGCGGCCAATTCGATCTCTTGACCGTGTATCGCTATTTGAGCGAAGCCTACGCGGGCTACCACTTCAACAAGCTCCAGGGCATCAACCTCGACGTGGGGCTCTTCTTCTCCTACGTCGGCCTGTTCTCGTACACGCAATACGAGAACTGGGGTTATCAGGCGTCGTTCACCTCCGACAACACGCCCTGGTTCTTCAATGGCGCGCGCCTGCAGATCTTCCCGACGGACCGCCTGAAGATCGAGATCTGGCTCATCAACGGCTGGCAGACCTACGGCAAGTTCAACGAGCTTCCCGGCGTCGGCTACCAGATCCGCTACGCGCCGCGAGAGTGGCTCAACATGGTGTTCAACGGCTACGTCGGCACCGACACCATCGACCATCCCGGCCGCGTCCGCTTCCACACCGACAACAGCATCCTCGTGCGCTACTACAATCATCCAAACGCGCGCGGGCTGTCGCGCGGCGCGCTCTCGGCCACCGTCGACGTTGGCTTCGAGGAGGGCGACGGCGTCGCCGCCTTTCGCGGCAACGGCAGCGAGGGCAACTGCACCACCGCCACCCCGTGCGAGCAGGACTTCGTCAGCGGCATGGCCTACAACATGATCTGGTTTCACGAGAACCAGCTGAGCTGGATGGCCGGCGGCGGCTTCATTCACAACCCAGGTCGCTACCTGGTGCTGGTGCCGACGGGGGTCGCCGCCTCGTCGTTCGACACCAACAGCGGCACCCAGTTCGACGGCTACGATCTTTCGACGAACGTCAGCTGGTATCCGTCGGAGAACCTGACCTTCCGACTCGAAGCCTCCTACCACAACTCGAGCGTTCCCTATTACGCGGGGCGCGGCGGCGTCACCGGTCCCGACGGCTTCAAGTGCGGCGGCCTCTATAACCCCGACGGCACCATCAGCACGTGCGTCCCCACGGGCTGGACGCCCGATCTCGTGAAGTCGGAAACGAAGCTCATCTTCGCGCTGCTGTTTCGCCTCTGAGGAGCGACCCATGAAACGCTCGTTCGCGATCGTCCTGTTCACCGCGCTCGCCGCGGGCTGCCATCCGGGCGAAGGCCAGCGCTGCAATCCACTCTCGTTCAACGACGAGTGTCCGACCAACTTCGCCTGCACCTATCCGGAAGGCTGCGGGGTCGCCTACTGCTGCCCGAAGAGCGGGCCCAGCGCCCACCCGAATTGCCAGGCCTGCCCCGTCGACGGCGGCGGTGCTACCGACTGATTGCTCGACTGATTGCACTCCGCAGGCGCGCAACTCCAGCATTCCTGCAACTTGCAATCCGAGCGCGTGACAACGGGGCGATTCGGCGCGCGCCCGAGCGGGCACGCTTCCTGCGTAACGAAGTGCGTCATGTTGGACATCGTCTTCATCTTCGCCACCGCCGGATTCTTCGCCCTCGCGACTGCCTACGCCAACGCCTGCGACCGCATGTGAACGGAGGATCGCGTGAACCTCGAATACCTGCTTGGCGCCGTCGTGGCGCTGCTGTTGAGCGGCTATCTCGTCTACGCGCTCGTCTTCCCAGAGCGCTTCTGAGGCTGCGATGACCGCCAATGGGTGGCTCCAGATCCTGGTCTTCTTCGCGCTCGTCGTCGCCGTGACGGCGCCGCTGGGCGCCTATATGTTTCGCGTCTTCGAGGGCCGCCATCAGCCGCTGCCCCGCCTGCTCGGCCCGGTCGAGCGGGCGCTCTACCGGCTCGGCGGCGTCGACCGCACACGCGAGCAGACCTGGGTCGAGTACACCGTGGCGCTGCTCGTCTTCAGCGCGGCCGGCGTGCTCGTCACTTACGTCCTCCAGCGGCTGCAGCATGTCCTGCCGCTCAATCCGCAGCAGCTCGGCGCCGTCGAGCCGACGCTGGCCTTCAACACCGCGGTCAGCTTCGGCACCAACACCAACTGGCAGTCGTACGCCGGCGAGTCGACGATGAGCTACCTGACGCAGATGGCGGCGCTGGCGTGGCACAACTTCACGTCGGCCGCGGCCGGGATGGGCGTCGCCCTCGCCGTCGCGCGCGGGCTGACGCGCCGGCCCGGTCCCGACGGCGCCAAGACCCTCGGCAACTTCTGGGTCGATCTGACGCGCGCGATCGTCTACGTCCTCTTGCCGCTGTCGCTCGTGTTCGCGCTCGTCCTCGTCTCGCAAGGCGTGCTGCAAAACTTCGCCGCCTATCGCGAGGTCACCACGCTCGAGGGTGCCAAGCAGCTGCTGGCGATGGGACCGGTCGCGTCGCAAGAGGCGATCAAGGAGCTCGGCACCAACGGTGGCGGCTTCTTCAATGCCAACAGCGCCCACCCGTTCGAGAACCCGACGCCGTTCACCAACTTGATCGAGATGCTGCTCATCTTCGCCATTCCGGCGGGCCTCACGTTCACCTACGGACGCATGGCGCGAGATCAGAAGCAGGGCTGGGCCATCTTCGCCGCCATGTCGGCGCTGTTCTTCGCCGGCGTGGCCGCCTGCTACTGGGCGGAAGCGCACGGCCACAACATGGAAGGCAAGGAGCAGCGCTTCGGCATCGCCGCGTCGGCGCTGTTCGCCACCGTCACCACCGACGCATCGTGCGGCGCGGTCAATGCCATGCACGACAGCTTCACGCCGCTCGGCGGCCTGGTACCGCTCGTCAACATCGCGCTCGGCGAAGTGATCTTCGGCGGCGTCGGCGCCGGCCTCTACGGCGTGCTCATCTTCGTGGTGCTCACCGTCTTCATCGCCGGTCTCATGGTCGGACGCACGCCCGAGTATCTCGGCAAGAAGATCGAGCAGCGGGAGATGAAGCTGGCGATGCTGTACATCCTCATCTTCCCTCTCATCATCCTCGGTCTGTCGGCGTGGGCCTCGGTCGTGCCGTACGGCGTCTCGTCGCTCAACAACGGCGGGCCGCACGGCCTGTCCGAGATCCTCTACGCCTACACGAGCGGAACGGGGAACAACGGCTCGGCCTTTGGCGGGATCAACGCCAACACGCGCTTCTGGAATACGACGCTCGCCGTCGCGATGCTCTTCGGACGCTTCTTCATGATGATCCCGGTGCTGGCCATCGCCGGCTCGATGCTCAACAAGAAGACCGTGCCCCCCGGGCCGGGAACCTTTCCCACCAACGGCGTGCTCTTCACCGCGCTCCTCCTCGGCGTGATCGTCATCGTCGGCGCGCTCACCTTCTTTCCGGCGCTGTCGCTCGGCCCCGTGGTCGAGCACTTCGTCGCGCATGGCGGCAAGGTGTACTGATGGCAACCGACAAGCAGGTGTCGCTGTTCGATCCGTCGATCATGCGGCGCGCCGTAGGCGACAGCTTCGGAAAGCTGCACCCACGCCTCTTGGCCAAGAATCCGGTGATGTTCGTCGTCGGCGTCGGGAGCGTCTTGACGACTGCGCTCCTGATTCGCGACCTCGTCGCGCGCTCGCCGGAGCACGCGCCGCTCTGGTTTACCTCCGCCGTGACGGTCT
Source organism: Myxococcales bacterium (assembly GCA_028287105.1). Lineage (GTDB taxonomy): Bacteria > Myxococcota_A > Polyangia > Palsa-1104 > Palsa-1104 > JAQBQH01. Next base: position 9,823 of record JAQBQH010000143.1, read on the forward strand.
GGCTGTGGTTTACCGTGCTGTTCGCCAACTTCGCCGAGGCGGTGGCCGAGGGACGCGGCAAGGCGCAGGCGGCGTCGCTGCGCAAGATGCGGCAGGAGTCGACGGCGCGCCGCCTGATCGGTGGCCGCGAGGAGAGTGTTCCGGCGTCGCAGCTACGCAAGGGCGATGAGGTCGTCGTCGAAGCAGGGCAGCTCATCCCCGGCGACGGCGAGGTCATCGAAGGCATCGCCTCCGTCGACGAATCGGCCATCACCGGCGAGTCGGCGCCGGTGATCCGCGAATCGGGGGGCGATCGTTCGTCGGTCACCGGCGGGACCAAAGTACTCTCCGACCGCATCGTCGTGCGCATCGGCGCCGACCCCGGCCAATCATTCCTCGATCGCATGATCGCGCTCGTCGAAGGCGCGTCGCGCCAGAAGACGCCGAACGAGATCGCGCTGCATATCCTGCTCGTCGGGCTGACGCTGGTCTTCCTGTTCGCCTGCGTGACGCTGGTGCCGTTGGCGCTGTACTCGGAGATCAAGCTGTCGGCCACGGTCATCGTGGCGCTCCTGGTCTGCCTCATCCCGACGACCATCGGCGGGCTGCTCTCGGCCATCGGCATCGCCGGCATGGATCGGCTGCTGCGCAAGAACGTCATCGCCATGAGCGGTCGCGCCGTGGAAGCCGCCGGCGACGTCGACGTCCTGCTGCTCGACAAGACCGGCACCATCACGCTCGGCAACCGCATGGCGACCGAGCTCATCCCCGTCGAAGGCGTCACGCTCGAGGAGCTCGCCGATTCCGCGCAGCTGGCCAGCCTCGCCGACGAGACGCCCGAAGGCCGCTCCATCGTCGTGTTGGTCAAGGAGCGGCACAAGCTGCGCGGCCGCAACCTCCACGACCTCGGCGCGCAATTCATCCCGTTCTCCGCCCACACGCGCATGAGCGGCTGCGACCTCGGCGCGCGTCAGATCCGCAAGGGCGCCGTCGAAGCGGTGATCGCGCACGTCGAGCGGCACGGCGGCCAGGTACCGGTTCAGATCCGCCGCGACGCCGACACCATCGCGGCCGCCGGCGCCACGCCGCTCGCGGTCAGCGACGGCGCACGCATCCTCGGCATCATCGAGCTCAAGGACGTGGTCAAGAGCGGCATCCAGGAGCGCTTCGCGCGGTTCCGCGCCATGGGCATCCGCACCGTCATGATCACGGGCGACAATCCGCGCACCGCGCAGGCCATCGCCAAGGAGGCGGGCGTCGACGATTTCCTGGCCGAGGCCACGCCCGAGGCCAAGATGCGGCTCATCAAGGACGAGCAGCAGAAGGGCAAGCTCGTCGCCATGACGGGCGACGGCACCAACGACGCGCCCGCGCTCGCGCAAGCGGACGTCGGCGTGGCCATGAACTCGGGCACGCAGGCGGCGAAGGAGGCCGGCAACATGGTCGACCTCGACTCCAACCCGACCAAGCTCCTGGAGGTGGTCGAGGTCGGCAAGCAGCTGCTCATGACTCGCGGCTCCTTGACCACGTTCTCGATCGCCAACGACGTCGCCAAGTACTTCGCCATCCTGCCGGCGATGTTCATGGGTGCCTTTCCCGACATCGCGCCGCTCAACGTGATGCACCTGGCCTCGCCGTTCTCGGCGATCCTGTCGGCGGTGATCTTCAATGCGCTGATCATCATTCTCTTGATCCCGCTGGCGCTGCGCGGCGTGAAGTACCGCCCGCTTGGCGCGGCACATCTGCTGCGCCGCTCGCTGCTGGTCTACGGCGTCGGCGGAGTCGTGGCGCCCTTCGTCGGGATCAAGCTCATCGATCTGTGTCTCGTCGCCGTGGGAGCCGTGTAGCCATGAAATCGTCGATCCTCGTCGCGCTGCGCATGACCGTCGTGACCCTGGTGCTGACCGGTCTCGTCTATCCGCTGGTCACGACGGGATTGGCGCAGGCGCTGTTCCGCGAGCGCGCGAACGGCAGCCTCATCACCGACGGCAAAGGTCACGTCGTCGGCTCCGAGCTCATCGGTCAGGCTTTTGCGGCCCCGTACTATTTCTGGTCGCGCCCCTCGAGCGCCGGCGAAAAGGGGTACGACGCCACGGCCTCCTCCGGCTCCAACCTCGGCACCACGTCCAAGAAGCTGCGCGACCGCGTCGCCGCTGACAGCGCGCGGCTGCACAAGGAGAACCCCGGAGCGATGGGCGCCGTGCCGAACGATCTGCTCGCGGCCTCGGGCAGTGGCCTCGATCCGCACATTTCACCGGAGGCGGCGCGCTGGCAGATTCCACGCGTGGCGAGGGCGCGTGGCGTCGCGGGCGAGCGGGTCGCGCTGCTGGTCGACGCCGCCGTCGAACCGCGCGAGCTCGGGATCCTCGGCGATGCGCGCGTCAACGTCCTCTTGCTCAACGTCGCGCTCGACCGCCAGTTCGGCGCTCAGCGCTGAGGCCTCAGAGCGCGGGTTGCGCCGGCGCGTCGCTCCAGGTGACCTCGGGAAACCGTCGAGCCGGTTTCGCGAACAGGTAACCCTGCAAGAGATCGCAGCCGAGGTCGGTCAAGGTGTCGCGCTCGGCGACGGTTTCGACGCCCTCGGCCACGACGGTCATTCCCATTTCGAACGCGACCCCCAGCATCATCCCGACCAGCATTCGTTTGGTCGGCTCCTGGTTCACATCGCGCACCAGAGACATGTCGATCTTGATGACGTCCGGCCGCAGCTGGGCCAGGGTCGTCAGACCAGCATATCCAGCCCCGAGGTCGTCGATGGCGATTTGATATCCCATATCGCGCAGCTTCTTGATGCTCGATTGGATGTCTTCGAGCTGATCGAGCGATTCGCGCTCGGTGATCTCCAGCACGACCTGGCTCGCGACTCCGGAAAGCGACGCCGCCGGCGAGTAGAGCTCCGCGTCGGCGAAGTCGAGCGCGTGGAGATTGACGAACACCTTGCAACCGGCCGCGGTCACATCGGCAGCGACAGCCTTGCGAATCGAACGTCCGAGCTCATGCAATCGTCCGAGCCGCTGCGCCGCCGAGAACAGCGCGACGGGGCTGCTCATCGTGCTCTCGCCGTTCCGTACCAGCGCTTCGTAGGCGTAGACTTGCTTGCTCGCCAGAGACACGATCGGCTGATACGCCATCCAGAGCGTATCGAGCGCGTTTCCGAAGCGCGCTTCGAGCCCGGCGCGATCGCCGACGAACTTGTGGACGTTTCCCACGATGTGGAGCGCCTGGCGCTTGAGCCGCGCAGTCCGACAGAGTCGGACGGCCTGGTCCGTCACCCTTGCGAGCAGATCGGCATCGACGGGCTTGCTCAGGTATCGCAGCGCGCCGAACTCGACGGCGCGGGTCGCGGTGGCAACGTCGGGCGCGCCGGTCATGAGCACGACCGGCACGTCCAGGTCGACCCGTCGCACGGCCAGCAAGAACTCGATGCCGTTCATGCCCGGCATGCCGATATCGCTGACCACGACGTCGAACGCACCGTTCTCGACGAGAGTGGCTGCGCTCGGTCCGTCCTGCGCGCACACGACGACGTGGCCGATGCGCTTCAGAATGCGAGCGAGCGAGCGCAAGAGCGTCGCGTCGTCATCGACGAGGAGGATCCGGCCTGGTTTGTCGGTCGAGGGGATCATGATCGTCTATCGACTTCCATGACAAGAGCCGGAGCGGTCCGAGGGGTGCTCGCTGTCGGGCGCGGCAGCTGGATGGCGAAGACGGCCGGCAGCCGCTCCGTCTCCTCGACCCAGACCTTGCCGCCCTGCGCCTCGATCGCCAGCCGGCAAAAATACAATCCGAGCCCGAGATTCATGCGCCCGACGGCGGGTGAAGCCTGCTCGTATTTGCCAAAGATGCCGTCACGCGCGCCGGCTGGGACCGCGGGGCCCGTGTTTCCGATCCGAATGGCGACGTCAGCGCCGCTGTCTCGCAGCTCGATCTCGATGGATCCGCCGTCCGGCGTGTGTCGGAGCGCATTGTCGAAGATGTTCTCTACCGTGCGGGTCACCAGCTCGGCGTCGACGCTGACGGTGATCTCGGGCGAAGGAAGCAGCGCGATCTGGATATCTCGGGCGCGCGCGAGGACTCGCCGCTGCTCGACAATGGGTTGGACGAGCTGCGACAGCGTCGTCTGCGACCGGCGTACCTCGAGCGTTCCGCCCTCGAGGCGCGCGACGTCCGCGAGGTTCGCCAGCAGACGCAGCATCCGCTGGCCCGCGCTTTGCGAATCCCGGAGAGCCTCGAGGCAATCGGAGGCTCCTTCGAATCCCTCGAGGACGAAATCATAGTTGGCGAGAATCACCGAAAGGGGATTCTTCAGGTCATGAACGATCATGGCGGCGACATCGTCCTTGGTCCGACCCAACTCGACCAGGGAATCGTTCTTGACCGTGGATTCCTGAAGCAGCGCCTCGCCGCTCCTCACCAGCTTTTTCAGCCGTTCGTTCGAATCGCGTAGCCCCTGCTCCATTCGGACGATATTGGTGACGTCGCGGGCGGAGGCGTAAATGAGACGATGCTCGGGAGACGGCGTGGCGATCCACGACAACCACCGATACGATCCGTCCTTGCAGCGATATCGGTTCTTGAATCGAAATACCGTCTGGCCGCCGCGAATTTCGAGCGCCTCGTCGGTCGCCTTCTGGCGATCATCGGGATGAACCAGCTCGATATGCGGTTTCGAGCAAAGCTCATCGACGGAATATCCGAGCGCCTTCTCCCAGGCCGGATTCAGCATCTTGAAATAGCCATCGAACCCGGAGACGGACAAGAGGCCGGGAGAGATGGCGAAGAAGCGATCGACACCCTCGGCCTTCAGCGCGCCGGAGCCGAGTTGATGATTGGCGACGAGCAGCGGCGACAGATACGGCTGCTGCGCGCTCTGACGGTTCTCCAGCTCATCGAGAAGCGCCTGAGCGCCGACCGGCTTGGTGAAGAACCGACGCGCGCCCTCGTTCAACGCATCCACCACGATGGGCAGAGACGCGTTGCCGGAGACGAGAATCACCACCAGCGTGGGGGCCTGGGTCTTCCATAAGCGGAGCAGCTTCAGCGTGGCGCCATCGGAAAGGTAGAGATCGAGGACGACCAGATCGGGCGGAGACGCGGCGACGAGGGTCGCGGCCTTGTCGGCCGTGCTGGCGGTCTCGACGATGAACCCCCGTGTCTTGAAGTCTTCTTCGAGGAAACGGGAGAACGAGGCATCGCCATCGATGATGAGGACGCGACGCTTCTCTGCCGAAGCAGACGGTTCGGTCATTCGGCGCCCCCCGGCGTTCGTGCAAGACGAGGAAGGGTTCTGCGTGGCAAGGCCGCACAGAGGCGAAGGCCCGATGATAGTAGACTCAATCGGAGGTGGGCACAACTGCGGCACCGCTCTTGCGACCTGGCGCCGGGAGGTTCGGTAGTCGATAGCGATGAAGTAGATGTCGCAGCGACGTGCGAGCGATTCCGAGTCGGTGGGCTGCCCGGCCAAGTCGATATCCGGACTCTTCCCAAGCGCGGACGACGGCGGCGCGCGTTCGATTGCGGGCATACGCGGCCAGCTGCACGACGCGCGCGTGCGGCCAACCAGCGCGAGCGTCGCCTGTGCGGGCAGCATGGGCGGAGCAGATCGGCCGGCGCATTCGCCGCCTTGCAACACGAGCAACGGTCCACGAACACTCTCCGACGGGCAAAGCCCGAGCTCACGAACGGACGGGAGTCGGCGCGGCAGGCGCCGAGGATGGACCTCAGCCGCTGGAGGCGCTCGACGGAACGCAAGCGCGCAGGTGCGCGCCAGTCGTCGTCGGGTCCAGTCGGGCTGAAGTCGGCTTAGGCGAGAGGCGGAGAGTTTTTCGGAGCGAGGATGATGATGGCGATCGGCGGTACGACGCCGCCGTCAACGACGACGCCGATGGTTCCATACGCGTCGATGTGCGCCGAGTCGCGCGACGCAGCGGTGCCGGCGGCGAGCCGGTCGCGCCGCATCGGCGCGATCAAGCAGTGTTCGTGGCGATGAATCTCGTCGAGCGTCGCCGTCGCGATGGCGGTCGGCGCCTGACGCCGCGAGCTGGCTGCGACAAGGGTCCGCTCGTGACCGACTTCGACGAGATCGCCGTGCTCGGCGCAAGTGACATGCCGGACGAGCACCAGGTGCGCGAAGCTCGAGATCTGGCCCGCGACCGCGACGACGGCCAACAGCGCCGCGATGCCGCGCGTCGCTCTATGTCCTGGCAGGCTGCGCAATCGATACCGTAGGTCGTTGGTTAGGGAGTCCCAAAGCGCTTTTCAAGCGCCTAGCGACGGCTGCCGGCGCTGGCGTGCTCCATCCGATAGTCGGCCAACCAGCCGAGCGTGCGCGTCAGCAAGGCCGGCGCAATCAGCGTCGGCGCGATGCGGTCGCGCGCGCCACGCGCCGCCTCGAGGAAGCTGGCACGCAGCTCGTCCGGCGCCACCACCTTGCGCAAGCCCTGGCGCTCGAACAGCCCACCCAGGAGCGCGGCGTCCTGCTGAACGCCGAGCGCCTCGAAGCGGCCGACGAACTTGGCGACGGCGGTGGTGACGGCGAGGCGGTGCTCGAGCGGCAGCGGATCGAGCGCGCGTTCGGCGATGACGAAGCAGCCCGGCAGCTCGCCGACGGTCAGATCGGAGTAGTAGCTGGCGCGAGTCGACCACTGAAACGCCAGCGCGACCGTCGGCGTGGCGATGAACCCGTCGACGCGTGCTTCATCGTAGGCGCGCAGTCCCTCCCCGAGCGGCAGCGGCACCACGTTGAGCCCCATGGAGCGCATCGTGGTGACCGTGACGTCGTCGAGGTCGTAGAGCCAGAAGCGCTGGCCGCGCAGCTCGGCCATGGTGCGGATGGGCCGCCGCGAGAAGAACATCATGTTGCCGAAGCTGCCGATGCCGAGGTTGCTGAAGCCGCTCTTGGAGAATTCGCGGTTGAGGTCGGGCAGCAGGCGGGTCATGACGTAGCGCCACTCTTCGCGGCTCTGGAAGAGGCCGACGACGCGGCCGATGCGGATCGAAGGCGCCAGCCGATCGCAGAAGAGCGCGCCGGCCTCGCCGTCGAGCTGCGCCTTGTGGACGCGCTCGAGCGCCTGAATCTCGTCGCCCGCGATGCCGCTCAGGTACCACTTGAGCTGCAGCTGCCCGGCGGTGGCGGCATCAATGTCGCGATCGATGGTGTGGAATTCCCGCGCCCACAGCGTGCCCTCGGGCGCATAGGCGGCCATGCGGATGCGCGGCGCGGGGTCGGCGGCGGCCTCGGTCCCCAGCAGCAGAACCACCGCGATGGCCAGACGCCTCACGCGACCATCGTATCACGAGAGCTTACCATGTGCGCCGCGCGCGCCGGCGTGCTCGAGGAACTTGGGCTCGCTGTGACCGATACGTGACGTCGGCCTCGTAACGGGACTGGCGCATCCGTGTTATCGAGTACCAATGGCCTGCGCTCGCACGCTGACGTTCGCGGCGTTCACCTCGATCGCGGTGCTGGTAGCGGTTCCGGTGTGGGCGACGCCCCCGACGCCC
>JAQBQH010000196.1 GCA_028287105.1 Myxococcales bacterium
TCTTCGTCGTCCAGACCGCCTGCCCGCCCCTGTCGGAGAACATCGTCGAGCTGCTCATCATCCTCGACGCGCTCAAGCACTCGTCGGCCAAGCGGGTCACGGCCGTCCTGCCGTACTTCCCGTACGCCCGCAGCGACAAGAAGGACGAGCCGCGCATCTCGATCACCGCGCGCCTGATGGCCGACCTCCTGGCCACGGCCGGCGCCGACCGGGTGCTGACGGTCGACCTGCACTCGCCGCAGATCCAGGGTTTCTTCTCGATGCCCGCCGATCAGCTCTCGGGCGTGCCGGTTTTGTGCGAGCGGCTCAAGCAGGGTGATCTGGGCAACACCGTCGTCGTCGCCGCCGACGTCGGCGAGGCGAAGGACGCGGGCAAGTTCGCCAAGCGGCTCGACCTGCCGATCGCGTTCATCGACAAGCGGCGCACCGGCGACGACGAGAAGGCGCGCCCGGCGCACGTCATCGGCGACATCATCGGCAAGGACTGCCTGCTCGTCGACGACGAGATCGCCACCGGCGGGACCATCTTCAATGCCACCGACTTCCTGCTCGAGCGCGGCGCGCGGTCGGTCTCGGCGGCGGTGGTGCACCCGGTCCTATCGGGGCGGGCCATCGAGCGGCTCGGGGCCTCGCGCCTCGAGAAGCTGCTCGTGACCAACACGCTGCCGATCACGGTGACGTCGCCGAAGATCGAGGTGCTGTCGATGGCGCCGCTGCTCGCGACGGCAATCACGCACATTCACGACGGTCGCAGCGTCTCCCAGCTCTTCGACTGACGGGGAGCGCCGGCCTGACCGGCGCCAATGCGACAGAGGCCGCTAGTAGCCTTCGCGGTCGGCGGCCCAGCGGCCGCCTTCGATGTCGTCCTTCATGTAGCCCCAGCGCCCCTCGAGGTGCTGACCGTCGGGCGAGAGCTGCATGAAGCCGTTGCCGTGCTGGTGGGGGGAGCGCTGATCCCAGATGAACTTCCAGACGTCGCCCTCGATGTTGCCCGAGAGCCCGCCCTCGCGGTAGCCGGTGAAGGTGCCGTGGACGTGCTTGCCTTCCTGGTGCAGCTCCATGCGGCCCCAGGTCGAATCCCAGCGCCCTTCGAAGCCGATGCCGGCCGGCAGCGCGTGCGGCTTGGGGCGCTCGAACTGCGAGCAGCCGGCGACGAGGCCCAGCGCGAGCGTGAGCGGGACCACTATGGCCCAGAGACGTTTCACCGACGGAATCATTGCGCGGAGGCGCCCCAATCGCAACATTATACGTGACGGTGGAAACGTCCTCTCACATCCTGTTTTACGACGGCGTTTGCGGGCTGTGTAATCGGCTCGTGCAGTTCGTGCTGCGCCGCGATCGGCGCGGCCAGTTCCAATTCGCGCCGCTGCAGGGCGACGCGGCGACGCAGACGCTCGGGCACTTCGGCAAGAACGCCGACGACCTCGACACCATGTACGTCCTCGCCGATGGTCAGCTCTTGCAGAAGGCGCGCGCCATTCTGTTCGTGCTGCGCCGCCTCGGGCCGCCCTGGTCGCTCGTGTCCGTCTTCGGCCTGTTGCCGACGGCAGTGCTCGACTGGTTCTACGATCGGGTGGCGAAGAATCGGTATCGGATGTTTGGAAAGTCGGAGACGTGCCGGCTGCCGAGCGCCGAGCAGAAGGGGCGCTTTCTAAGCTGACTTCTGCGGCGTCGCTTCGGCCGACGCCTTGTCCGCCGACTGCGTGAGGACGATGATGCGATCCTTGCCGTCGACTTCGCAGTAGCCGTTGCCGATCTGCAGCGAGCCCGAGCCGCTCTTGCCGCGCCACGAGAGCGTCCCCGGCTTGAGCGCCGTCAGAAACGGCGTGTGACCGGGCAGGACGCCGAATTCGCCGGCGAGCCCGGGGACCGTCACCTCGTCGACTTCGGCGGTGACGGCCGTGCGCTGCGGCGTGAGCACCTCGAGCATCATGCCGGCACCTTGGACGCCGCCGTCACTACGCGGCCTCGCGGATCAGGCGCTCGCCCTTCTCGACGGCCTCCTCGATCGTGCCGACCATGTAGAAGGCGGCCTCGGGGAGCGAGTCGTGCTTGCCCTCGAGGATCTCGCGGAAGGCGCGAATGTTGTCCTTGAGCTCGACGTACTTGCCGGCGGTGCCGGTGAAGGTCTGCGCGACGAAGAACGGCTGCGACAGGAAGCGCTGAATGCGGCGCGCGCGCGCGACCAGCATCTTGTCGTCTTCCGACAGCTCGTCCATGCCGAGGATGGCGATGATGTCCTGCAGCTCCTTGTAGCGCTGAAGCACGCGCTGCACCGCGCGCGCCGTCGCGTAATGCTCCTCGCCCACGACCGCGGGCGTGAGGATGGTCGACGTCGAGTCGAGCGGATCGACGGCGGGGTAGATGCCGATCTCGGTCAGCGCGCGCGAGAGCACGGTGGTGGCGTCGAGATGCGCGAACGCCGTCGCCGGCGCCGGGTCGGTCAAGTCGTCGGCCGGAACGTAGATGGCCTGCACCGACGTAATCGAGCCCTTGGTCGTCGACGTGATGCGCTCCTGAAGCTCGCCCATCTCGGTCGACAGCGTCGGCTGATAACCGACGGCCGACGGGATGCGCCCGAGGAGCGCCGAGACCTCGGAGCCCGCCTGCGTGAAGCGGAAGATGTTGTCGACGAAGAGCAGCACGTCCTGCCCCATCTCGTCGCGGAAGTACTCGGCGCAGGTGAGCGCCGACAGGGCGACGCGCGCGCGCGCACCGGGCGGCTCGTTCATCTGACCGAACACGAGCGCCGTCTTCGAGAGCACCGGCTCGCCCGTCTCCAGCTTCGAATCCTCCATCTCGTGCCAGAGGTCGTTGCCTTCGCGCGTGCGCTCGCCGACGCCGGCGAAGCAGCTGTAGCCGCCGTGCTTCTTGGCGACGTTGTTGATGAGCTCCTGGATGAGCACGGTCTTGCCGACGCCGGCGCCGCCGAAGAGGCCGATCTTGCCGCCGCGTCGATACGGGGCGAGCAGGTCGATGACCTTGATGCCGGTCTCGAACGCTTCGACCTTGACCGACTGGTCGACGAACTTCGGCGCCGGACGGTGGATGGGCAGGAACTTCTTGGCGTTGACCGGGCCGCGCTCGTCGACGGGCTCGCCGACGACGTTCAAGATGCGCCCGAGCACTTCCTTGCCCACCGGCATCATGATCGGCGCGCGCGTGTCGATCACTTCCATGCCGCGGACCAGACCGTCGGTCGAGTCCATGGCGATGGTGCGCACGGTGTGCTCGCCGAGATGCTGCGCCACTTCGACCGTCAGATCGCGCGCGGTATCGTTCGCGTCGACGTTCGGGTTCTTGATCTTGAGGGCCGTGTAGACCTCGGGCAGCTCGCCCGGGGGGAACTCGATGTCCACGACCGGTCCGATGACCTGCGTGATCTTGCCCTTGTGCGCTGCGCCGTTGCCGTTGCCGTTGCCGTGCGTCGGAGTCGCCATGGTTCTGTCCTATCCTTTCAAAGCTTCCGCGCCGCCGACGATCTCCATGAGCTCCTTGGTGATCGCCGCCTGGCGCGCGCGGTTGAACTGAAGCGTGAGCGAGCCGATCATCTCCTTGGCGTTCTTGGTCGCGTTGTCCATGGCGGACATGCGCGCGCCGAACTCCGAGGCGATCGACTCGAGCATGACGCGATAGAGCTCGATCTCGATGTAGAGCGGCACCAGCGTCGAGAGCACGTCGCCCTTGGAGGGCTCGTACTCGAAGTCGAAGCGGGTGGCGCCCTCCGGCAGCGGGGCCGGCTCGAGCGGCAAGAGCGTCTGCACCTGCACCACCTGCGCGATGGCGCTCTTGAACTCGTTGTAGGCGACGAGCACGGCGTCGATCTTGCCGTCGAGATAGTCCTCGGTCGCCTGCTTGGCCAGCTCGCGGGCGCGCTCCATGGCCGTGTCGCCGGCGGCACCGGCATACTCGGCGACCACCTGCGCGTGCGACCACGGTCCGGCGCTGCCGCTGCCGAGGCGCCGCTTCCAGTGCTCGCGCCCCTTACGGCCCACGACCGCCAGCTCGACGCGCGGATAGCTCGCCTTCTCGTCGACGATGAAGCGCTCGACGCGACGCGAGAGGTTCGAGTTGAACCCGCCCGCGAGGCCGCGGTCGGAGTTGACGACGATGATGCGCGCGACGCCGATGGGGCGCCTGACCAGCAGCGGATGCGACGCCGAGTCGTCGCTCTCGAGCTGCAGGCGCGCGGTCACGTCGGCCAACACCTCGTTGAGCCGCTTCGCGTACGGACGGGCAGCGACGATGGCGTCCTGCGCGCGACGCAGGCGGGCCGCGGCGACCAGCTTCATCGCCTTGGTGATCTTCTGCGTGTTCTTGACCGATACGATTCGATTGCGAATCGCCTTGAGCGACGGCATCTCAGATGGCCTTTTTCTGCTCGACCGTGAACTCTTTGTTGAACTCCGTCAGCGCCGACTTCATCAGCTCTTGCAGATCGTTGAAGGCCTTGCCGTCGTTGGCCTTGGCGCGGATGGTCGAGAAGACGTCGGGACGGCGCGACTCGATCCACGGATAGAGCTCGCGCTCCCAGCGGCCGATGGTGTCGATGGGGAGCTGATCGAGGAAGCCGTTGAGACCGGCGAAGAGCACCAGCACCTGACGCTCGACCGGCAGCGGCTGATACTGCCCCTGCTTCAGGAGCTCGACCATGCGGGCGCCGCGAGCCAGCTGGTTCTGCGTCGCCTTGTCCATGTCGCTGGCGAACTGCGCGAAGGCGGCCAGCTCGCGATACTGCGCCAGCGTCAGGCGCAAGGTACCGCCGACCTTCTTCATGGCGGCGACCTGCGCGGCGCCACCGACGCGCGAGACCGAGAGGCCGACGTTCACGGCCGGGCGGACGCCCGAGTAGAACAGGTCGGTCTCGAGGTAGATCTGACCGTCGGTGATCGAGATGACGTTGGTCGGGATGTAGGCCGAGACGTCGCCGGCCTGGGTCTCGATGATCGGCAGCGCCGTCAAGGAGCCCGCGCCGCGCTCGTCGGACATCTTGGCGGCGCGCTCGAGGAGGCGCGAGTGGAGATAGAAGACGTCGCCCGGGTACGCCTCGCGGCCCGGCGGGCGGCGGAGCAGGAGCGACATCTGGCGGTAGGCGACAGCGTGCTTCGACAGATCGTCGTACACGATGAGGGCGTGGCCGCCGTTGTCGCGCCAATGCTCGCCGATGGTGACGCCGGTGAAGGGCGCCAGGAACTGCAGCGGCGCCGGCTCCGACGCCGTCGCGGCGACGACGATGGTGTAGTCCATGGCGCCGAAGCTGCGCAGCTTGTCGACGACCGCGGCGACCGTCGACTGCTTCTGGCCGATGGCGACGTAGATGCACGTCACGCCCAGGCCCTTCTGATTGATGATGCAGTCGGTCGCGACCGCGGTCTTGCCGGTCTGACGATCGCCGATGATGAGCTCGCGCTGACCGCGGCCGATCGGGATCATGGCGTCGATGGCCTTGAGACCGGTCTGCATCGGCTCGTGCACCGACTTGCGGGCGACGATGCCGGGCGCCTTGATCTCGAGCTTGCGCATGGTCTTGGTCAGGATCGGGCCCTTGCCGTCGATGGGCTGACCGAGCGCGTTGACCACGCGCCCGACCATCTCGTCACCGACGGGAACCGAAGCGATCTTACCGGTGCGCTTGACCTGATCGTTCTCGCGGACCTTCTCGTACTCGCCGAGGAGCGCGACGCCGACGTTGTCCTCTTCGAGGTTGAGGACGATGCCGCGAACGTCGTGCGGGAACTCGAGGAGCTCGCCGGCCATGGCGCCGGCCAGGCCGTAGACGCGGGCGATACCGTCACCGACGGTGAGCACGGTACCGGTCTCGACGACCGAGACCTTCTGGTCGTAGTCCTCGATCTGCTTCCTGATGATCTGGGAGATCTCTTCGGCTTTGATGTCCATGTCGTCCCTTTATTCCGACAGCAGCTGCTCGCGCATCTGCTGTAGCTGAGTGCGTACTGAACCGTCGTACACCGTGTCGCCGACCTGCGTGACCAATCCGCCGACGATCGTCGGATCTTCGCGCTTCTCGAGGAGCACCGTCTTACCCGACTGCTTTTCCAGCGCCGTCTTGAGCCGCGACTCCAACATCGGATCGAGCGGCCGCGCCGAGGTCACCACCGCGCGCACGCGGCCGGCATGCTCGTCGATGAGCGTGCGATGCACGCGCGCGATGTCCGGCAGCGCCGAGATGCGCCCCTTGTCGGCGAGCAGCATCACGAAGTTGCGTACCGTCTTCGACAGCGCCAGCCGGCGCGCCAGGTCGTCGAGGATGAGCTTGCGCTTCTCGATCGGAAACACCGGGTTCTCGAGCGCGGTGCGCAGCTCCGGCGACTGGCGCAGCGTATCGGCGAGGCGCTCGAGCTCCTTGCCCAGCGCGTCGTAGGTCTGCTGCTGCACGCCAATTTCGAGGAGCGCCTTGGCATAGCGGCGCGCGATCGAACCTACTGCCACGGGCATCCTCCTGACATCGCCATCAACTCGGCCTGCCCGTCTTGGCGCGGGCTTCGACGTCGCCCACGTAGCGCTCGGCCATCTTGCGCTGGTCGTCGGCGGCGATGTTCTTCTTCAGGGTTTCATCGGCAGCGCCGACGGCGGCTTCGATGACGCCGCGGCGCAATTCGCGGCGCGCGCGCTCGATCTCGGCGGCGATCTGCCGCTCTGCCTCCAGGCGCAGGCGCGCGGCATCCGCTTCGGCGGCGGCGATGATGCGCGCCTTCTCCGTCTCGGCTTCCTTGCGAATCTGCACGAGGAGCGTGTCGATCTCGGCGTCGAGCCCGAGGATCTTCGTCTGGTAGGTCCCGAGCGCCGCTTCCGCTTCGCTGCGCAGCCGTGCCGCTTCGTGCAGGTTCTTGGCGATCGAGTCGTGGCGCTCGCGGATGAACTGCTTGAGCGGCTTCCACGCCAGGCGCGACATGATCGCGAGGAAGATGCCGAAGTTGATGAGCGCGAAGCCGAACGGCGGCGGCAAGTTCTTGTGGGTCGGGTCCTTGGCGTTGGGGCCGTAGTCCCAGCTCCACCAGTTGACGATGCCCTGCGCCTCTCCTTCGTTCACGTCGGGGCCGGCGCCGTAGCCGCCGCCTTCGGCCGACTTCGAGCCCTCTTTCTGCTCGTGCGCGACGGGATTTTCCTGAGCGAACAGCGGCGTGGCGACGAACAGCGGAGCGGCGACGAGCAGCGTGGCGGCGACGGCGAAGGCGCCCAGCAGGCGACGCAGGCTCATGCGACCTCCCGGCCGAGCAGCTTCTTGACGATCTGGCGCGCCAGCGACGTCGATTCCAGCGTCAGCTTCTCGCGCGCCGCAGAGGCGTCGGTCGAGATCTTGCTGCGCGCCTGATCGAGCGCCTTCTGCGACTCGTCACGCGCCGCGCCCAGCACCTGGCGCTCGTAGATCGCGCCTTCCGAGCGCACCTTCTGGCGCTCTTCGGCGCCGCGCTGGCGAGCCCGCGTCAGCTTGGCGTCGTACTCGGCCGAGACCAGCCGCGACCGCTCCTGCATCGCGACCGCCTCTTGACGCGCGCCTTCGATCCCCTGGTGGCGCGCATCGCGCACCTGCAAATAGGGACGGAACAGTAGGCGGGACAGCACGAACAGCATGATGAGGAACAGCGCGAACTGGACGAACAGCGTGCCGTCCACATCGATCAGAGGCGGCGGCGCTTCCGTCTCCGCGGCGATCAGCAAGGTCGCGACAAACATGGATTCTCCAAGGACGCAGCGGGCAAGGGCGCGATGCTCTTAACACCCTGGACGCACGGTGTCAACACGCAGGCTGTATAACGTTCAGCGCGGGTTTTGGCTACGGCCTTCGAGGTAAGAACGGCTACTTTTTGGCGGGAGGCGGAGGGGTCGGAGTGGGGGGCGTGCCGGACGGTTTGGCAGCGGCCTCGGCCAGCCCCTGGAGCGTGCGCGGAATGTTGGGCGTGACCGCGGAGCCGCCGGCCGAGATGTTCTCCATCTTGGAGAAGCCCTCGAACATGACTCCCTTATCAATATAGAGGGAGGGGGTCTCGATGTTGCCCTTCACGCGCGCGGGCGCGTGCAGCTCCACCGCGCGCTTGGCGCGGATGTTCCCGGTGACGTTGCCCTCGACGATGATGACTCCGACGTCGATCTCGGCGTTGACCATCGCCCCTTCGCCGACGACCAGGACGTCCTCGGAGAAGATTTCGCCCGAGAGCTTGCCGTCGATACGGACGGTGCCTTCGAACGTCAGTTTGCCTTCGAACTCCGACCCGCGGCCGAGCAGCGTGGTGATTTCACCCTGCGGCCGCTCACTCTGTGCAGGAAGCGCCATGGCCCGCGATCGTACCCCCGGCTACTTGGCCTTTTCAAGCGGGATCGACACGGCGAGCTTTCGCTTGCCGGACCACGAGACCGTCTTTCGGGCGACCTTGTAGCCGCGCAGGCGGAGCTCGATGACGACGTCGTCGTTCGGCGGCAGGTCACCGACGGTCGCAGGGGTGATGCCGCGGATGCGGCCGTCGACGATCGCCTCGGCGCCGGGCGGCGTGGAGCTGATCTCGAGCGTGCCGACGATCGGCATCAAGACCGCCTGGACCCGCACCTCGCGCTCGCCGGGGGGGAACTTCACGTCCGACTCCCACAGATCGTAGCCGCTCTTGGAGACGCGCACGTGATGCGTCTGGCGCGGATCGACGTCGGTGAGGGTGAGAGGGGTCTGTTGGGTGCCGCCGGTACCGTCGACGCGGACGTCGGCGCCGGGCGGCAGCGAGACGACCGCCAACGTGCCGCGCGCGTCGCCGCCGCCGGCCATGGTCAAGAGCGCGACGGCGCCGGTTGCGACGAGGCCGATGATGGCGAGCCCCACCCAGACCCCGCGCGACGGCTTGGCGCGCAGGCGCGGCTCGGGATCGCCGAGCGGCGACGGAAAGGGCAAGGGCTCGTCGTCGAAGCCGGGGACGAAGCGGCCCGAGTCGAGCGGCGGCGGCAGCGGCTGCGGGATGCGCGTCGCCTCCTCGAAGCTCTGCTTGGGCGGCCTGAGCGACATCGGGTTCTGCTGCGGCGGCAAGGTCACGGTCTCGGCGGCGGAGGAGAGCGTCGCCGCCGTCGGCGGCGGCGGCAGCGACGGGGCGGGCGTCTGCGCGCGGCCGCGTGAGGCGACGGTGGCCTCGGGCCCGTTGTCCTCGAAGCCCGGCGGCGGCGATGACGGAATGCGCGCCCGCTGCGGCGCCGGCCGCGTACGCTCGCGGGTGTCGGCGTCCTCGATGTGCCCGTGCGGCGCGTTGGCCTGCGCCGCCGCC
>JAQBQH010000212.1 GCA_028287105.1 Myxococcales bacterium
GCGACATCAGCGGTCCCGATGGAGGAGCACGCCGCGAAGCGGCGACTGCGACGGATTCCGACGCCGGGAGGTCGCCTCACTGCGTCCGCGAACCCGGCCGTCCCGAAGCTATTCGACCTGCATTGGAACTAGCGCGGCAGGTGCCGGCGGTAGGCCGCATAGACGAGCCCGAACAGCGTGCCGCCGAGCAACGTGACGACGATGCACAGCCCCGCGCCCCAGTAGATGGCGCCGCGGATCGATCCGCGACGGGTCACCGCCCGCGCGTCCTCGACGGGCGCGTCGCTCCGCTCGCGCAGCCTCCAGACGTCGAAGGCGACGTTTAGCGCGACCGCGCCGGCGCCCCACACCCAGGTCGCGTCGAGGGCGAGCTCACTGCGAACCTCGGGGAGCCACACCATCACGAGCGGCAGTGCGACCACTCCGAGCGCCGTGGCGGCCAGCCGCGCCGAGGTGAAGAACGCGATCCAGCGCGCCGCGCCGAGATGGCCTTGGAGGAGCAGCAGGCTGAGGACGAGCGACAGCAGATCGACGCTGAAGGAGTGCGTCGTGTCGGTCGCGTAGTCGAACACCATCGAGAACAGATGCAGCGCGAAGTAGGCGAGCAGGGCCGCGCCGACGCGACGCAAGATGAGCGCGTGCGATTCCATTGCCCGCAACCTACGCCGGGCCGGGATTCTCGTCGGTGACCTGGATCGTAACCGCGCGGGCTACAACGACTGGCGAGGGCCTACTTGCGGACGAAGGCGGCGGATCTCTCGATGAGCTCGCGGGTCTTTTCGCTGATGAACACGTCGTCGAGCGGGAAGCGCGCCAGCGCCTGCGCCAGAACGGTCACCTTCTCGCCGTCGGTGGCGCGCTTGTCGACGATGACCCGATGCTCGCCCTTGACCTTGCACAACCCACCGGCGCCCAGCTCGCCGCCGATGTTTTCATAGGTCACCTTGATGTTCTTCTTCTCGGCGACCCCTTCCAATTCCTTGAGTGTCTCGTCGATTTTCATACAGCGATACTCTCCTTCTGAAGCGGTAACGTGATCACGAACGTGGTGCCTTGCGCCACCTGGCTGTCGAACTTGACCGTACCACCGTGGCCCTCGACGATGTTTTTTACGATCGAGAGGCCGAGGCCGGTGCCCTTGCCGTCTTTCTTGGTCGTGAAGAATGGCTCGAAGACGTGGTCGCGGTCCAGCGCGCTGATGCCGACGCCGCTGTCGGCGACCCGCACCTGGACCGCCTGTCCGCCGGCGACCAGCTCGGTGCCGATGGTGACGTGGCCGCCCGCCGACGGCAGCGCGTGAATGGCGTTGGTCACCAGGTTGATGAGCACCTGGTGCAGCTGCGCGCGGATGGCATGAATGCGCGGCAGCTCTTCGGCGAGCGTCAGCGTCACCTCCGCCTCACCGCGCCGCACGATGTGCTCGCAGAACGTGAGCGCCTGCTTGACGACGTCGTTGACCGCCACCCACTCGTACTCCCCCGACGGGCGCGCGTAGTTCATGAGGTCGCGCGTCAGCTTCTGGATGCGCGCCGCGCCCTCGACGATCTTGTTGGCCTTGTCGGCGTCGCCCTTGTCGCCGCCGGCGCGCTCGAGCAGCCGCACGAGGTAGTCGCCGTAGACGCTGATCGAGGTGAGCGGGTTGTTGAGCTCGTGAACGACGCCGGCGGCCAGCTGCCCCAGCGTCGCCAGCTTCTCGGCCTGGATGACCTGACGCTCGAGCGAGCGCAGCCGCTCGATGTCCTGGCCGATGGCGATGACGCCGTCGATGGTGCCGTCCGGCGAGCGCAACACCGACGTGTTGAACATGGCGCGGCCGTGCAGCTCGGTGTTGCGGCGCCACAGCTTCACTTCGCAGTCCTGGTACTCGACGCCGCGCAGTCCGGCCATCATCAGCGTCGAGAGCCGCGGCTCGGGCGCCGTCGAGCGCTTGCGAATTTCGGCCAGCGGCATGCCCACGATCTCGCCGCCGAAACCGATGTAATCCATCATGACCTGGTTCATGACGGCGATGTGGGCGTCGCGATCGATGACGATGATGAACGCGTTGGCCACGTCGATCATCTTGCGCAGGTAGTCGCGGTAGTAGCGCGCCTCGGCCAGGAGGTTGAGATTGCGCAGCGCCACCGAGAGCTGATTGGCGAGCGGGATGGTCACCGGCTCGTCGGCGGCCGACAGATCGACGGGCGCCGGATACTCGATGTTGAGGATGCCGAAGATCTCGCCCGAGGCGACCAGCGGGACCGAGTAGCCGCCCGCCGAATCGGAGAAGACGCGCTCGTAGCCGTCGAGCACACGCACGCGATGCGACTGCACCGCCGCGTCCGACAGGCGCGTGCGACGCAGCGCCGAGCGCTTGATGGCGAGCGGCGCCGCCTGCATGGTCGTGACGCCGGCGGTGAGCGGCCCGTCGGAGATCATCGACGTCAGCGCCAGCGTGCGCGGATCGACGACGCGCAGGCAGAGGTAGCGCCCCGGCAGCAGCGCCCCGAGCGTCGACGCGAAGGTGCCGACCAGCTCCTCCTCGCGCACCTCGAGCGAAAGCTCGCGCGAGAGGTCGAACGCCGCCTGCATGCACGCCTCGCGCGACGGCGGTGTCAGGCGCGACGAGCGGGGCTTGCCCCTTGCCGCCTTCGCCTTGCCCGCCTTGACGGCCTTGACCGCTTTGATCGCCTTGGGCTTGGCGGCCCGTTTCGGCGCTGCCGGCTTGCTCTTGGCGCGCCGTCGCGAGGCGCGCTCAGCCATCGGTGGTGCTCTTGTCGAGGTCGAGGATCTGCGTCGAGCCGACGTACGCCTTCGTCTCGTAGCGCGTGATCTTGCCGATCTTGCGCACGATCTCCGCCATGCGCTCGGCCTCGCGCAAGATGATGTCGACGGCGCGGTAGTGCACGTCGTTGGGCGACATCTTCTTCTTGAGCAGCTCCGAGTAGCCCATCACCGACGTGAGCGGCTGGTTGAGCTCGTGCGCCGTCGTGCCGGCCAACTCCGCGATGAGCGCCTGCTTCTCGGTGACGACCAGCTTCTCCTGCGCCTGCGCCAGCCGCTGCTCCATCTTGATGCGGTCGCGGAGGTCGCTGATGATGCCGACGGTGGCCATTTCGCGGCCGTCCTCGTAGACGATCGACGCCGCCAGCGAGATGGGGACCAGCTCGCCTTCCTTGGTCACGATCTCCCGGCGCGACGGCTCGAGGCGACCGGTGCCGCCGTGGTCGAGGGCGCGCAGCTCGCTCATGATGGCGCGCGCAACACCGTCGGGATAGAGCTTCCAGACCGGCAGCTTGCCGATGACCTCGTCGGGCGAGTAGCCGTAGAGGCGCGCCGCGCCCTGATTGAAGATGAGCACGTTGCCGCGCATGTCGGCGGAGATGATGCCGTCGACGGTGGAGTCGATCAGCCGCTCGAGGAAGTCCTTGGTCTTGCGCAGCTCGGCCTCGAGGGCGCGCGCCTCGGTGACGTCGCGGAAGGCGACCACCGTCGACTGATGCTCGGACAGGACCGACGACGACGACACCGAGACGGTGAGCGATTCGCCCGAGGTCGTCGAGAGCGATAGATCGAAGACCTCGAGGTTGGCGCCGTTGGCCACCTGACGGAGGATGTTGGTCAGGCTCATGCGCTGACCCGGCGCGACCAGCTCGGTGAAGTTGCGGCCGACGAGACCCTCGCGCGCCCAGCCGGTCATCTGCTCGGCGGCGCGGTTCACCGAGAGGATGGTGCCGTCGCTGTCGGCGACGAGCATGCCGTCGGTGGAGGCTTCGAAGAAGTCTTTGTACTGCTCGAGGGCGCGGGTGCGGCGCTCCTCGGCGTAGCGCTGCATCGACATGCGGCGCGTCTGCTCGCGCAGCCCTTCGAACACTCCGCCCGACTTGAGCACCAGGCCGAGCAGCGACGAGGCCAGCCGTAGAAAATCGATGGCGCGCGGGCCCAGCGGCGGTCGCGCCAGCTCGTGCCGCAAGAGCAGCGCGCCCGCGACCTTGCGCTCGACCATCAGCGGCACCGCGAGCAGCGCGGCGCCGCCCTTCTCCGCCGCCAGCTCCGCCCACGATCCCAGCAGCGCCGAGCTGCGTGCGTCCTCGACGAGCACCGGCTCGCGCGACTCGAGACAGGCGCGCAGCTCGGGATAGCGCTCGAGGGTGAGCGGCACCTTCATCGACGACGGATCGTCGGACGCCGAGATCAGCACCATGGCGTTGGGCTCTTCGCCGAAGAGCATGAGCGCGACGCGAGTCCAGCTGACCGCCTCGACGATGCGGCAGAGCAGATCGTGCATCGCCTCGGGCGTCTCGAGCGTGATGCCGACCGACCCGCCGATGTGGGCCAGCGCGTCGCCGTAGCGCTCGAAGCGCTCGACCGCCAGGCGCGCGGCAGACATCTTGAGCCCGGCGCGAACCCGCGCCACCAGGGCGCCGCCGATGGGCGGGCAGACCACGACGTCGTCGGCGCCCGAGGCCAGCGACGCGGCGATGGCGTCCGAAGCGGCGTCGACATCGTCGCCGCGCGGCACGCAGGCCAGCACCGCGGCGGCGCCGGCGGCCTTGCGGGCGGCGGTCACCGCGTCGACGACCGCGCCGAACCCGTCGCGCCGGGAGTGCTCGGCCCCGCCGGCCACCAGGACCAGGTCGACGCCGTCCGAGTCCTCCGCGACCCCGCGCCGCTCGTCGACGATGAAGCCGGCCGTGCGGAGCTCGGCGAGGTAGCCGGCCCGCGTGGCGTCGTCCCCCCCGACGATGAGAATGCGGTCGCGCTCCTGCACTGGGGGACTAGTTTATCAGCGACGGAAGAATGCAGCCAGTGCTGCCAGATACACTCTTTTCACGGGGACGCCGGCGCTGGCGGCGAGCTTCCGGCAGGCGTCGTACTCGGGGGCGGCGTTGGTGAGGTCGCCTTCGCCGGCGACCTTGACCGGGACGACGCCCCAGGGGGTGTCGACGTCGACGAACCGGCGCGGCAGGATATGGCGCGCCACCGTCGAGAAACGCACCCCGATGGTGGTCGATTCGCGCAGCAGCGCCTGCGACACCTCCTCGCGGTCGCCCGGCGGGCAGAGCGCCGAGATGGTGAAGGCGGGGCGCGACTTTTTCATCACGATCGGCGTGAACCAGGCGTCGACGGCACCGGCGGCGAAGAGCGCCTCCAGGAGCGGCTCGCACAGCTCGGGGTTCATGTCGTCGATGTTGGCCTCGACGAGGACGACGTCGTCGTCGGCACCGGGCTCGTCGGGCATCGGGGCCCCGGCGACGATGCGAAGGAGGTTCGGGCGGTCCGCGAGCTGCCGATCGCCCGCGCCCCAGCCCACGGCGAGGACGCGCATGGACGGCATGGGCCCGTAGCCGGAGACGCTGGCGGCGAGGATGCCGGCGCCGGTCGGGGTGGTCAGCTCGCTCTCGCCGCCCGCTTCGACCTCGGCTCCGGCGAGGAGCTCGAGGGTGGCGGGCGCCGGCACCGGCAGCCGGCCGTGCGCTGTGTCGACGGTGCCACCGCCGAGCGGCACCCGGCGCGAGGTGATGCGCCGGGGGCGCAGCCACGCCAGCGCGGCGGCAGTGCCGACGATGTCGACGATCGAGTCGACCGCGCCGACCTCGTGGAAGGCGACGTCCTCGACGGTGACGCCATGCAGGCGCGCCTCGACGACGGCGATGCGATCGAAGATGGCGAGAGCGCGCTCGCGGACCTGTCCGTCGAGATGCGCGATCAGCATCGCCTTGATGTCGCGATAGTGGGTGTGGCGGTGCTTGCCGTCGTGCGCGTGGCGCGGATCGTGTCGCTCGCCCTGACCGTGGCCCGCTTCGTGACCGTGATCGTGAGCGTGCCCAGGCTCGCCGCCATGCTCGTGCGCATGCTCGCCGCGACGCTCGTGCGCATGCTCGGAGCCGTGCGCATGATCGCGGTCGCCGTCCATGACCACGCTCACCTTGGTCCCCACCAGCGCGCCGCGCGGAACCCGCTCGCGAGTCAGCTGATAGCCCTGCACCGGCAGCTTGGCCAGCTCCGCGCGCACCACCTCCTCGGGCACGCCGAGGTCGAGCAGTGCACCGATCGCCATGTCGCCCGCGATCCCCGAGAAGCAGTCGAAGTACAGCTCACAGCCGCGCAGCTCGATCACATCCGTCATGTCTGCTTCCGATTGATCAGCGACGCCGCGTAGCCCGCGCCGAATCCGTTGTCGATGTTCACCACCGTCACGCCCGCCGCGCAGCTGTTCAGCATTCCGAGCAACGCCGCGATGCCGCCGAAGCTCGCGCCATAGCCGACCGAAGTCGGCACCGCCACCACCGGCCGCGAGGTCAGCCCCGCCACCACCGACGGCAGCGCGCCCTCCATTCCGGCGACGACGACGAGGACGCTGGCCGCCTCGAGCGCGCCGCGGCTGCCGAGCAGTCGATGGATGCCGGCCACACCGACGTCGATCAGCCGGTCGACGCGATTGCCGGCGAGCCGCGCCGTCAGCGCCGCCTCCTCCGCCACCGGCAGGTCGCTCGTCCCTGCCGAGACGATGAGGATCGTACCGCGTCCGACGTCCGGGATCGCCTGCTGCTCGATGACCATCGCGCGCGCGAGCGCGTCATGCCGCGCCTGCGGAACGATGCGCAGCACCCCCTCGACATGGGCGTCGGCGACGCGTGTCGCCAGGACGTTGGCGCCGGTGCGCGCCAGCTCGGCCATGATGGTACCGATCTGCTCCGCGGTCTTGCCCAACCCGAGAATCACCTCGGGAAATCCCGTGCGCAGGTGGCGATGGTGATCGACACGCGCGAAACCCAGGTCCTTGAACGGAAGGTCAGCCAGCTCGCGCACCGCCTCGTCGACGGGCGCCTCGCCGCGCTGTACGCGCTCCAGAAGGTGGCGAATTTGCTTCGGGTCCACGTCGACAGCCTAGCACTACTTTGGTGCGACGTTTGCAACCACTCCGGGGATGCGTTCCGTCGCTCTCGCGCTGGCGTGCACGATCTTCCCGACCTTTGCGTTCGCAGCGCGCGTCGCGTCTGACGAGGTGCCGCTGCCGCCCGGCGCGAGCCTGCGCGGCACCATCGAAACCGACACCATCCGCGAGCTGCCCGAGCTCAAGGGCGCGCGCCTCAACCGCATGCGCGACAACAGCATCAGCGGCGTCCACGTCCTGGACCAGAGCTTCGACGCCGAGCTGTCGTATCGCGACGCCGTGCGCTTCTACGATCGCGCGCTCGCCGGCGCCTTCCTCATCGAGCGGGAAGAGGCCGAGACTGCGACCGGCTGGCTGGTGCGCCTCGACGACGGCGTGGTCGCCAGCATCAGCTTGCGCAACACCCATCCGACGACGATCGAGATTCAGCGCATCGTGCCCTGAAGCGCATCGTCACCTGAAGCGCGTCAGCCCGGGATCGTGCCGGGTCCGCGCGTCGGCGAGCGGCGCTTGCCGAGCCGCACCTGCACCTCCTCGACGGCGCGCTCGTTCGCCTTCACCACTTTGACGAGGACGCTGCCGAAGCGGACGCTCTCGCCTTCGCGCGGGATGTGGCGCAGCTTCTCGAGCACCAGACCCGCCATCGACTCGTACTCTTCGCCCTCGGGCAGCTCGAGCCGCAGCTGCCGGTTCACCTCGGACACCGACGTGCGCGCGTTGACCCGCCACACGCCGTCCGCCTCTTTGCGAATCGCCGACGGCGCGACATCATGCTCGTCCTCGATCTCGCCGACGATCTCTTCCAGGATGTCCTCGACGGTGGCGATGCCGACGGCGCCGCCGTATTCGTCGACGACGATGGCCATGCCCTGGCGCGTGCGCTGCAGCTCCACGAGCAGATCGACGGCCGGCTGATTGCCCGGAACGAAGATGGGCCCGCGCGCCAGCATGCCGATCTTCTGCTCCGAGCGCCCCGCCTTGAGGATGTCGAACGCGTGCACCGTCCCCACCACGCGGTCGACGCGCTCGCGAAAAACGGGAAAGCGCGTGTACTGGGTCTCCTCGATCTGCCGCGCCGCGGTCCCGAGATCCGCGGTCTCCGAGAGCGCCACCACGTCCGACAGCGGCACCATCACGTCGTCGACGGTGGTGTCGGTGAAGTCGAAGATGCGCGAGATCATGCGCCGCTCGCCCTCGGTGATCTCGCCGCGCCGCACCGACGGTGCCTTCAAGAGCGCCTCGAGCTCCTCGCGGGTCACGAGCTTGCGCTCCGGCACGCCGAGCCGCCGCATGAGCACCGTCGTCAGCCTGGTCAGCGGCGCCACCACCGGCCAGAAGAGCTTCGACGCGCCCCACAGCGGATAGACCAGCCGACGCGCCCAGCGATCCGCGGACTGCTGGCCGATCGTCTTGGGCACGATCTCGCCGAAGATGACGAGGATCGGCGTCATGAGGACCAGCAGATAGAGCTCGGTGCGATGCGGCGACACGACCTTGTGCAGCGCGTAGGTCATGTTCACCGTCGAGAGGATGACGGAGAGCTGGGTTCCGAAGAGCGTCGTCGCCAGGAAGCTCTGCTTGTTGGCGAGGAAGCGCTCGAGCAGCTTCGCTCTGCGCGACCCGCCCTCGGCATCCTTGAGCACGCCGATGCGATCGACCGAGATCACCGACAGCTCGGCGGCAGCGAAGAACATCTCGGTCAGAAGGCAGATCGCCGACACGACCAGCGCCGGCCACATCGTCTGCAACCACGGCGGCCAGTTACTCACGACCGCGCGTCTCCTTCTCGTCGGCAATCTCGCCGAAGAGCTCTTCGAGGAGATCTTCCATCGTGACCAGCCCGGCCAGGCGGCCGTATTCGTCGACGACGAGCGCGACGTGCGTGCGCTTGCGCTGGAACTCGCGGAACAGCTGATCGCACTTGGTCGTGCGCGGCACGAAGAGGACCGGGTGAAGCAGATCCTGCACGGTGTGGCCCTCGAGCGCGCCCCAGGCGTAGCCCGCCAGATCCTTGGCCAACAAGATCCCGACCACCTCCATCGTCGGCCGCGCCACCGGCTTGGCCGGCGCCCCCGCGGCGACGGGTCGCTTGTCGGTGCGCACCTTGCCCTGGCGATAGATGGGAACGCGCGAGTAGCGCTCCGTGGCGATGGCCTCGACCATGCGCCCGAGCGGCATCTCGTAGGGCAGCGCGAACACCTTCTCCGCCGGCGTCATGACCTTGCCGACGGTGGTGTCACCGAACTCGAAGACGTTGTGGATGAGCCGCCGCTCCGCGACCTGCAGCTCGCCCTCCTCCGAGCCGACATCGACGAGCGAGCGGAACTCCTCCTCGCGCAGCCCCTCCTCGCGCGTCATGGGGCGCGCACCGAAGATGGTGAGCACCGCCGAGGCTACCGACTGCAAGACGACGCGAATCGGCGTGAGGAGGTAGGCCAGCCCCTGCATCGGCGCCGAGATGATGCGCGCCCAGCGCTCGCCGAGCCTGAGCGCGAGCGACTTCGGGATCATCTCGCCGAAGAGGAGGATCAAGGGCAGCATCCAGGCGGTGGCGATGAACACCTGCGCCAGCTCCGGCGCCTTGGGAAACAGGTGCGCCGTGATGGTCGCGGCCACCGACGAGTTGGCGATGTTGATGAGCTCGTTGCAGACGATGATCGTGACGATGAGCCGCCGCGGATGCGACAGCATCTCCGTCAGGCGCTGCGAGCCGCGATCGTCCTCGCGGCCGGCCATGGTCTCGCGCTGCACGCGCGACAGCGAGAAGATCGCGGTCTCGGAGCCGGCGAAAAATGCCGACGCCAACAGCAGCGTGACCACCGCGATCAGTCGCTCGAGGAGGAAGGAGGCCATGATGCGCGCTTAGGGCGACGAGCCGGGAGCGAGCGGAATGGTGAACGAGAACGCCGAGCCGCGACCGCCGTCGGACTCGATCGAGACCACGCCGCCATGCGCCTCGACCAGGCGCTTGACGATCGACAGCCCGAGGCCGGTGCCGCCGTATTCGCGCGTGGAGGTGTTGTCGACCTGGAAGAAGGGATCGAAGACCCGCTTCTGATGCTCGGGCGGAATGCCGATGCCGGAGTCGCGCACCGACACGCGCACGGCGCGGGTGCTGTCGACCGCCGACGAGAGCGGCGCCGGCACCGCCGACACCTCGACCTTGCCGCCTTCGGGCGTGAACTTGACCGCGTTACCGAGGAGGTTCAGCAGCACCTGGCGAATCTTGTCACGATCGCCGAGCACCAGGGGCAGCCCCGGTGGCACGGTGCAGGCCATTTGAAGCTTCTTGCGGCGGGCGTGCGGCGCGATGGTCGACAGCGCCACCGAGACCACCTCGTCGAGATCGAACGGCTGGCGGTCGATGCGCATCTCGCCCGCTTCCATGCGCGAGATGTCGAGGATGCCGGTGATCAGCTGCAACAGCTGGTCGCCCTTCTCCATCACCGTGCGCACGTACTCGCGCTGCTCGTCGTTGAGCTCGCCGGCGATGCCCTCGAGCAGCATCTCGGAGTAGCCGATGACCGAGGTGAGCGGCGTGCGCAGCTCGTGCGAGACGGTGGCGAGGAAGTTCGACTTGACGCGATCGGCCTCTTGCAGCCGCTCGACGGCCTGCGCGAGGCGGCGGTTCTTCTCGGTCAGCTCGCGGCTCGCCTCTTCGACGGTGGCCATGTGCATGCGCGCCGACATGGCGCGCTTGATGCCGTCGACGATGAAGGCGTCGGCCACGCGATGGAGATGCGCGGCGATGGGCTCGCTCGCGCGCACGATGATGTAGCCGATGGCGTCGCCCTCGTGCATGAGCGGCGCCACCACCCAGGCGACCGCGCCCACCGCGACGACGGCGGCCTCGTACTCGGGGCGCGCCGCGAGCGTCTCCGGCGGCGGCGGCTCACCGACGATGACGCGACCGCTCTTGTCGACCACGCTCAGCACGACGGCGAGATCCACGGCGCCCGCGGCGAGCGTCTCGCGCGCGTTGCGATCGAGGAGCTCGTCGAGCGTGACCGGTGCGTCGACGTTGAGGGCGGCCTTCGATGAGCTCATCCGCTAATCATCCACCTTTGCCGAGGCCGAGCAGCTGCTCGGGACGCGGGGTCTCGACGCCGAGCTGCTTCGACAGCGCCGTCAGGAGCTCCGTCTTGGGAATGCCGTGCTTGGAGCCGAGGCCGATCTTCTTCTCCAGCATCTCCCAGGTCGCGGCCGCGAGGCCGAGGAAGGTCTCGGGCACGCCCTTGCCTTCGATGGCCGTGGCCGGAAACACCGGCTCCTTGCCGCGCGCGGCGATGCGTTTGAGCTCGTCGTCGGTGCGCACCTTCGGCATGTCGCGCTTGTTGAACTGGATGACGATGGGAATCTCCTCGTCGAGGCGATTCTCCTTCATGTTCGCCTTCAGGTTGGCGAACGATTCGTTGTTGTTCTTGGTCTCGACGATCTGCGAGTCGGCGATGAAGGCGACGCCGTCGCAGCCCTGCAGCACCACCTTGCGCGTGGTGTTGTGCATGACCTGACCGGGGACGGTGAAGAGCTTGACCTTGCAGGTCACGC
This sequence comes from Myxococcales bacterium, assembly GCA_028287105.1. Classification (GTDB taxonomy): domain Bacteria; phylum Myxococcota_A; class Polyangia; order Palsa-1104; family Palsa-1104; genus JAQBQH01. Next base: position 11,426 of record JAQBQH010000212.1, read on the forward strand.
CCGAGGCCGACTTGAAGGCGAGCGGCAGCAGATCGAAGTAGAGGGTGCGGTCCTCTTTGGTGTCGAGGGTGAGCAGGCGGCCGCGTCGCTTCGGATCCATGCGCTCGTGGATCTTCTGCAGATTGGTGGTCTTGCCCGACAAGGCTGGTCCGTAATAGACGAGCTTGATCGCGATCTCTCGATGCTGAAAATCTACCTGAGCCATATACCCCTCGAATCCCCCGAACCAGCCCAACCCGATCGATAGCCGTCCGTTTTCAACTCTCGACCCTCAGCTCCGAGCTCTCGGCCTGCTTCAACGCCGCCGCCAGCACGTCATCCATCGTGCGCGCCAGGACCACGCGCATCCCGCGCAGCGACTTCTGCGGCAGCTGCTCGAGGTCGCGCGCATTGTCGGCCGGCACGATGACGAGGACGATGCCGGCGCGCGCCGCCGCCAGCAGCTTCTCTTTGAGCCCACCGACGGGCAGGACGCGCCCGCGCAACGTGATCTCGCCGGTCATCGCCACGTCGCGGCGCACCGCCTGATTGGTCAAGAGTGACACCAGCGCGCACGCCATGGTCACGCCTGCCGACGGGCCGTCCTTCGGCACCGCGCCGGCCGGCACGTGGATGTGGATCTCGCGCTCGGCGTAGAAGCCGTCTTTGAGGCCGAGCGAGGCGGAGCGCGCGCGCGCATAGGACAGCGCGGTCATCGCCGACTCCTTCATCACGTCGCCGAGCTGGCCGGTGAGGATGAGCGAGCCCTTACCGGGCATCCATTGCGCTTCGACCTCGAGCACCTCGCCGCCGTAGGGCGTCCAAGCCAGGCCCGTCGCTGCGCCCACTTCGTCGACGCCCTTCAGGCGGCCGAAGTGCGCGGCCATCGGCGGTCCGAGGAACTTGCGCAGCTTCTCGGGCGTGACCGTGATGACCTTGCCGCTCTTCTTGTGCGCCTCGCGATCCTCGACCTGCTGGCGTGCGCACTTGCGGGCGATGCGCGCGATCTGCCGCTCGAGATCGCGCAGACCCGCCTCGCGGGTGTAGTCGTTGACGATGAGCCGCAAGGTCGCGTCGGAGAGCTTGAGCGATTCGTCCTCGAGGCCGGCCGCGGAGAGCTGGCGCGGCAGCACGTGGCGGCGCGTGATCTCGAGCTTCTCCTCCTCGGAGTAGCCGGCCAGTCGGATGACCTCCATGCGATCGCCGAGCGCGCGCGGGATCGGATCGGCGGCGTTGGCGGTGGCGATGAAGAGCACCTTGGACAGATCGTAGGCGACGCCGAGGTAGTGGTCGCGGAAGGTGCTGTTCTGCTCGGGATCGAGCACCTCGAGCAGCGCCGATGACGGGTCGCCGCGGAAATCGGCGCCCAGCTTGTCGATCTCGTCGAGCACGAAGACCGGGTTGACGGTGCCGGCCTGCTTGAGGCTCTGGATCACGCGCCCGGGCATGGCGCCGACGTAGGTGCGACGGTGGCCGCGGATCTCGGCTTCGTCGCGCACGCCGCCGAGCGACATGCGCACGAACTTGCGGCCGAGCGCGCGGGCGATCGAGCGGCCGAGCGAGGTCTTGCCGACGCCGGGCGGGCCGACGAAGCAGAGGATGGGCCCCTTCTCGACGCGGCCGCGCTCGCGGGTCAGCTTGAGGACGCCGAGGTGCTCGAGGATGCGATCCTTGACGTCCTCGAGGCCGTAATGGTCCTCGTCGAGGATGGTGCGCGCCTCGGCCAGATCCAATTTGTCGTCGGTGGCGGTGACCCACGGCAGCTCGACGAGCCACTCGAGGTAGGTGCGCAGGACGCCCGCTTCGGCCGAGTCGGCGTTGGCCTGCTCGAGCCGCCGCAACTGGCGGTCGGCCTCGGCGCGCGCCTCGGGCGGCATGCGCGCGGTCTCGACCTGGCCGCGCAGCGACTCGAGGTCGCCCTTGCTGCCGGTGCCGCCGAGCTCCGACTGGATCTGCCGCAGCTGCTCGCGCAGGAAGTATTCGCGCTGCGCCTTGGACATCTCCTCCTTGGCGCGCGACTGGATGGTCGCCTGCACCTCGAGGATCTCGACCTCTTTTTGCACCAGCGCGCCGACGCGGCGAAGGCGCTCGACGGGATCCATCTCCTCGAGGAGCGCCTGTCCCGTGGCGACCTTGATGGTGATGTTCGAGGCGACGAGGTCGGCGAGGCGGCCCGGGTCTTCGACGCCGGAGATGACCAGCATGAGCTCGGGCGACTGGAGCTTGCCGCCCTGCGAATATTTGGTGAGGTCGTCGCGCACCGCGCGCATGAGCGCCTCGGCCTCGGCGCCCGACGACGGCAGCGCCGTCTCTTCCACGCGCTCGACCGAGACGGTGAAGCAGGGCGAGTTCTGCACGAACCCGGTGATGCGCGCGCGCATCAGCCCCTGCACCAGCACCTTGATGCGGCCGTCGGAGAGCTTGCGCATCCGCATGATCATGCCGACGGTGCCGAAGCGATGGATGGCGTCGGCGGTGGGCTCGTCCTCGGTCTCGTTCTGCTGCGCCGCCAGGACCACGAGGCGATCTTTGGTCGACAGCGCTTCGTCGACGGCGGCGACCGACATCTCGCGCGACACCATGAGCGGCACGACCATGTACGGAAAGACCACGAGGTCGCGGATCGGGAGCAGCGCCAGCGTCGGCGGAATCTCGAGGGTCTGCTTGATGGTGCCGTCCGGCAGAAATTCCATCATGTACCCCCGTCCGGGTTCAGCGGGATCGGCCGCGCGCGGCCGCGGCGATCGACGATGCGTGGAACGCGGATCGAGAGTAACCCGCCGCGCAGCGCCGCGAAGGTGCGCGAGAGATCGGCGGGGCCGGGCAGATCGAAGACGCGGCGGAAAGGACCATAGTCGCGCTCGGCACGATCATAGGCAGGGCGCGTATCGGGTGCGACCCCTGGTCGCTTCTGTCCCTCGACGATGAGGGCGTCGCCGAGCGCGTAGACCTGGACGTCGGCGGGCGCGACGCCCGGCAGCTCGACCTCGAGGACGTAGTTATCTCCGTCGGTGCGCAGATCGGCGACGACGCGGACCGATGCGCCGCCCGCGGACGCGCCTTCGGGCTGAAATAGCTCGCGGACAATCTTCTCCGCCTCGCGACGAAGGAAGATCATGCGCTCTACATCCCGGCTCCTGTCAGCCATGGTCAAGGGGGGTTGAACCGGCTGATTGTAGCGGAAATTCACGCCGATGTCAGCTACGGGGAAGAGCGGCTTAGTGGCTGGAGGGCTTTTCGGCCGACGGCTCGGCCGGAAGCGACTTTCCGAGCACCTCGCGGGCGCGGCGAACCTTGAGCCGCACGCGGTCGAGCGTGGTGGCGCGGCCGTCGAAGATGACCACCAGCGCGGCCTTGGCACCGACGGCAGTGGCGCAGGCCGAGAGCCCGCCCGGCAGGCCGCCCGGCAAGGAGGCGACCAGATCCTTGGTCGCCGGAACGCGACCGCCATCGGCCGCGCCCTCGACGACGTCGGCGATGAGCTGGGCTACGGCGTCGCCGGTAGCTTCATCGAGGGAGCCCGAGGAGCCTTCGGCGCCGGCGTGGGCCAGCACTTCGCCCTCGACGCTGCAGAGTAGAACCTTCCTGCCGCCGGCGTCGCGCACCAGCTGTTGGCAGATGTCTGTGAGGTCGAGAGACGCAATCATGACGACAATACCAATTTGACACGACCACCTTGCTTCGCCAAGTCAAAGTGCGAAGATCAAGCGAGATGCGCCTCCCGACCTCGTGCCCAAAGTGCCAACGAGAGCGCATGCCCGGCGAGGACGCCTGCGCCCGCTGCGGCCTCCTCGTCGCAAGGTGGGACGGTTACGCGACCGAGGATCCCTCCCACCCCGCGCTCGAGCAGCCGTGGAAGGAGCTCGAGAGCCAATGGGAGGACGAATCCGCGCACGCCAAGCTCCTGCAGCTCGCCGCCGCCGTCGACGCGCTGGATGTCGCCGCGGCCATGTACCGCAAGCGCAAGCTGGCGTCTCCGGAGGATGCGAGGGCGCAGTGGGGCTTGGAACGAGCTGTCGGGATGGCGCAGACGTTGTACGTCGCGAAGGCGAAGGCGGAACGGCCGCCACGAGCCCCGGTCATTCTCAAGCTGGCGGGGACGCTGTTCGCGGGCTTCATCTTGATCGCGGCGCTTTGGGCGGTCGTGCTCGTCTTTCGCAATCACAATCGTTGACGACGGTGGGACGTCGCGCGGCTAGAACGCGAAGCCCGCCGATTCGGCTTCCGTGCGAATCGATCCAGTCACCGCATCATCGAACGTCTTCGGCCCTGCCACCTGCTTCTTGCGCTCCGACTGAATGAACTGATCCCGCTTCCCCGACAGCTCCGCGATCCGCTGCTGCAGCTGCGACCGATCCTTGGCCTTCTTGTCCAAGAACTCCGCCCGCTGCTTCTCATCCATCGCCCGCATCGGCGCCGGCAGCTCCTCCGCCTTCATGCGACCCACATCCTTCTTGCCATGCGCCCGCGCGTCGACGAGATCCCATTCGTCGTTGCGGTACAGGACCGACGCCTTGGCCGCCGCGCGCGACGCCGCCACCGGGGCGCCCGCCGAGCCCGCCGCGCCGTCCATCGACGCCTGGTTCGCGGCCTTCTCCTTCGCCACCATCCCGTAACCGACGTAGGTCTTATTCAGCTCGTTCGACAGCTTCGCCAGCTCGCTGTCCATCGGCGTCGCGATGGCCACCACGCGGTTCTGATCGATCGCTGCGTACTTGCCGCTGCCGAGCAGCGCCACCTGCCGCCACCCTTGCGCTTCCCACGCCCCGTCGCCGCCGCAGTAGATCGCATTGACGAAGATGCCCTTCTGCTTCGCCTCGCCGACCGCGCGCTCGACGGGAATCTGCGGATCCTGGTTGGCCGGCTCGTTGCCCGCCACGAAGATGATCTTCAGCGTCCCCTGATCCTGATCCCACTTCATCTCGCTGGTGGCATCGTGCACCGCGCGCGCGACATACTCCGACCCGCCGTTGGTCTTCAGCGCGAACAGCTTCTGATACACGTCGTCGAGGTTGGTGGTCAGCTCGGCATCCTTACGCACCCAGCCCTTCTTCGCGTCGTAGCCGTCGTTGCCGTAGCTGATGATGCCGACGCGCAGCACCGGCGACGGCTTGGCGTGCGACAACAGATTCACCACGTCCCACAGCTTCTGCCGCGCCGCATCGATGAGCCCGTCCATGCTCGACGACGTGTCGAGCGCGATGACGAGGTCCACCTTCTTGGCGCCGTTGGTCGCCTGCGGGATCGCAGGCGAGGGGTCACGCTGGGTCTGACCATTGCCGTGTCCGCCAGCCAGCGCCGCCGACGAGAACAGCATCACGAACGAAAGAGCGATCCGTTTCACCATGTCGCCTACAACGCGGGAGGCGACGAAAAGGATCTACGCGAGCGGAGCGACGCCCGCGACACTCACTTCAGCGTGGCCTTCTTGAGCGCGCGGATCAGGTTGTCCGGCTGACAGGGCTTGGTGAGAAATCCCGCCGCGCCCGCCGTCTTGGCGCGCGCCTCGAGATCCTTGCCCACCTCGCCGGTGAGCACCACGACCGGCAACTTCGGCCGGCGTGCTTTGATGAGCGACATCGACATCCAGCCATCCAGGCCCGGCATGTTGAGATCCATCACCACCACATCGAACGCGCTGCGTTCGGCGGCTTCTACGGCTTCAATGCCCGAGTCGGCGATGATGACCTCGTGACCTTCGGCCGAGAGGTAGCTCTTGTACAGCCTCGAGGCTGCGGGATCGTCGTCGACGAAGAGCACGCGCAGCTTTTCTGCCATGCAGGGGCGACCATACCACGATTACTCGCCCGCTAATTCGCGCATTTTCGACAGGAAAGTTTTCTGTAACGGCGTTTGCGTTTCAGTTAGCGACGTTTTCAATTGTTCGAACAATTCGCGCTGCTTGGCGTCGAGCTGCGCGGGCGTCTCGACCATGATCCGCACGTGCGCATCGCCGCGCGCGTTCGGCTTGCCCGCGCCTTTTCCGCGCAAGCGGAACAGCGCCCCCGGCTGCGTCCCCGACGGCACGCGCATGTCGACCTTGCCGTCGAGCGTGGGCACCTGAATCACCGCGCCGAGCGCCGCCTGCACCACCGAGATCGGCACCTCGCACGTGATGATTCCGTTCTCGCGCTTGAACAGCGGATGCGGACGCACGCGCACGATCACGTTCAGATCGCCCGGCGGCCCGCCGCGCCTGCCCGGCTCGCCCTGCCCCGCCACGCGTCGCGTCGCGCCGTCGTCGGTGTCGGCCGGGATCGAGACCGTGAACTCGCGCTCCTTCTCGATCGTGCCCGCGCCCTCGCAGGCCTCGCACTGATCGCCGACGATCTTGCCCGTCCCGGTGCAGGTCGGGCACTTCTTCGAGAGCGAGAAGAAGCCCTGCTGAACCTTGATCTCGCCCTTGCCGCTGCACACGTTGCACGTGCGCATGCCGCTGTCGCCGCCCTTGGCACCGGTGCCCTTGCACGTCGTGCACTCGGCCGGCGACGGAAACTTGATCGTCTTCTCGACCCCGAGCGCCGCCTCTTCGAACGACAGCTCGAGCGTGTAGCGCAGATCGCGTCCCGGCATCTTGCCCGCGCTCTTCTTCTTGCCGAAGAGATCGCCGAACAGCGACTCGAACAGATCGGTGAAGCCGCCGATGTCGACGCCGACCCCGCCGCCCACGCCTTCGAAGCCGCGCCGATCGTAGCGCGCGCGCGCCTCGGGATCGGACAGCACCGTGTAGGCTTCGGACACTTCCTTGAAGTGGGTCTCGGCCTCGGGATTGTCGGGGTTCTGATCGGGATGGAACTTGAGCGCCAGCTCGCGATACGCCTTCTTGAGCACCACCGCGTCGACGTCGCGCGGCACGCCGAGCACTTCGTAATAGTCACGCTTCCTGTCGGACACCGCCAGCCTCGCTACTCTTTGTCTTCGCCGCCGGCGGCCTGCGCGTACATCGCCTCGCCGATCTTTTGCGCCACCGACTCGACGCGCCCCTGCATCATGCGCAGCTCGTCGGCGTTGGTCGAATCCAGCATCTCTTTGGCCGCCGTCACCTCCGACGAGATGGCCTCGCGATCCTGCTGCGCCAGCACGTGTCCGTACTCGGCGAGCGCGCGATCCGTCGTGTACAACAGCGACTCGAGGTTCAGCTTGAGCTCCGCCAGCTCGCGCTTCTTCACGTCGGAGTCCTTCTGCGCCTCCGCCTCGGTGATGAGCCGCGCGATCTCGTTCTCGGTCAACCCGCTCGTCGGCACCACCTTCACCGACTGCTCCTTGCCGGTCCCGAGATCCTTGGCCCCGACCGACACGATGCCGTTGGCGTCGATGTCGAACGTGACCTGAATCTGCGGCACCCCGCGCGGCGCCGGCGGAATGCCGAGCAGCTGAAATCTCGCCAGCGACTTGTTGTCGTCGGCCATCTCGCGCTCGCCCTGTAGGACGTGCACCTCGACGAACGGCTGATTGTCGACCGCCGTCGAGAAGGTCTCCTGCTTGCGCGTCGGAATCGTCGTGTTCTTTGGAATCAGCGCCGTGAACACGCCGCCGGCGGTCTGCACGCCGAGCGACAGCGGCGTCACGTCGAGCAGCAGCACCTCCTGCACGGCGCCCTTCAAGATGCCCGCCTGCAGCGCCGCGCCCACCGCCACGACCTCGTCCGGATCGACGCGCTTGTTGGGCTTTCTACCGAAGAACTCCTCGACGAGCTGCTGCACCCGCGGCATGCGCGTCTGCCCGCCGACCAGGATGATCTGATCGATCTCCTTCGACTGAATGCCGGCGTCGCGCATGGCGATGCGGCACGGCTCGAGCGTCTTCTGCACCAGATCTTCGACGAGCGTCTCGAGCTTGCCGCGCGTCAGCCGCGTCTGCAGGTGCAGCGGCCCCGACGCGGTGGCGGCGATGAACGGCAGGTTCACCTCCGTCTCCAGCGACGAGGAGAGCTCGTGCTTGGCGCGCTCCGCCGCTTCCTTCAAGCGCTGCAGCGCCATCTTCTCTTTGCGCAGATCGATCTGATTGGCCGCCAGGAACTGCTCGGCGAGCCAATCGATGATGCGGCGATCGAAGTCCTCGCCGCCGAGATAGGTGTCGCCGTTGGTGGAGCGCACGTCGAAGACGCCGCCGCGCAGCTCCAGGATCGAGATGTCGAACGTGCCGCCGCCGAGATCGTAGACCGCGACGCGCTCGTCCTTGGGCTGCTCCGACCCGTACGCCAGCGCCGCCGCCGTCGGCTCATTAATGATGCGCAAGACCTCGAGCCCGGCTATTTTGCCCGCGTCCTTGGTCGCCTGGCGCTGCGCATCGTCGAAGTAGGCCGGGACCGTGATCACCGCCTCGGTGACCGCCTCGCCGAGATAGTCCTCGGCGATCTCCTTCATCTTCGACAGCACCATGGCCGAGACCTCGGCCGGCGAGTAGTCCTTGCCGCGCAGCTTGACGCGCGCGTCGCCGTTTTCGCCGGCCACGACCTCGTACGGCACCGTCCCGAGGTGCGGCGCCACCGCCGGATCGTTGCGCTTGCGCCCGATGAGCCGCTTGACCGCCGTGACCGTGTTCTCGGGATTGGTGAGCGACTGCCGCTTGGCCATCTGCCCGACGAGCCGCTCGCCCGACGCCGCGAAGGCGACGATGGACGGCGTCGTCCGGCTCCCCTCGGCGTTGGGAATGACCACCGGCTTGTCGCCTTCCAAAAAGGCGACGCACGAGTTGGTGGTCCCTAAATCGATGCCGACGACGCGCCCCATCTACTGTCGCTCGGACCGATCATATCAGGATTCGGAAGGCGCTGCGGGAGCTTTGGCGACCGCGACCATGGCGGGCCGCAAGAGCCGCTGTCCGAGCATGTAGCCCGACGCGAACTCCTGCGCCACCGATCCCGGGGGGTGCTCGGTGGTCTCCATCTGCTGAATGGCATCGTGCTGCGACGGATCGAACGGCTTGCCCACCGACGAGAAGCGCGTCACGCCGAAGCGCTCGAGCGCCTGCAGGAGCTGCTTCTCGGTCTGCTGAATACCGACGGTGAGCGGGTCCCCGCCCGGCGCATGCTTGAGCGCGCGCTCGAGGTTGTCGAGCGCCGGCAACAGCTCCTTCAGGAGCTGCTCGCGCCCGCGCGTGGCGGCGTCGTCGCTCTCCTTCTTCGCGCGGCGCTTGTAGTTCTCGAACTCGGCGGCGGTGCGCAGGAGACGGTCGTGCAGCTCGCGCTTCTCCTGCTCCAACTTGTCCAGCTGCTCGATCTGCTGCTCGAGCGTCGGCTGCGCTTTCGCCTCCGACTCCCCGTCGCCATCATTTCCCGTCGCCGGGGGCGGCGCCTCGCCGGGCCCCGCGTTCTCGGGTGTGTTGCCCTGCTTCTGATCGTCATTCCCCATGCCTCGAGAACCTAATCCCGACGCTAGCGTTTGGCAATGACGCCGGAGATCAGCTGCGCCGTGAAATCGACCAGGGTGATGACCTTCGAGTAGTTCATGCGGGTCGGGCCGATGACTCCGAGCGTGCCGAGCGCGCGCGAATCGCCCTCGGCGCCGTAGGTCGTGGCGACGATGGTGAAATCGGCCAGCTCAGAAATATTGGTCTCGGCGCCGATGAAGACGCGGATGCCCTCGGCGCGCTGGGTGCGGTCGAGCAGCTCGGCCAGCACCCGCTTCTCCTCGAGGCGACGGAACAGCCCCTTCATCTTCTCGACCTGGGCCGGGTCGCCGCCGGCGATGCTCTCGAGCAGGCGCGCCTGGCCGGAGACGATCACCTCGGAGGCCGGGTCGGGGAGCGCCTTCTGCGACAGCTCGAGCGCCTTTTTCTCGAGCGCCTGATACTGCGTGCGCTCGTCGGCCAGCTCCTTCTGCACGCGCAGGCGGACCTCGTCGAGCGTGAGCCCCTTCAAGATCTCGTTGAGGTAGTTGTGGATGCGCTCGAGCTCTTCGCCGGTGACGCTGTCGGCGGTGGTGATGATCTTGTTCGAGACCTGCCCGCTCTTGGCGACGAGGACGGCGAGGAGCTGCCCTTCGCGCAGCCGCATGAACTCGACATGCTCGAGGACGTCGGTATCGGAGCGCGGCGTCACCAGCACCGCGGTGTGCGTCGACAGCTCGGCCAGCACGTTGGCCGCCTCGCGCATGGTCGCGTCGATGTCGTCGCCGGGGATCTGGTAGCGCTGCGACAGATCGACGCGCTCCTTGTCCGACAGGGAGCGGACCTTGAGCAGCGAGTCGACGAAGAAGCGCAGACCCTGATCGGTCGGCACGCGCCCCGCCGAGGTGTGCGGCTGCTTGAGCAGGCCCGCCTCCTCGAGATCGCTCATGACGTTGCGCACGGTCGCCGGCGAGAGATCGATGCCGTAGCGCCGTGTCACGGTGCGGGATCCGACCGCATCGCCCGTCGCCAGATACTCGTGGACGACGGCGTTCAGGATCTTGCGCGCGCGGTTGTTCAGATCCGACATCGACACCTATCTTTATAGCAGGTTCAGACGAAGCGAGCGCCGACCTCGTCGGCAAACAGCACGCCGCGCGGCGTCAGGCGGAGCCGATCCAGGCTCACCTCGACCAGCCCCTCATTGCGCAGCCGCTCGATCTCGGCGGCGTGCTGCTCGACGGGATCGACGCCGTGCAGCCGGCGGTGGGCGGCGCGATCGATGCCGTCGAGGAAGCGCAATCCGAGCCACACCGCTTCCCGCTCGAGGGCGGCGGCATCGAGCGTCTCCCTCGTGGCGACGGCGGGGGCGCGCAGCCATTCGTCGACGGAGCGGGCGACGCTGAAGCGCTCGCCGCCGCCCTCGGGCAGGCGGCGGAACGAGTGGGCCGAGCAGCCGAGCCCGAGGTACTCGCCGCCGGTCCAGTAGAGCGTGTTGTGCACGGCGCGCCGGCCGGGGCGGGCCCAGCTCGAGATCTCGTAGTGGCCGAAGCCGGCGGTGGTCAGGCGCGCATCGATGCGCTCGTACATCTCGGCGCAGACGCCGGAGTCGGGCACCACCAGCATGCCGGCGCGCTGGAGCCCGCCGAACGCGGTGCGCTCCTCGACGGTGAGGTTGTAGACCGAGACGTGATCGGGCTCCATGGCGAGGACGCCGGCGAGATCGTCCTCGAGATCGGTCAGGGTCTGCGAGGGCATTCCGAACATGAGGTCGAGCGACAGGCGGTCGAAGCCGGCGGCGCGCGCGTCGGCGACGGCGCGCTCGGCCTCGGCGCGGCCGTGCGTGCGGCCGAGCGTGTGGAGGTGCTTGGGCGAGAGCGACTGCAGCCCGAGCGAGAGGCGGGTCACGCCGCCGGCGCGCAGGCCGTCGAGCTGCGCACGCGGCAGGTCGTCGGGATTGGCCTCGACGGTGATCTCGACCTCGTCGAGGGCCGGAGGGAAGGTGGCGCGGACGGCCGCGATGACGTCGGCGACGCAATCGGCGCGCCAGAGCCCCGGCGTGCCGCCTCCGAAATAGATACTCGTGAGGGCGCGTCCGTCGTACAAAGGCGCCCGTTCGACGAGCTCCCGGCGCACGGCGGCTGCATACTGGTCGTGCGGAATGCGCGCCCGGGCATGCACCGCGAAATCGCAGTACGGGCACCGTTTGCGGCAGTAGGGAAAATGGATATAAACGCCAAACACAGCAGTCAGCCTTTAGCCTTTAGCTCGAAGCTCTGGCAAAAGCTAACGGCTGGTGGCTAACGGCTAATGGCTGACCTCATATATCTCGATAACGGCGCCACTACGCGGGTGGACGAGCGGGTCGCCGAGGCGGCGATGGAGGCGATGCTCGTCGCCTGGGGGAACCCGTCGTCGGCGCACAACCTCGGGGCGGAGGCGGCGCGGCGGGTTCAGCGGGCGCGCGAGCAGGTCGCGGCTGCCGTCGCTGGCGAGGCGTCGGAGATCACCTTCACCTCGGGCGGGACCGAGGCCAACGCGCTGGCGCTCCTCGGCCTGGCGCGGCTCAAGCACGTGGTGGTGAGCGCCTTCGAGCACCCGTCGGTGGCCGACGCCGCGCGGGCGCTGATCGAGCGTGGCGTCGAGGTGACGACGGTCGCGCCGTCGTCGAGCGGCGTGGTCTCGCCGGAGGCGTTCGCCGCGGCGGTGCGCCCCGACACGGCGCTGGTCGCCTGCATGTGGGTGCAGAACGAGATCGGCACCGTACAGCCGGTCGAAGCGGTGGCGCGCGCGGTCAAGCTCAAGGCGCCGCGCTGCCACGTGCACGTCGACGCGGTGCAGGCGGTCGGCAAGCTCGTCGTCGACGTCGGCGCGGCGCCGTTCGACTCGCTGGCCATCTCCGGTCACAAGATCCACGCGCCCAAGGGCGTCGGGGCCCTGTGGCTGCGGCGCGGCGCGCGCCTCAAGGCGCTCGTGTTCGGCGGCGGCCAGGAGCGCGGGCTGCGGCCCGGCACCGAGGGCGTCCCCGGGATCGTGGCGCTCGGCCTGGCGGCGGAGCTGGCGGTGGCGGCGCGCGCCGAGGCGGCGCCGCGCATGACCGTGCAGCGCGAGCGGCTGTGGACGGCGATCGTGGCCGCGGTGCCGTCGGCGCGCCGCAACGGCGAGCCGGCCACGACGGCACCGCACATCTTGTCGGTCGGGTTCGGCGGCGTCCCCGCCGAGCCGCTCTTGCATGCGCTCGAGGCGGCGGGGGTCTACGTCTCGGCCGGCTCGGCCTGCCACGCCAGGGACAAGAAACCTTCCGCCACGCTGCGCGCCATCGGAGTCCCTGACGACATGGGTACCATTCGCCTGTCCCTGTCCCGCCACACCACCGACGACGAGATCGCGCGCGCGGCCGAGGCCGTCATCGCCTGCGTGCGGGAGCTCTCGTGAGCGACGCCGCCACACCGCGCGAGGTGGTGCTCGTCCGCTGGGGCGAGATCTTCCTGAAGGGCGACAATCGCGGCTTCTTCGAGCGGGCGCTCGTCGACAACGTGCGCCGCTCGGTGGCCGCCATCCCCGGCGTGACCATCCAGCGCATGCACGGACGGCTCGTCGTCAGAGCCGGCGAGGGCGGCGCGCGACCGGTCACGCGCGCGCTCGAGCGGGTGTTCGGGATCGTCAGCGTCTCGCCGGCGCGCGTGGTGCCGCGCGAGCTGGACGCCATCTCCGCCGCCGCCATCGAGGTGGCGCGCATCGAAGCGGCGAAGCACGTCCAGCCGACGTTCAAGGTCGAATCGCGCCGCTCCGACAAGCGCTTCCCGATGAACTCGATGGAGGTGTCGCGCGACGTCGGCGCCGCCGTGATCGGAGCGCTGGCGCTGCCGGTCGACGTCCACCATCCGCGCTTCACCGTCGGTGTCGAGATCGGCTACGAGGACGCCTTCGTCTTCGCCGAGGTCCTGCCGGGGCCGGGCGGGCTCCCCACCGGCGTCACCGGCCGCGTCGAGCTGCTGCTCTCGGGCGGCATCGATTCGCCGGTCGCCGGTTGGATGCTGCTCAAGCGCGGCTGCTCGCTCGGCGCGACCTATTTTCACTCGTTCCCCTACACGGGCGAGAAGACACAGGACAAGGTCGAGCGCCTGGGCCGACAGCTCGCCGCCTGGCAGCTCCAACCGATGCGCCTGTCGGTGGTGCCGTTCACCGACGTGCAGAAGCAGCTGCGCGACGCCTCGGGCGACGGCCGCCTGGCGGTCGTGCTCTATCGCCGCATGATGATGCGCATCGCCGAGCGCATCGCGTACCGGGCGGGCGCCAAGGCGCTGGCGACAGGCGAGGCGCTGGCCCAGGTCGCCTCGCAGACGCTCGAAAACCTCTCGGTGATCGGCGCCTCGACGCGCATGACGATCCTGCGTCCCTGCCTCGGCCACGACAAGCACGAGACCATCACGCTGGCGCGCCGCATCGGCAGCTACGAGACCTCGATCGAGCCCTACGACGACTGCTGCTCCCTGTTCGTCCCCGAGCATCCGGAGACCAAGGCCAAGCTCGCCGTCGTCGAGTCGATGGAATCGAGGCTGAACATCCCTGCCATGGTCGAAGACTGCTTCGCCCGCACCACCAACGTCACCTGCGAGCCCCGCTAGCTCGGAGCTGGGCCTCTCAGTTCGCTTGCAGGATGATCGGGAACTCGGTCTCGTACTCGGCGTCCGCCGACGGGAAGTGCCAGTGGCGGATGGTCTGCGCGATACACTGGCCGATCTCGGAGTTGGCGTACTGCGGGTCGGGGACGTTGACCCCGGTGACGCCGCCCGAGACGCCGATCTTGACGTGCGTGACCACGCGCCCCGACTTCAGCGACGAGTCGTGCTTGAGGACGCGGTCGTAGCAGAGGTTGAGCGAGCGACGGTTCTGCGTCACCACCGCCATGATCGCCTGCTGCGACACCTGACCGCCGCCGCCGCGCGCGCCGTCCGACGGCGCCGTGGTCTTGGCGCCATGCTCGCCGCCCTCGTCGCGATAGAGCGAGGCGAGGTTGCGCTGCGTCGTCGAGAGATCCTTGTCGCTGGCCGGCTTGACCCCGGCCGCGGCGCGTGCCGACGACGGCGGACGCTTCTGCGCCCGCTTGGTGTCGCCCGCTGACGCGGCGGTCGGCTGCCCCGGCGTCGGCGTCGGCCCGTTGTCGGCGATGGTGATGGGCTTGTCGGCGACCTTCTTGCCGTCGTCGATCGTCGGCGCCGGCGGCACCACGATGACGGTGGGCTTACGCTGCATCAGCACCACGATGACCCCGAGCAGCGCCACCGTCGCGGCGGCCCCGCCGAGCGCGGCCCACTTCACCCACGCGCCGGTCGCGCGCCCCGGGATGACCACGATCGGCTGCGGCGGCGGAGTCGGCAGCGCCGACGGCGTCACCGGCACACCGCCGAAGGTGTCGACGATCTGCTTGGCCTGATTTTTCGGCGCCGCCATCGACGGCTTCGACAGATGCGACAGGTTGACCAGCCCCGACGGCTCGTCGATGGGCAGGTCTTCGCCGGGCGGCGGCGGCAACGGCACCGGACCCGAGTCCATGTTCATGTGGACGCCCTGCTTGAGCGCCTCGTGGCGCGGCGCGCCCGTCGTCGACACGCTGGTCGGCCCCGACGCCTGCAGCGCCACCGCGAACGGCGACACCGCCGGTCCGCTGTCGGGCAGCATCATGGGCATCTGCGCGCCCGGCTCCGACCTACCGCTGCCGTGCTCCTCTTCCTGCTTGCGCGTGATGCGCGGCTCGGGCCGGGTCACCAGCGCCGGCATCGACTCCGGCCCGCCGAGCGGCCCCGAGTCGAAGCCCGGCATGTCCGACACGACCGCCGGCTTCACCGCCGCCTGCTGCCCCGTCGGTGACTTGACCGCGCCCATCGATCCCGACGGCGAGCGCAAGGCCGGCTGCGCCCCGGTGGAGCGCCCCACCGCCGGCAGCTGCCCCGTCGGTGCCTTCACCGCCGGCAGCTGTCCCGTCGGCGACTTCACGGCCGGCAGCTGCCCCGTCGGCGACTTCACCGCCGCCTGCTGCCCCGTCGTCGACTTCACGGCCACCTGCTGCCCCGTCGTCGACTTGACCGCCGCCTGCTGCCCCGTCGTCGAGCGCAGCGCGGGCTGCTTGCCCGTCGGTGACTTGATCGCCGCCTCTCGCCCCGTGGCGCGCGTCGGCGGCCGCTGCGGAATCGGCGGCGGCACCTTCAAGAGCGCAGGCGCGAACTCGGGCACATCCTCGACGGGCAGCCAGACGAAGAAGCCGCCGCGCCAGCAGTAGCACTCCTTGCCGCGCGGCCGCTCGGTACGCACGCGGTCGAGCGCGCGCGCGATCGGCAGCGGCCCCTCCTGCTCGCCGTCGAACGAGACGTACCAATCGTCGGACCCGCCCTCGGCGACCGACGGCAGCGGCGACGGGCTCGAGACGCGCGTGTGCTCGTCGTCGGAGCCGGCCAGCTGGCTGAGCGCGTCCTCCATGCTGCTGCCGACGGCGGGAGCGGCCGCCGCGTGCGCCGCTTCGGCCTCGCGCACGGTGATGACGTTGTTGCACGCCTTGCAGCGAATCTTGAGCACACGCCCGCGCACCCGCTCGTCGGCGATCGAGTACCGCGTGTTGCACTTTTCGCAGTGAAACTTCATCCCACGAGCTTCGCCACCAGCCCGCGATCGAGCAGGTGCCCCGGCTTGACGTTCTTCATCGCCGCCAGCATCTGCGTCTTCAGGCCCGGATGGTCCGCTTCCACCGACGAGAGCATGCGCTTGACCACCTGACGCTGCTGCTCGGGCAGGCCGCAGGTCGGACAGGAGCAGCGCACCACCGGGTAGTGGCGCTCCTCGCCGTAGGCGATGAGGTCGCGCTCCTCGACGTAGGCCATCGGCCGGATGACCACGTTCTTGCCGTCGTCGCTGACGAGCTTGGGCGGCATCGCGCGCAAGGCGCCGCTGAAGAAGAGGTTCATCATCAGCGTCTCGGCCAGGTCGTCGAGATGGTGACCGAGCGCAATCTTGGTCGCGCCGAGCTCCGCCGCGAGGCCATAGAGCACGCCGCGCCGCAGCCTGGAGCAGAGCGAGCACGGGGTCGCGCCGGTCTCCTCGGGGCGCAGCACCCGCTCGACCACCTGGGCGATCTCGTGCGCACGCACCATCCGGTATTGGACGCCGCGCGCCTCCAGATGTTGGGCGATGACCTCGGTCTGATAACCCGGCCAGCCCTGGTCGACGTTTACCGCGACGAGGTCATAGTGGACCGGCGATTTCCGTCGCAGCAAAAGGAGCGCGTCGAGCAGCGCATACGAGTCCTTGCCGCCCGAGATGCAGACCATGATGCGGTCGCCTTCGGCGATGAGGTCGTAGTCGACCACGGCCTGGCCGATCTTCTGTACGATGCGCCGCTCCAGCTTGGAGCCGAACTTGAACGCGCCCAGCTCGGTGACGCGAAGCGGCGTTGCAGGCGGAGGGATGACCGCCGGGGTTTGTCCGAACACTGGCAACCGCATGGGAGCAGAGCATTATAGCGCATTTTTCCAGTGGGTGCGCGGCGGGTTGCGTGCCACCCAGGGGATGGGTGACGAGGGTCGGAGCGGCTTAGAAGAGCCGTTCGTGCTCATAGCCGCGCTCGTCCAGCAGCCGGACCAGCTGCTCGATGTGCTCGGCCCCGCGCGTCTCCAGCGTGATGTCGACGGCGGTCTCGCCGAGGTCGACCCGCGAGAACGCACGGTTGTGGATGACCTCCTGGATGTTGGCGCGGATCGACGCGATCTCGCCGGTCAGCTTGTGCAGGCCGCCCGGGTGGTCGGGAATGCGCACACGGAAGCGCACCAGGCGCCCGTCCTTGACCAGGCCGCGCTCGATGATGCGCGACAGGATGTTGACGTCGATGTTGCCGCCGCCGATGACGACCGCGACCTTCTTGCCCGCCAGCGAGAGCCGCCCCTGGATGAGCGCCGCGAATCCGGCCGCGCCCGCGCCCTCGGCGACCGTCTTCTCGCGCTCGAGCAGCAGGAGGATGGCGTTGGCGATCTCCTCTTCATCGACGGTGACGATCTCGTCGACGTACTTCGACACCACCGGCAAGGTGCGCGCGCCGGCCCGGCGGACCGCGATGCCGTCGGCGATGGTGACCGCCGGCGGCAGCGTCAGTGGCGCCTGCTCGGCGACCGCGCGCTGCATCGAGGGCAGCCGCGTGGTCTGCACCCCGATGATGCGCACGCGCGGGTTGATCTCCTTCATGGCGACGGCGATGCCGCTGATGAGCCCGCCGCCGCCGATGGGCACGACCACGACCTCGAGGTATGGGTTCTGCTCGATGAGCTCGAGGCCGACGGTGCCCTGCCCCGCCATCACCGCGTCGTCGTCGAAGGCGTGAATGAAGGTCAGGCCTTCGGCCTCGCGCCGCTTCCACGCTTCGTCGAACGCCTCGTCGTAGCTGGCGCCGTGCAGCACCACCTCGGCGCCGTACTCCTTGGTGCGCGTCACCTTGACCAGCGGCGCCGCCGCCGGCATGACGATGGTCGACTTCACGCCCTTGCGGGTGGCGTGATAGGCCACGCCCTGCGCATGATTTCCCGCCGAGGCCGCGATCACGCCGCGCCGCTTTTCCTCGTCGGTGAGCGTGAGGATCTTGTTGAGCGCGCCGCGCTCCTTGAAGGAGCCGGTCATCTGCAGGTTCTCGAGCTTGAAGTAGACCTTGTTGCCGGTCAGCTTCGAAAACGTCTCCGAATGCGCACAGGGCGACATGTAGATGTCGTCCTTGATGCGCGCGCGGGCGCGCTCGATGTCCTGCAGGGTCAGCACGGCGCCTCTATACCACGAGCACGATCTTGCCCTGGACCTTGCGGTCGAGCAGCGTGCGCAGCGCCGCCGGCGCCTCGGCCAGGGGCGGCGTGGCGTGGATGTGCGGTGACAGCTTGCCCTCGGCGACCCAGGCGAGGAGCTGCTGAAACTGCGCCAGCGCGCGCGCCGGCTCGCGCATCGTGAACTGCCCCCAGAAGACGCCGAGAATGGCGGCGCCCTTGAGCAAGGTCAGGTTGAGCGGGATCTTCGGGATCTCGCCGGCCGCGAAGCCGACGACGAGGAGGCGCCCGTTCCATGCGGTCGCGCGCAGGGCCGCCTCGGAGTACTTGCCACCGACGGGATCGTAGACGACGTCGGCGCCGGCACCGCCGGTCACCGCCTTGACGCGCTCCTTGAGATCGTCGGCGGCGTAGTCGATCAGATCGTCGGCGCCGTTGGCCCTGCAGATCTCGAGCTTGTCGGGGCTCGAGGCGGCCGCGATCACGCGCGCGCCCATGAGCTTGCCGAGCTGCACCGCCGCCAGGCCGACGCCGCCGGCGGCGCCGAGCACCAGCAGCCGCTCGCCCTTTTGCATCGCCGCGCGATCGGCCAGCGCGTAGTAGGTCGTGCCGTAGGTGGTCAGCGTCGCCGCCGCCTGCACGAAGTCGACGCCGTCGGGGATGGGCACCAGGCGCGCCGCGTCGGTGACGACCTCCTCGGCATAGCCGCCCCACGGCATGAGCGCGATGACCCGATCGCCCACCTTGACGTTGGTGACGCCCTCGCCGACCGAGGCGACCTCGCCGGCCACCTCACCGCCCGGCGAGAACGGCGGCTCGGGGCGGAATTGATACTTACCGGCGATGATCAGCGTGTCGGGGAAGTTGACGCCGCACGCGCGCACGCGCACGACGGCCTGCCCCGACGAGGCGCTCAGCGACGGCAGCTCTTCGACGACGAGCTCTTCGGGTGACCCGAACGTCTTGCAAACGACAGCTCTCATGCGCGGAAGATATCAGTGCGGCAGGGCTTGGCGAAGATACTCCGTCCAAGCTTCTTCGCCAGGCAGGTTCAGGTCGACGATGAGCCGTCCCGAGGCCTGCGCGTGGCCGTTCTCGAGCGGCTGGATGCGCACCACCGCGCCGTGACGCTGCCACGGCGGCACCGTCGTGAAGTCGAGCGCGTTCTGGCGCAAGAGCTCGACCTTCTCGTCGGGCCCGAGGCCATCGAGGATCCGCGGTACCGCGGTCGCGTCGGCACCCGACTGCGACAACACGTGCGTACAGTAGCGATCGATGGAGGCGACGTTCGCCTCCTCCTGGCGCCAGCGGAAATACTCGTGCGCCACCTCGTTCGACGGGAACTCGTAGAGGCGCGCCTCGAACGTGGCGACCTCGCCAAGCAGGAGCGACAGCTTTCCCGAGGCCTCGCCGGCGATGCGCGAGAGCAGGCGCCGGGCGTCGCCGCCGTTGGCCACCGCGTAGAGCGAGAGCTCGGCGCGCTCGCAGAAGCCGAACGAAGCGCCGAGCGTCGTCGCCACGTAGGACAGCGTCTTGACCATCGACTTGCCGAAGCGAGCATCATAGGGGCGGTCGTACGGCCCCTGCTCCAGCATCTGGTCGAAACGACGCCCAACGAGACGGGCCACGATGGGGTGGCCTACCTTCAGCTCGCGGTCGGGGAAGACCTCGAACGCGCTGAGCTTGTCAGCCATGGTGGGACGGCGCATCCGGGCTGGGATGATAACACAGGTCAACGTCTACGGAAAAGGCGCAACAGCCGCGACCATACGGATCGCCGCTTGGGCGGCCCCTTGGGCTGGAGGATGCGCTTCAACGTGTCCTCGGCGCGCAGGCGCAGCGTCGGTGGCTCGCCGAGCGATGGCGGCTCGCCGAGGTCGTGCACAGGCGCGATGCGCTCGATGCGGCCGGTCGTCTCCTCGTTGGTGCCGAGGGGCGCAGTCGAGGCGTCGCTGGTGGTGAGGGGCGCGGTCGAAGCGTCCATGATCGCGCGCACCTCGCCCGACGCCGGCGGCGCGACGATGTGGACCTCGTCGGGATCGTCCTCGCGGTCGACGACCAGCTCGGCCTCGGCTGTGGGCAGCGACTGGTCGAGGATGAGCTCGTCCTCTTCGGCGCCCTCGCCGGCGAACTCGTCGGCGTCGCGCTGCTTCTTGGAGGCAAAGATGCTGCGCAGGTATTCGGCGATCTCCCGCTTGCCGTGCGGCAGGCCGCTGTCGGCCAGCCAGGCGAGGAGGTCGGTGCGCAGCTCCCGCGCCGACTGATAGCGATCCTTCGGATCGCGCGCGAGCGCCCGCATCAAGATCGCCTCCAGCGACGCGGGAAAATCGGGGCGCAGCTCGGTGGGCGGCGTGATCCGCTCGTCGAGCACCAGCCGCATGACCTTCTCCGGCGCGCCGCGAAACAGCCGTTTGCCGACGGTGAGCTCGTACAAGATGATGCCGAGCGAGAACAGATCGGCGCGCGCGTCGACCGCTTCGCCGCGGATCTGCTCGGGCGCCATGTAGTTGTACTTGCCGGCGACGCTGTGGTCCTCGGCGCGCAGCATGATGGTCGCGCGCGCGATGCCGAAGTCGACCAGCTTCACGGTGCCGCCCCAGGCGACCACGATGTTGCCGGGCGAGATGTCGCAGTGGACGACCTCGAGCGGCTGCCCGAAGTCGTCGCTCTTTTCGTGCGCGTACATGAGGCCGCGCGCCGCCTGCGCCAGGATCGCCACCGCCAGATGGCGCGGCAGGAAGTTCCCGACCTCGACGCCGCGACGGCAGATGGCGAGAAGGTCGCGCCCGGGGATGTACTCCATGGCGATGAAGTAGGTGCCGGCGTCGTGGCCGACGTCGACCACCTTGACCACGTTGGGATGGTCGAGCGCCTGCGCGATGCGCCCCTCGTCGATGAACATCTTCACCACGCGCGTCATGTCGACGTAGCGCGGCTGGATCTTCTTGATGACGAGATCGTCGGGGAAGCGGACGCTGCGCGCCAGCCACAGGTCGGCCATGCCGCCCGCGGTCAGGTAGCGGACCAGCTCGTACTCGCCGAAACGCTGCTCGCCGGCCGAGGGGCGCGTCACGCGTCTCCCACGAGCGTCTCGAGCACCCGCAGCGACGAGCGCCCGAGGGCGTCGAGGTCGTAGCCGCCCTCGAGGACGACGGCGACGCGCGGGCAGAGCGCGAGCATGTCGCGCGTCATGATGGCGTAGGTCTCGTCCTCGAGCTTGAGGCCGCCGAGCGGATCGTCGGCGTGGCCGTCGAAGCCCGCCGAGACGAGGATGACATCGGGCTTGAACGCCTCGATGGCGGGCAGGATGCGGGCGCGATAGGCGACGAGAAACGCGTCGGGGCGGGTGCCGCGCGCGAGCGGTACGTTGACGGTCGCGCCGATCCCGCGACCGGAGCCGGTGTAGTCGGCCAGCCCGGTGCCGGGATATTGCGGCCACTCGTGCGTCGAGCAGTAGAGGACGTCGGGCTCCTCGTCGAAGATGGCTTCGGTGCCGTTGCCGTGGTGCACGTCCCAGTCGAAGATGGCGACGCGCTTGCCGAGCGCGTGCAGCCGCGCGGCGCCGATGGCCACGTTGTTGAGGAGGCAAAAGCCCATCGCCCGATCGCGCGTGGCGTGATGGCCGGGCGGGCGCACGAAGGCGGCACCGTTGTCGAGATCGCCCGACGCGACCTTGAGCGCGAGATCGACGGTGGCGCCGGCGGCGAGCAGCGCCGCTTGCCAGGTGCCGTCGGAATAGAAGGTGTCGGGATCGAGCCAACCGGAGCCGCCCTTGGCGACGGTGGACTCGAGCGCGTCGAGGTAGGTGGCCGAGTGCGCGCCGAGCAGCTCTTCGCGCGTCGCCGGTCGCGCGTCGAGCTTGACGCACAAGGGACGCAGGCCCGAGTCGTCGAGCGCGCGATCGATCGCAGCCGCCCGCTCGGGGCGCTCCGGATGCTCGCGCGGCGCGCGATGCGCGCGGAACCGCTCGTCGGTGCAAAGGCCTGTTCGCACGCGCTGCAATATATCATACGCTGCCGCGTTCCCATGTGGCCCGCCGCCGTAGTCGCCGTCGTCAGCGCAGTCGCGTACCTGGCGATGGCGCCGCGCGTGGTCAACGGCGACGGTCTCGGCTACCTGAAGGCGGCGCTGGCGGGGACGATCTATCCGGGGCACGTGGCGTATGTGCCACTGCTGGCGCTGGTGGCGCGCGTCACCGGCGCCACGCGGCCGATTGCGCTCTTGTGGCCGGCGCGGGTCTTGTCGGCAATTTCGGTCGCGGTGGCGGTGGCGCTGATCGGATCGATCGCGCGACGTCGCTGGGCGGCGGACGCGGCGGCGAGCGCGGCGGCGAGCGCGGGTGCGACGGCGCTGGCGGCGTCGATCGGGCTGGCCGCGTCGTGGGGCGCGTTGTCGGCGGGCAGCGACGTCGAGAGCTATGCACCGGCGCTGGCGGCGCTGGTGGCGGCGTTGTGGCTGGCCGATCGGCAGCGGCCCGTCGCCGCCGGGCTCGCCTGCGCCGCGGCGACGCTGTTTCACGTGGAGAACCTGCTCTTCATTCCGGTGGCGGCGCTGCTGCTCGAGCGGCGCGTGCGCTTCGCCATCGCCGCCGTTCTGCCCATCGCGCTGGTCTACGGCGCGCTCCTCCCGTCGCACGGCCTCGGCTGGCTCGCCGGCGCCTCGCACGGGCTGCACTATCCGCTACGCTGGACGACGCCGTTCGTGGCGATCTACGGCGCCTGCAAGGCGCTCGTGTACTCACCCTATCTGTACGAAGCATCTGCGGCCCGCGTCGTCGGCTGCTTTGCCGTCGGTGCGGCCGCCGCGATCGCGCTCGCCACCGGCATGCGCCGTCCGCTGCCACGGGCGGTCATGCTGGCGTGGTTCGTCCCCTACGCCCTCGTCGGCGTCCTCTTCTGGGCCTCCGACGCCGAGCGCTGGACCTTCTTGCTGCCGCTGGTCTGGCTCGCCGCCGCGGCGCGCCCCCGACGCGCGATCGCCGTCGCCACCTTCGTTCTGGCGGCCAACCTCGTCGCCTGGCTGCCGGTGGCGAAGGACGATCGCGTTCGCGCCCGCGCCAAGGCCGCCGCGCTGCAGCTCCGCGACGGCGACGTCGTCATCGGCCCCGGCCACGGCTGGGACGAGTACCTCGGCTTCTACAGCCGCCTGCACATCACCAGCGTCCCGCTCGTCTACTACGCCGGCGCCGTCGGCAAGGAGGCGTTGCCGGCCACGATCGCGCGCGCCTGCGCCGGCCATCGCGTCTGGCTGGCCCGCTTCACCGACGACGGCGACCCGATGGGCTGGAAGGAGCTGCGCCTCTTCGGCATCGATCGCGTCAACGCGCGCGCGCTCCTGCCGCCGGGCCACGCCATCCCCGTCGCTGACGGCCTCGAGCGGTACGATCCGTAAGTGGGCCCTGACTGCGGCCGGGACTCAGCCCTGACTCAGGCCAGCTCGTGCTTCGGCGCGCGTCCCATGAGGCCGTGAACGACCGCCTTGGCCGGCAGGTCTTCGTAGAGCACCTTGTACATTGCCTCGGTGATGGGCATCTCGACGCCGAGCCGCTGCGCCAGATCGTGCGCGCTGCGGGTCGTCTTGACCCCCTCGGCCACCTGCGACATCCCGGCCAGCACCTGGGCCAGCGTCTTGCCCTTGCCCAGCTCGAGACCAACGTGCCGATTGCGCGACAGATCGCCGGTGCAGGTGAGCACCAGATCGCCCATGCCGGCCAGCCCCGCCAGCGTCAGCGGATTGGCCGCCTTGCGCACCGCCAGTCGCGAGATCTCGGCCAGACCGCGCGTGATGAGCGCCGCGCGCGAGTTGTTCCCCAGCCCCAGCCCGTCGGCGACACCGGCGGCGATGGCCATCACGTTCTTGAGCGCGCCGCCGAGCTCCACGCCGGGGACGTCGTCCGAGGTGTAGACGCGAAAGCGCTCGCCCTGAAACAGCGTCGCCGCGTCCTCCGCCACGCGCCGATCGCGCGACGCCATCACCACTGCCGTCGGCAGGCCGTTGCCGACCTCCTTGGCGAAGCTCGGCCCCGAGAGGAACGCCAGGCGCGCGCCGACCTTGCCCGGCATGATCTCCTTCAGCACCTCGTCCATCGTCGCCAGCGAGTCGTTCTCGATGCCCTTGGACGCCGAGACGACGACAGCGTCGGCCGACATCGCCCGCGCCGCGCGCCCCAGGACCTCGCGCACCGTGTGCGACGGCACGACGCTCACGACGTACTGCTTGCCGTGTACCGCCGCTTCCAGATCGGCGGTCGCCGTCAGCGTGTCGGGCAGCCTCGCCTGCGGCAGGTACCTGGCGTTGACCCGCGTCTCCTGGATCTCGGCGGCGTGCTCGGGCGAACGGCCCCACAGCGTCACCGCGTTGCCTTTGTCGGCCAACACCTTGGCCAACGCCGTCCCCCAGCTCCCCGCGCCGATGACCGCGATCTCCATTATGGTCCTCCGCTGCCGCGGCTTATCATACTGCAGTTGAAGACTGTAAAGGTCATACCGCTCGGCGGCTGCGGCGAGTTCGGACGCAATCTCACCGTCTACGACGCGGGCGACGCGATCCTGTGCGTCGACTGCGGCGGTCAGATCCCCGACGAGGAGGCGCCCGGCGTCGACCTCTTCATCCCCGACTTCACCTATCTGGCGGCGCGCGCGTCGCAGCTGGTCGGCTGGATCCTCACGCACGCGCACGAGGATCACGTCGCCGCGCTGCCGCACGCGCTCGCCGTCGCGCCGGCGCCGATCTACGCGCGCCCGCTGACGCTGCAGCTGCTACGCCGCTCGGTCGACCAGTCGCAATTGCATCCGCTCGTGCCGGGCGCGGTGCGGCAGCTCGGACCGTTCACCGTCGAGGCGCTGCACGTCGCGCACTCGATCCCGGACGCCTGCGCGCTCGCCATCACCGTCAACGGCCGCACCATCGTGCACACCGGCGATCTGAAGATCGATCCGCACGCGACCGCGCCGACCGATCTCGAGCGGCTGCGCGCGCTCGGCGATGCCGGCGTCGATCTGCTGCTCGCCGACTCGACGAACGCCACCCGCCCCGGGCGCTCCGGCTCGGAGAGCGACGTGGCGCGCGCGCTCGTGGCAGAGCTCGGGCGTGCCCGGGGCCGCGTCGCCTTCTCGTTCTTCTCGTCGAGCGTCCAGCGCATCGCCACCGTGTTCGACGCCTGCGCGCGCATCGGCCGCAAGGTGTGCGTCGAGGGACGCGGGCTCAAGGAGATGACCGCGGCCGCGCTCG
Source organism: Myxococcales bacterium (assembly GCA_028287105.1). GTDB lineage: Bacteria > Myxococcota_A > Polyangia > Palsa-1104 > Palsa-1104 > JAQBQH01. Next base: position 36,757 of record JAQBQH010000212.1, read on the forward strand.
CCGTCGGTGCGCTCGCTCCAGCCGCCGATCTCCTCGTCGACGCCGGCACCGCGGCCACGCTGCCGCCGTCGCGCGTGGCGCTGCTGCTCACCGGCAGCCAGGGCGAGCCGCGCGCCGCGCTCGGCCGCGTCGCCGCCGGCGAGCACCCGCTGCTCTCGCTCGGCCGCGGCGACACGCTCGTCCTCTCATCGCGCCCCGTGCCGGGCAACGAGCGTCCGGTGGCGCGCATGCTCGACCGCCTGCTCGGCCTCGGCGTGCACATCGCCGAGGCGCCCGAGCTGCACGCCAGCGGCCACGCCTGCCAGGAGGAGCTGCGCGACCTCATGCGCCTGACCCGTCCGCGCACGCTGCTGCCGATCCACGGCGGGCGGCGGCAGCTGTTCGCGCACGCCGATCTCGCCGAAGCGGCGGGCATTCCCTCGTTCGTTCTCGTCGACGGCGACGTCCTCGAGATCGGCCCCGACGGCGCGCGCATGCTCGAGGAGCGCGTGCCCGCTGGCCGCGTGTCGGTCGAGGGGACCCGGCTCGGCGACGTCGATCCCGAGACCCTGCGCGCGCGCCGGCGGCTCGCCTACGACGGGCTGGTCGTCGTCGCCGACGTCGGTGGCAAGCTGCGCGTCGCGACCCATGGCGTCGCTGCGGAAGCGACGCTGCCGCCGATCGTCGCCGATGCCGAAGCCGCGGCCGAAGAGGCGCGGCGCGTGTCGCTCGCCAGTGGGACCGACGTCGCGGTTGCCGTGAAGCGTGCGGTAGTGCGCGCGTTCGTGCAGGCGCGCGGTAAGAAGCCGCGCGTCATCGCCATGCTCTGAGTGAAGTGCGACAGAGAGTCGCTCGGGTGCCAAGGTCGGCGGGTCCTGTCATCGCTTGCCATGATGCCGAACGAGCGACGAAAGATGCGATTCGAGCAGTGACGGCAGCGATCGACGCCCGGCCTAAACGAAAGCGAGAGTGGCGTGCGGCGGGTGGCATCGCATGTCATTTTTCGCCGGAGCGCAGGGCGGAGCGCAGACAGACAGCGACATCGTTCATCAGCGCAGCCCGAGCACCGCCGAAAAAAGACATGCGATGACAGGACCCGCCGCCCCGTCACCGGAGCTTCGCTCTGTAGGAAGCTAACGCGCCCCGGACTGCACGACGGTATCGCGGCCGCTCTTCTTGGCGCGATACAGCGCGACGTCGGCGGCTTCGAGCAGCGACTCCGCTGTCTGCGCATCTTGCGGACAGGCAGCTACGCCAATCGAGACGGTGAGGCGGCCGAGCGGCTGCTTGTCGGCGTGGGCGATGGGCGCCACGGCCACGCGCACGCGCACCTTCTCGGCCAGCTCCACCGCCGCGTCGCGCGTCACGTCGTGCAACAGCACCGCGAACTCTTCGCCGCCGTAGCGCGCCACGACGTCGACCGTGCGGCGGTCCTCCGAGATCATGCGCGCGACCGTGCGCAGCGCTTCGTCACCGGCGGGATGCCCCTGCCGATCGTTGTACTTCTTGAAGTGGTCGACGTCGATCATGAGCAGCGCCGTCGGCGTGCCCGCGCGCAGCGACCGCTCCACCGACAGCTGCAGCTGCTCGTGGAAGTAGCGATGGTTGAACAGCCCGGTCAGCCCGTCGGTGACCGCGAGCCGGTTGAGCCGCGCGTTCGCCTCTTCGAGCAGATGCGTGCGCTCCTTGACCTTGTCCTCGAGGTGCGACTTGGCCAGCTCGAGCTCATTGTTCTTGCGCTTGAGATCCTCGAACAGGATCTCGTTCTGCCGGTGCAAACGGAATGTCTTGAGCAGGTTCTCGACCGTGAGGCGCAGGTCCGGCTCGTCCCACGGCTTCGGGATGTAGCGGTTGAGCCCCGCCTTGTTGATGGCGGCGACCACGGCATCGAGACCGGCCTGACCGGTCAACAGGATCTTCGTCGTGCCCGGAGAGCGCTTGTGCACCTCTTCGAGCAGCTCCACGCCCTTCATGCCGGGCATGATCTGGTCCGCGATCATGACCGCCAGCGGCTCACCCTCGCGGTTGAGCTCCTCGACCAGCTCGAGAGCGTCCTTGGCCGACTGCGCCACTTCGATCATGCATTCGTCACCGAAGCGCGCACCGAGCTGCTGCCGCAACGCCGTGAGGATTCCCTCTTCGTCGTCGACGCAGATGATGTGCTCTTTCACGTGATCCTTCGCCAAGAGCTCCAATCCGATCACCCCATCCCTGTCCCAGGCGTGGCGCGCACAGCGGCCGGCGCCAGCGCTCTTGGCGGTCCCTCGATGGGGATGCGAACCGTAAACCTGGTGCAGCCCGGCAAGGACGTAACGTCGATCTTCCCGCCGTGCTTATCCACGATCTGTTTTACGATTCCCAACCCCAATCCGGTCCCCTCCCCTTTTGGTTTTGTCGTGAAAAAGGGCTCGAAGATGCGCGGCATGACGTCCGGCGGAATTCCCGGCCCGTTATCCTGCACGGTGACCGCGACCTGCGCCCCTTCGACGCGTGTCTCGATCACGACCTCTCCTTTTCCCCCCAACGCTTGAACCGCATTATGAATCAGGTTCGTCCATACCTGATTCAACTCGTCCACGTAGACCGGCACCGCCGGTATTTCGGCATAATCGCGTGTGACGTTTATACCATACTTGAGCTCACTGTGCAGAATCACCAATGTATTCTCGATACCTTCATGCAAGTCGGTCGCCGACACCTTGGCTTGATCGAGATGTGAGTAGCCCTTGAGCGCGCCGACGATGCGCGTGATGCGGCGGATCGCCGTGCGAATCGCGTGCGTGTTGCGAAACAGATACGCGTACTGCTCGAGATAGCCGGTCAGCGCTTCCAGCGAACGGATGTTCGCCGCCCCCGGATCCTCGCCGTCGTGCGCCGGCGACTGTGCCAGCTGCGCCAGGTTGTAGGCGGCTTCGGCCGCGCCGATCTCGACGAGCGTACGACATGCGTTCTCTGCATTTGGGACTCCGAGCTGGGCCAACTTGGTTGCCAGCTCGCGCGCTTGACGCCTGACCAGCGCCGGCGCCTCGACGCGCGCGCCCGCCAACCGCGGCGCCAGCTGCTCGACGAGCGCGAAGAAGCGCATGCGATCCTCGGGCGGCAGCTTGGTATCGCTGAGCTCGCGCGCGCGCCGCGCCAGCCGCTGCACGTTCTCCGCCAGGTTGTCGACCGCGCCCTGGATGGCCGCCGCCGGCGAGTTGACCTCGTGCGCCACACCGGCCACGAGCTGCCCGAGCCCGGCCATGCGCTCGGAGTGCACGAGCGCCGCCTGCGCCGCGCGCAGCTCGTCGAGGAGCTTGCCGAGCTCACGGTTGGCGACGACCAGCTCGAAGGTGCGCTCCTTGACCTTGATCTCCAGCTCCTCGGACGACTTCTGCACCTCGTCGTAGAGCCGCGCGTTCGAGATCGCCGTCGCCGCCTGGTTGGCGAAGGTCGCGACGAGCCGCAGATCGCCGTCGGTGAACGGCGAGTCGGTCCCGCGCGTGACGACGAGGAGGCCCAGGTTGCGATCCTTCTGCTCGAGCGGCACTGCCAGGAGCGGACCGGCGACCCGTGCGTTGTCGGCCGGCAGCTTGAGCTCGTCGTCCTGATGCACGTCCTCGATGCGCACGGGCCCGCCGCGCCGCTGCAGCACCTCGCCGAGCGCCGGCAACAGCTCGGCACCCTGCAGCCGCACGCCGGCGCCGATGGAGAGGCCGCCGTCGGGCCGCGTCAAGAGCAGCGCGCAGCGCTCGGCACCGAGGACCTGCGCCACCTCGTCGACGATCTTGCGCAGCACCTCGTCGAGACCGAGCACCGACGACACGGCGCGACCGATCTCGTGCAGCGTGACGATCTCGCGCATGCGCGCCGCCAGGCGCTCCTGATTCTCCTTCACGGCGCGGGTCATCTGCGCGAAGGCGACGGCGAGGTCGCCGATCTCGTCGCCGGTCTCCTGCACGATGCGATGGTCGAGATCGCCGCGCGCCACCGCCAGCGCGCCGGCGTGGAGGTGACCGAGCGGCCGCGTCAGCCGTCGCGACAGGAGCGCCGCGAGCGCCAGCGCGAACAGCACCGCCGACGCGCCGCCGAGCGCCAGCGAGCGCCAGGCCGACAACTTGGCGGCGACGAGCGCGTCCTCGTCGACGGCGACGGCGAGCATGCCGAGCCGATGGCCTTCGTAGTCCTGGAGCGGCGCGTAGCCGACCGAGAACATGCGACCGTAGGCGTTGGCCTCGATGACGCGCGTCGAGCCCTTGAGCACCGCATCCGACACCAGCTCCGGCGCGGCGAAGCCGACCTCGCGGCGGCCGTCGACGGCGACGAACGAAGAGGCCGTGGGCGCGGCGAGCTGATAGACGACGACGTCGGCCGAGAGCTGCGCCTTCAAGCGATCGGCGAACTCGGCATCGAGCGGCACCGACACCACGACCGCGCCGCGCAGCTGATAGGCATCGTCGACGACCGGCGCCGACGCGCGAATGACAATCGGGCTCCCCGGCGACGGTCCGCGCGCGATGGTGACGCGCCGCTCGTAGCTGAGCGCGCCGCGAATCGCCTCCGCCGACGACAGCGTCGACGCCACCTGCGCCCCGCCCACGACGCGCCGTCCGACCACCTTGCCGGTCTCGTCGGCGATCTCGACCAGGCCCGGCATGAGCTGCTGCTCTTTGCGCTGCAGGAGCTCGCCGGTCGACTGCGGATCGAGGAGGAGGAGGTCGCTGAGGCCCGCCTGCTCCGAGAGGCGGATGGCCTCCTCGAACACTTCCTTGACGTTGGTGAGGACGAGGTTGAGCGCGACGCGCATGGTGCGCTCGGTCTGCGTCTTGACGCCCGACTTCAAGCCGGCGAGCACCAGCCGCATCGCTACCGTCGACGCACCGAGCACCGGCAAGAGCGCCGCGATGGTCAGCATGAGCGCCAGCTTGTGGCGCAGTCGCAGATAGCCGAAGAACCCCACCGGCCGCGCCCGCGCGCGATCGGTGGCGCGCCGCCGTGGCGTGTCCTTCATTTCCGGTACACCCGCTGGAAGTAGACCGTCGACGACGGGTGCACGCGCAAGGCGCCGAGGTTCGCCCGCGCCGCCACCACCGCCTCGCCGTGCGCCAGCGGCACCCACGGCGCCTCATGCGAGATCAGATCCTGCGCCTTCTTGTAGAAGCGCTCGCGCTCGTGGCGATCGGAAGACTCCTGCGCCCACGACAGGATTCCGTGCAGCTCGGCGTTCTTGAAGAACGCGAGATTGCGCGCGGTGCCGGGCTCGGCGTTCTCCGGATCGAAGAGCACGTACAAGAAGTTGTCCGGATCGGCGGTGTCGGCCGTCCAGCCGAGGAGGCACAGGTCGTGCTCGCCGTTCTGGGTCATGCGCACCTGGGTCTCGAAGTCGTTGACGACCACTTCGACGTCCATGCCGACGTCACGCAGGTTGTGCTGGATGATGCGCGCCACCGTCTCCGGGGCCGGCATGTACGTGCGCGGCGTGTCCATGACGAAGAGCCTGGGCCGCTTGGCCGGGCGCGTGTAGTGCGCCGCGGCGAGCAGCTTCATCGCCTCGTTGCGATCGTAGTGGTAGTCGGTCTCGTCGACGTGGCTCCACATCGCCGGCGGCACCGGCGTCGACGCCGGCTTGGCGAGCCCCTGGTAGATCAGCTTCACGATCGCGGTCTTGTTGATGGCGAAGTTGACGGCCCGCCTGACGCGCACGTCGTCGAACGGCGGATGCGTCGTGTTCATCGCCAGGTAGGCGACGTTGTTGGCGGCGACGCGGAGCAGCGTGAGCTCCGGGTGCAGCGCCACGAACTGCAGATCCTCGGGCGACAGGTTCTCGGCCACGTCGATGGCGCCGCCTTCGAGGGCGACGAGCCGCTGCCGCGCATCGCGAATGGCGACGAAGACCAGGTGCTGGATCTTGGGCGCCCCGCCCCAGTAGTTCGGGTTCGACGCCAGCATGATGCGCTCGCCGGGAGACCACTCGACGAAACGGAACGGCCCGGTGCCGACGGGATGGCGCGCGAACTCCGAGCCCCATTTGCGCACCGCCGCCGGCGACACGATCGACACGGGAAACATCGCCAGGTTGGACAAGAACGGCGCGTACGAGCGTTCGATTGTGATCCGCACCGTCGACGAATCGAGCGCCTCGACCGCCTGGATGTTGCGAAAGGTGTTCTCCCAGTAGGTGAAGTCGTCCTGGTGAAACGGATGGTGCGGGTCGCGCTGGCGATCGAAGCTGAACACCACCGCCGCGGCGTCGAAGGGCGTGCCGTCGTGGAAGCGCACGTTCTTGCGCAGGTGGAAGGTCCAGACGCGGCCATCGGCGGAATCCCACGACTCCGCCAGCGACGGCTCGATCTCGGCCGAGTCGGGCTTGTAGCGCACCAGGTGGTCGAAGATCTGCTCGGTCACCTCCGCCGATTCGGAGTCGGTGACGCGCGCCGGATCGAGCGCGATGGCGTCGTTGGCGCGGCCCACCAGCAGCGGCTGATCGCTCGCCAGCTTGTCCGGCGTACAGCCGACGAGCGCGAGGAGGACCCCGACAACGGCACCGCTGAGACGACGCACCAGGGCGAGGATACGTCAGAAATTGCCCCGACGCACGACGGCGAGTAGGCTTGGCGGGTGCGACGCCTCTCCACGGTCTTCCTTTTCCTCGTTCTGCCCGGCTGCTATTCGCCGGTCACCGAGCTGGTGACGCCGCACGTCGAAACCGGCGGGACGATTTCGGCTTCGCTCGACGCCGGCCCGCAGCTCCAGACCAAGGCGCTGGCCAAGGGTACGGACGATCCGATGACGATCGAGGGGACGTCGGCGGCGCTGGTGTTCGGGCTCATCATTGGCGACGACGAGCTGACGGGGATGGCGGCAAAGCCGCAGCTCCTGGCCGACAAGGCGGTGCAGATGTCGGTCACGGCGACCTCGCGCGCGCAGATGAGCGTGCACCTTGGCGGCAGGAGCTGCATCGCGACTTCCGCCGTCATCCATCTGACCCCCGACGGCGGCGGCCACCTCGATGGTGACTTCGCCGGCGCGGGCGACGGATGTCAGTTCGGCGGAACGTTGGCGGGAGTGCCGATCGAGAAGTGATTACTGGCCGCCCATGTCGGGGAGCAGTGGCTCGACGGGCGTCTTGGTTTCTTCGCTCTGGCTCGTGTCGCTCTTCGCGCTGTCGTCGCTCTTGAGAGGCCCGTCGAGTTTGGCGGTCTTGACCGGCTTGATGGTCTTGACGCCGGCCAGCCGCGCGTAGTTGGCGCGCGCGGTCTCCGAGACGGCCTGCTTGTAGGCGTCGCGCGCTTCGTCGAGGCGATCGAGGTGCTCGTACGCCATGCCCAGGTTGTTCCACATATAGGCCTCGACCGGCTCGAGCTGCGTCGCCTCCTCGAGCGCATCGACGGCGTCCTCGTACTTGCCATCGTAGATGAGCGCCAGGCCGAGATTGTTCTGCGCGTAGCTCGACGACGGATTGAGCTCGACGGCTTTTTCGAAGCTGGCGATGGCCTCGCGCTTCTCGCCGCGCTTGAGCTGCACGCGGCCGAGGGTGTTCCAGGTGGCGGAGCGCTGGGGACCCTTCTTGGTGGCGATGCGCGCGAGCTTGAGGGCGCGGTTGAGCTCGCCCTGGGCGATGGCGTCGCGCGCGGAGGCGAGGGTGGCGTCGAGGTCGGGGTCCTGAGTGGCGCCGTCTTCGACCTTGGCGACTTTCGGCGGCTCGACGATCGGACGCGGCGCCGGCACGCGCACCTCTGGCGGCTTGACGGGAGTGGGCGTCGCCTGCGCCGGCGCGCTGACGGTGGCGCGAGTGGTGGTCGTGATGGGCGGATCCTGCTCCTCGCAGGCGGCGAGGGTGGTGAGAGCGGCGGCACCGAGGAAGACACGAACCGTGGCGTTGAAGTTGCGCATTGGGGGGGCTCCTTTCGAGGAGGCCGTAGAGCAGGCGACGTGCCAGGCGGAAGTGGGCGCAGGGCGCGGGGGTGGGGGGCGGAGTGGCGGATTGGACACGGGCGGCGTGGGTGGCGCGGGGGGCGGGGGCGGAGAAGTTCCGCGCACGCTCCTCGCGCGCGGTGGATGTAGACGGACCGGTCGTGGGTGGTGCGGACGGCCGTCGGCCTCGGAGGGGGCTACTTCGCGGGGCGGATTTCGAGCGCCTGGGCTGCGGCGCGGTCGACGCGTTGGGCGAAGTCGCCGCTGGAGCGGTTGGCGGCGGGGGGGAGGCGGGCTTCGGACATGCGGAATTTCGCGTCGAGCTCC
>JAQBQH010000237.1 GCA_028287105.1 Myxococcales bacterium
GGCGCGCACCTGCACTTCTCGGTGTCACTGCGCGATGGCGGCCGCGCCGGCAGCGAGCGCTACATCGATCCCGAGCCGATGCTGCGCGACTGGACGTTACCGTCGCTGCCGGCGGTGGCGAGCTACACGCCGCGCTGATCGGGCGGCCAGACGATCTTGTGGATCTGCAGATTGAGCCGCGCCTGCACGCGGTCGCGCAGCATCCAGTCGACGAGCTCCTTCGGCTCGACCTGACCGAACGACGGCGACAGGAGCACGTTGCAGCGCGACTCGAGGCGGTGCTCGCGGATGACGTCGAGCGACCAGCGATAGTCGGCTTCGCTCGTGACCACGAACTTGACGGCGTCACGCGCGACCAGCCGCTCGAGGTTGGCCCAGAACATCTTGTGCGACTCGCCCGAGCCCGGCGTCTTCACGTCGACGATCTTGACCACGCCGGCGGGCAGCGTCGACAGATCGCGATGGCCGCCGGTCTCGATCATGACCTCGAAGCCGCCCGCGAGCAGCAGCGCCGCCAGCTCCGGCAGATCGCGCTGCAGCATCGGCTCGCCGCCGGTGAGCAGCACCAGCCTGGCGCCGCGCGCCTCGACGTCGCGCACGATCGTCTCGACGGCGACCTCCTGTCCGCCGGTGAAGGCGTACTCGGTGTCGCAATAGGTGCAGCGCAGGTCGCACGCCGCGAAGCGCACCAACGTGCAGGGCAGCCCCGCGTACTGCGTCTCTCCCTGGATGCTCGTGTAGATCTCGTACAGCTTCATGGTCGACACGCGTGATATACAGGCAATCATGAGCTTCTTCCAGTCGCGTGACGGCACCCAGATCCACGAGCGCACCTGGCCCGCCGAGGGCGCGGCAAAGCCGACCGCCACGGTGCTCATTCTTCACGGCTACGGCGAGCACATCGGCCGCTACGACGAGACTGCGCGCAAGCTCGCCGCCGCCGGCTTCAGCGTGCGCGGCATCGACCTGCGCGGTCACGGCCAGTCGGGCGGCGTGCGCGGGCACTGCTCGAAGTTCGACGAGTACATCGACGACGCCGAGCAGGCGGTCACACGCGCACGCGCCGAGGGGCTGCCGGTGTTCATCCTGGCGCACTCGTTCGGGGCGCTCATCGCTCCGCTGTTCGCGCTGCGCTTCCACGAGATGCTGGCGGGACTGGTGCTGACGTCGCCCTTCTGGAAGCTCAAGCTCGCGGTGCCGCCCGCCAAGGTCCTCGCCGGCAAGATCGCGTCGCGGCTGTATCCCAAGCTGGCGTTGCCGAGCGGGCTCAAGGGCGCCGACGTGGCACGCGATCCGGAGATCGCCGCGCTCTACGATCGCGATCCCTTGAACAACAAGAATGCGACCGCGCGCTGGTTCACCGAGTCGAGTGCCGCGCAGGAGACGGTGCTGGCGCGTGCGCACGAGCTCAAGCTGCCGGTCCTCCTGATCGTCGGCGAGGCCGATCGCGTCGCCGCGGCGTCGCAGGCGCGCGTGGTGTTCGACCGCCTCGGCTCGGCCGACAAGACGCTGCACATGCTGGCCGGCCAGTTCCACGAGGTCTTGAACGAGCTGCCGGCCGAGCGCGAAAAAACCGTCGGTCAAATCGTCGAATGGTTGCGCGCGCATGTAGCGAAAAGCGCAGGTACGTCCGAGGGAAAGTTGCACGCACGAAATGCGTAATCTATATTTGAATTGACGAAGAACCTCTGCGGCTGCCGATCCGGCGTGCAGAGGCTTCGCGCTCCTTGATCGCTTGAATCCGTCCGAGCCTGGGGTTTGCGACGTTGCGTGGCAGCAACGGCACTCGAGGTGCATGTGCGGATGAATTGGAGGGTTGTATGAGCCGCCTCTTCGCCTACATGGGAAACGACCAAGATCGCGTCAAGTGCGCGCTCCATCCCGCCCACAAGCTGCTGGTGGCGGATGGCGCAGCGCAGTCGTCGTTCGATGCCTGGGGGCTCGGCTTCTATCAGGGCGGCGAAGTGCTGCTGCAGCGCCGCCCGAAGCCGCCCACCGAGCCGGTCGACTTCTATGCGCTGGTCAAGGACCTGCGCACCGACGCGATCATTGGCCACGTGCGTCAGGGCACCGTCGGCCAACCGAAGAACGAGAACACGCACCCGTTCCGCTTCCGCTCGTGGCTGTTCGCGCATCACGGCACCGTCCCGAGCTTCGACGCGGTCCGCGACGAGCTCCTGAGCGCGGTGCCCGACTTCCTGCGTCGCAACATCCGCGGGCAGACCGATTCGGAACATCTGTTCCACGTCATGCTCGCCTTCCTTCACGACGCGGGGAGACTCGACGACCCCAACGTCTCCACGGCGCACGTCGCTGCCGCGGTGCGTGGCGCGCTGGCGCTCGTCGAGAAGGCTGCCGGCAAGAGCGCAGCCGACGCGATGGAGTGCGCGCTGGCGCTGACCAACGGTCGCGTCCTCGCCGTCACGCGGCACGGCGGGCCGGTCTACCTGCAGGAGCGCACGTCGATGCACGACTGCGCCGTCTGCCGCGAGCCGCCTCCGCGCGACAAGCGCATGGACCACGATCACCTGCGCAGCGTGTTGGTCGTGGCCGACGTCGCCCCGCCGACGCCCGACTTGAAGTTCGTCGAGGTTCCCGACCGCACGCTTCTGGTGATCTCGCACGACCTCAAGGTCGAGCAGCTCCCCCTCGCGGCGTAGCGATGACTCCCGCGGCGTAGCGACTACTCCGCCGGGGACAGCGCCATCTTCTGCGTCATCGGCGCGGGCGGCGGCAGCCGCTTGCCCTCTTCGTCGAGGACCAGCTCGGCCACCTCGCAGCGATCGCGACCGAGCGCTTTGGCGCGATAGAGCGCCGAGTCGGCGTAGCCGAGGAGCTCCTCGGGCGTGCGCGCGTGCACCTCGGACAAGGTGGCGATGCCGCAGCTGGCGGTGACCCGCACCTCGCCGCCGGCGGGCATGGTCACGACGCGCTCACCGATGGCCTTGCGCAGGCGCTGGCCGAGCTGCAGCGCATCGTGCGACGGGGTCTCCGGCGCCAGCACGACGAACTCCTCGCCACCGACGCGACCGACGACGTCGACCTCGCGCACGCCCCGCTTGAGCGCCTGGGCGACGGCATAGAGCACCTTGTCGCCGACCGCGTGGCCGTACATGTCGTTGACCTGCTTGAACCGATCGACGTCGAACGCGATGACGGTCAGGGCGCCGCCGTAACGCTCGGCGCGGCGGAACTCGCGGGTCAGGGCCGAGCGCAGGCCGCGGCGATTGCGGACGTCGGTCAGCTCGTCGGTGCGGGCGAGCGCGCGCAGGCGCTTATTGGCCGCGTGCAGGTCCTCGGTGAGCTGGTGGATGCGCAGCATGGCGCGGCAGCGCAGGCGTAGCTCGAACGGGTGCACCGGCTTGGCCAGGATCTCGTCGGCGCCGGCGTTGATGCCTTTGGCGCGCGAGGCCGGATCGTCGAGCGCGGTCAACAGGATGACCGGGACGAAGGGTCCCGGCTCGCGCTTGATGGCATGCACGACCGCGAAGCCGTCCATCGCCGGCATCATGACGTCGAGCAGCACCAGCGACGGGCGCCGGATGCGCAGCCGCTGGATCGCCTCTTGTCCCGAACCCGCTTCGATCACCTGATGGCCGTCCGACTCGAGGACCGCGCGCACGAAGACGCGCACGTCGGGGTCGTCGTCGACGATCAGGATTTCCGCCGGCTCTTCGGCGGTGGTGCCTTCGATCATGTAGGAGTTGTAAGCGCTTAGAACTTCGCTTCCAGTCCACCCGTGAGAACATCGGCCGCGACCTGGTAACGGCCGTTGCCGACGGGGACTGCAAGCGCGGGCTGAATCGGATTCAGCTGGAGCGAACGGCTGTTGGTGACGGTGCGATCGGCGAAGAAGACGTGGGCATAGCCGATGTCGAGCCGCACCGGACCGAGCTTGAGGCCGGCGCCGAAGGTGAGGAGGTTGCGCAACGAGTCGGGCGTCAGGACGCTCGCGGTCTCATCGGGCGCCGCGGAGGTCTCGAGGATCCAGCCGAGGCGCAGCACCATGCCGCCGATCTTCTTCGGCAGCGCCTCCCACTCGCCGCCGAGGTGGATGGCGAAGGTGTCGTTGAGCCCGCGCACCACGTACATCGTGTTCAGGTAATAGTCGCCGATGCCCGGTACGCCCGAGATGTAGACGTCCTTGGGGCGGACGGTGAAGTTCTTCTGCATCGACCACGCTTCGTACGCGAGGTCGAGCTCCAGCCGCAGCGTCGGACGCGGCCGCCACTCGCCGCCGATGCGGACCGTCAGCGGCAGATCGAAGTCGACCGCCACCTTGTCCCCGTGGAGCTCGGCGTTGGCGAAGAACGGATCCGACGGCAGCCGCGACTTCACGGTACCCGAGGAGCGCACGAAGAACGGCAGCTGCACGTTGAGCCCGCCGCGGAACTTCTCGAACGCGACGATGGCGCCGACGACCGCCGACGGCGTGAAGGGCGCGTCGGTGGCGACCTCGGTGAGCGAATCGAATCCGGGATCTTCCGGCGCGCAGTTGAGCTGCGAGCAGGCCGACAGCATGACCCGGCTGTTGAAGTGCAGGTACATGGTCTCGAGGCCGACGCCGAGCCACAGCCAGTCCTTGATGCGGAACGCGGCCGCTACTTCGATGACGGCGAGGAGCGAGCCGTTGAGCGAGATGTTGCTGTAGCGCTGCGGGCCGTTCTCCGGATAGGTGTTGATGCCGAGGTAGGGGACCCAGACCCCGAAGCCGAGCGTCAGCCACTTGACCTTCTTCGGCTTCCACGTGAAGGCCAGCGTCGGGATCGGCAAGATCTTCATGTCGCCGTCGACGTGCGCCTGCGGGTTGCCGCCCGAGTCGATGCGGTCGTAGCCCACGCGCTGGAAGACGAGCGCGCCGTCGATGAGCACCGACATGCCGTCGATGTCGGCGAGGCCGGCCGGGTTGTAGTAGAGCGCGTGGCCGTCGTCGACGCCGGCGGTGAAGGCGCCGCCGCGTCCGAGCGGTCGCGTGCCCTGCACCGGCAGGAACATGTTGCCGGCGTGCGCCGTCGGCGTGACGGCGCTCGAGACGAGGACTGCTACGACGACTGCAACCGCGCCTGCCGACCAGCGATTAGTGCGGGCCACGAGCTTTGACGATATTCAGGAAGCGAAGGAAACCGCGTTGATCGTCGATGAGGAAGTTCTGCACCTCTCCGAGGATCGATTTGTAATCGGCGCCGGACAACGCGCCGCCCTGCCCTGGCGTGGCGCGGTTGAGCTCCGAGAGCACGTCGGCCAGGTTCGAGGCCGGATAGATCCCGTTGGTGTCCTGCTTGTAGAGATTGCGCAGGATGGTCAAGAGCGCCTTCTTGGTGTCGAGCCCGTGCGCCTTGTTCATCAGCGTCAGCTGCGCATCGACGGTGCCCTTCTGCGGATCCAGGGCCGCGCCCATCACGCGCGCGACCGGTACGAGATCGGGGTCGTCGAGGAACATCTGCACCTGGTCGGCCATGGTGGTCAGCGCGGTCTGGAACGCGAGATCGTTATCGGCCTCGTTGACCAAGTACTGCAACAAACCGTAGAGCTGCGTGCGCGCGTCGGTGTCGTTCTCGACCTTGGCCGTGAAGTCGGCCAGGGCGGCGAACGTGGGACCGCCGAGCGTGTCGGTCATGTCCTGCGTGAGCGTCTGGTGCACCCAGGTGTCGAGGTCGCCCGCCTTGGCGTGGGCGGCGATGCGCCCGCGCAGGAAGTTGACCATGAGGATCGAGATGCCGCGGAAGCGGCGGTTGGCGAACTGGTAGGTGCCGTTGGCGTTCTTCTGCACCGTGAGCAGCTGGTCGACGAGCGCAGAGGTCGACGTCTTCCAAGCCGCCCCTTGCGGCATGCCGGCCTGCGCCAGCGCCGCGCGCTTGGCCGCGTAGGCGTCGGCGATCATGTAGTACGGCGTCGTCACCGGCACCGCCGTCGTGCCGTCGGAGCGCACGGTCGAGGTCGCGCCGCTGCGATAGGCGATGCCCTTGGCCACGCCGGGCTGGAGGAGATAGCGCGCGGTCGCCAGGATCGACGGCCGGGCCAGCGGGCTGCCGGCCTTGCCGTCGACGGTCATGGTGTTCAGCGTCGGGGCGAGCGCGAGGAGCGCCGGCATCAGGTCGCCCTGGCCGAGCACCTCGATCATGAGCGGCTCGTAGGAGACGACGCTGTCCGGGTACGAGAAGCGCGGCGCGCTCGGCATCGTCGACTGGTACTTGTGGCCGGCGTAGGTCGAGGTCGGCGAGGCCCAGTGCGTGTGCAACATGGCGAACAGGTCGACGAGGATCTTGGCTGCGTTCTGCGTCTTGGTGCACTGCATGTTCTGCGGATTGCGCGCGACGCACTCGTCGTGTTTGGCGAAGGCGTCGACGAGCGGCGCGATGGCCGTGTAGAACGTCGCGTTGGCGTTGCCCGAGGGCGCGTTGACCATGCGCGCTTCCCACGCGAAGAGCGACTTGTCGTGGGCGTCGATGAACTTGTCGCCGTCGGCGCAGGGCTGGTCGTTGGTCGTGTTGTCGAGGAAGGAGTTGCCGTCGACGCCGCGCTTCAAGAAGAGCGCGCGGTTGAGGCCGGCCGGCGTGGGGAATTGCTTGAAGCCGTTGAGGTTGGCTCCGAGCGGGCCCTCGATGAGGCCGGTGGTGCAGCCCGTGTTGATGAGGACATTGTTGGTGACGAGGTGGCCGCAGAAGTCGGCGCCTGCCTTGGCGCTCGGGTTCGACGCGGTCGACGCGTCGGTCTGCATGTTCAAGATGTAGAAGAGCGCGAGGTCGTCGATCTGGAACATGTCGCACTCGTTGGGGAACGTCGCGCCGAGCGCGCTGGCGCCGGCCTTGTTGCAGAAGCGCACGCCGTTGGCGTCGTGAATGAGGTGCGCGATGCGCTGCATGAGCGAGCGGTTGAAGTCGTCGTCGGGCTTGGTGCGGTCGACGGGGTCGACGGCATCGAGATCCTGGCCGTTCATCTTGAGCGGATAGGCCGGGCCCGTGCGCACGAAGTCGATCTGGTTACGCGCCGCCATGAGGCGCGCGATCATCGGCGCCAGATCCTTGGTGCGGTTGTCCTCGAGCGCGTTCATGAGGTCATCGGCGAGGCCGGGCACCGCGAGGATGCGGTTCACCAGCGGCATGAGCTCGTCGTACAGGACGCTGGTCTCGGGGACCTGCGCTTCGGGGTGCTTCTTGCCGCGGTCGACCGCGTCGAGCATGGCGCCGATGAGCCGCGCCGTCGGTGACTCGTACTGATTGAGCAGCGTCGCCGTCGCCTGGAACGTGGAGTCGGCGCTCGGATCGCCGAAGAGCTGCACGAAGCCGTGGACCAGATCGAGCACCGCCGACTGCGTGGTGTCGAAGCCGTTGTAGTTGAGCGAGCCGATCATGCCGCCCGCCGAATCCATGTAGATCTGCGTCTGCGACTTGCGCGGGCCGAGCAGCGCCGAGGCCCCCCAGACGAGGCCGAGCGTGGTGTCCTTCTGCGGATCCATCAGCTTGAGCCCCTCGCGTGCCAGGCCGCCGAAGACGGTGCCGTCGAGGTCGAAATATTTGTAGACCGTGGTGGTGCCGCCCTGCGCGGTGAGCGCGCGCCCCTGCGCATCGCGCGGCGCCGTGTCGGCGGGGCCGAGCTCGGGGAACGGCGACGGGACGGCGAGGACGTTGCCGCTGGCGTCGACGAAGTGGCCCATGTTGTCGACGTCGGCGAGGCCGTCGTTGTCCTTGTCCACGAACGGCGCCTGCACCTTGCCGTTGAGCGTCTGCGCGGTCGCCAGGCCGCGATAGTCGCGCGCGACGAGCGGGCGCGCGGCGCCGGTGGCGAGATCGGGATGCGTCGAGGTCATGAGGTTGAGCGCCAGCTTGAGCGTGCGCTCGGAGTCGGCCGGATTGGCGACGGGCTGCACGTTCTTGAGCGCCATCGAGCCGGCAGTGAGGAGCTGCTTCCACTCCGTCTCGGCGGTGCCGCCCGGCGCGATGAGCCCGAGCGTCTTGCCGAGGAAGTCGTCGATGTTGGGATAATTGACGATGGTGCGCACCAGCCCCGCCGCGGTCTTGGTCGGGCGGTAGCCGACGCGGGTCGCGAGCCGCGCCAGCGCCGGCGAGAAGTCGGGATCGGCGGCCATCGTGCCGAGAAGATCTCCGAGCGACGCGATGGCGTGCTCCATGGTGCCGTCGTCGGCGAGCGGGCGCAGCTGCTCGAGGAAGTTCTCGAGCGTGTCGAGGAAGTCTTTGGGCGCGACGTTGTCGACGGTCGTGACCAGCTCGGCCTTCTGCTGCACGATCGTCGACAGCTTGATCGGCGCGTCCGACGGTGGCGCCGCGTTCTCTACACAGACCGAGCGGCCGAGCGATCCAGAGACGTCTACCGTCTGGATCGTGCCCGCCGCTTTCTGCGCGAGCTGCCCGGTATAGGCGACGCGCTGGCAGCCTTCGCGATAGATGATCTCGCCGAAAGTGCCGTAGGGCTCGACGACGCGCGTCGTGTCGAGCGGTTTGTCACATCCGGCCGCCGCCGTAATCACTGCCACCGTAACTAGGATTAGACGCATTGAATCATTCCCCTCGCGGGGACTGATACTACTGGAACGTTGGTTGACCAACAGTCAGCTTAAGAACAATTTTAACTTTGGTATAGTCGAAGCCCCCAGATGCAGCCGATCCCCTTCGGGAAATACCTTCTCCTCGAGCGCCTGGCGCAGGGCGGCATGGCGGAGGTCTTCCGCGGCGTCTACCAGGGCGCGGCGGGCTTCGAAAAGCAGGTGGCGGTCAAGCGGGTCCTGCCGGTGTTCGAGGGGGCGCGCGACTTCCAGGCCATGTTCGTCGACGAGGCGCGCATCGCCAGCTCGTTGACCCACGTCAACGTCGCGCAGGTGTTCGATTTCGGCGAGATCGAGGGCGTGTACTACCTGGCCATGGAGCTGGTCGACGGCGTCGATTTGGGCCGCTTGCGCGAACGGGCGCTCACCCGCGGAATCCGCATCCCCGTGCCGGTGGTCGCGTTCATCATCGCCGAGGCGGCGCGCGGGCTCGCCTACGCGCACGACAAGAAGGGCAACGACGGACAGTCGCTTGGAATCGTGCATCGCGACGTCTCGCCGCAGAACATCCTCGTCAGCTATTCGGGCGAGGTGAAGATCGCCGATTTCGGGATCGCCAAGGCGACGGGCAAGCTGCACAAGACCGAGTCGGGCGCGGTCATGGGCAAGATTCGCTACATGTCGCCGGAGCAGATCAACGGCGAGCCGCTCGACGGGCGCAGCGATCTCTTCGCGCTGGGGACGATCTTCTGGGAGCTGCTGGTCGGGTCGGCGCTGTGGAACGGCGACAACCCGGGCGCAGTGTCGGACCAGGTGAAGAACGCCAAGGTCGACGCCCCGTCGCGACGCGGGCGCGACATCGCCCCGGAGCTCGATCGCATCGTCTTGAAGGCGCTCGAGCGCAGTCGCGATGCGCGCTATGGGCGGGCGGCGGAGGTGGCGCGCGAGCTGTCGGCGTGGCTGTCGCAGGCCGCGCCGTCGCTGACGCGCGAGGACGTCGGCGCCTTCGTGCAGGACGTGGTGCCGCGGCCCGAGGATGCGCCGCCACCGTCGGTCAATGGGCCGGTGTCGGGCGACGCGGCGACGGAGATCTCGCCGCCATCGCCGGCGCTCGGCCGCGCCGCGACGGCGCAGCTGGTCGGGTCGGAGCGCGTCTCGTCGACGATCCCGCCGGCGCAGGTGGTGACGCGGCCGGAGCGGCGCAGCGCGCGATCGGGCTCGGTCGCACCGCTCATCGCCGTCGGTGGCGTGCTGCTCGTGGGCGGGGTCTTGGCCTTCCGCTATCTGCACCTCGTGGCCGTGACGCCGGCGGCCGTCGTCGAGGATGGCGGTGTGACCTCGACGGTGACCCCGCGCGACGCGGCGGTGGCGGGCGCGCGGGTGAGCGAGGCAGACAAGCTGCGGATGGTCGCGGAGCTGGAGGCGCTGCCGCGGGCGGCGTCGACCTGGCGCGGCGTGCAGACCGAGGACTACCTGGCGGTGCTCTCCGCCGTCGACGGCGCGCTCTGTCTGACGCCGTCGGGCGCGCGCGAGATCGTGGTGCCGGGCGAGGAGCACGCGCGGGTGCAGCGGGAGCGGCTCGTGCCCGAGACGATGGCGCTCGGTCGCTATCTGCTCGCGACCGGAGAGCTGCCGCCGCGCGTCGCCGTGTCGCTGCAGGCGTTCCTGCGCAGCCACCCGGCGTGGGCGCCGGGCGCCGGCGGCTGGGCGGTCGCGCGGCTGGGAGCGCTGGTGACGCCGGAGGACGCTGCGCTGCGGCTGGCGCTCATCCGGCAGAACGGCGCGCTCGCAGGCTGGCGCGATCCGTCGCGCGACAGCGCCGCCCCGAACGCCGAGCTGTGCGAGCGCCCCGCCGCCGTCGCCGCCTACGCGAAGCGTGCCCCGGGCGAGCGCGCCACGGCGCTCGAGCGCTTTCTGCGCGCGACGCCGAACGAGCTCCCCGTCGACGACGCCGGCGTGCGCTACGCGGTTGTCGCTGCCGAGCGCGACGAGGCCGCCGCTACCCTGCTCGTCCGCGTGCGCGTGACCAATCCGGGCGGCGACGATAAGCCCCTGGCGCTCGACAAGCTGCGGCTGAGCGGCCTCGATGCGGCGCCGCTGGTCGACCCGCCCGCGCCGCGGCTCGGGCCGGGCCTGGTGCGCGACGTGCGGCTGACGTTCGCCGGGGTCACCGACGCCGTCGCCGAAGCGGCGGTGCTGGTGCTGGGCGCCGGCGTCGAGCTTCAAGCCTACTCGGAGGTGCTGCGGTGAGGGAACGATCGTGAGCGTGCGTTACGAAGTCGCCGAGCGGATCGCCACCATCACGCTCGACCGGCCCGACGTGAAAAATGCGCTCGGTCCCGACGAGTGGAAGGCGCTGCGCGCGCGCGTCGACGATGCCGGCGCCGATGGGGACGTGCGGGTCGTGGTGATCACCGGGGCCGGCGGCACCTTCTCGGCGGGCGGCGATCTGAAGACCATGCCCGAGCGGCTGGCGCAGCCGCTCGACGTGCGGCGCGCCAACCTGCTCGTCGACGCGCAGCTGATCCCGGCGCTGCGCGAATTGCCCAAGCCGGTCATCGCCATGATCGACGGCGCCGCCGTCGGTGCCGGGCTGTCGCTGGCGCTGGCGTGCGATGTGCGCTTCGCGTCGTCGCGCGCGAGGCTCGGCGCCGCGTTTCACCGCGTCGGTCTGACCGCCGACTTCGGGCTGTCCTGGCTCCTGCCGCGAGTCGTCGGACCGACGCAGGCGATGGATCTGCTCATGCGCGCCGAGCCGATCGACGCGGCGCGCGCCGAAGCCATCGGCCTGGTCACGCGCGTCGTCGACGCCGAGCGGCTCACCGACGAGACCTACGACTACGCGCGCCGGCTCGCCGACGGGCCGCCGATCGCGCAGGGCTTCACCAAGCGGGCGCTCCATCGCGCGCTCGAATTGCCGCTCGCCGAGCTCCTGGCGTTCGAAGCCGACGCGCAGGCAACCTGCTCGCACACCTCCGATGCGCACGAAGGCGTGCGCGCGTTCCTCGAGCGCCGGAAGCCCATCTTCACCGGCCGCTGAGCGCGCCGCGATCTCAGACGCGCGAGGCCAGCTCGGGCGCGCCCTAGTTGGCGGGCGTGGGCGGCGGCAGCGTCGTCGGATCGCTCGACGGCGGCGGCGCCGACGGGGGCGGCTCTTCGTCGCGCGGAATGACGCGCGCGGGCGCCGGCTGCAGGCGTACTGGCGAAGGCGACTCGGTCGCCGGCTGCGTCGTCACCGTCGGCGGCGCGGCATGCCCCGTCGGCGCGGGCGTTGTCGCCAGTGGCTGCGACAGGAGGCGCGGCGGCGGATCGGCCGGCACCACCGTCATCGGCAAATCGTCCGCTTCGCGGCGCGGGCGGCGGCGGACCGGGTTCGGCGACTCGACGCGCGCCTTGGTGACGCTGACCGCGGGCGCAGCGGCCTTGTTCGGCGTCGGCGTCGGCGTCGTCGTCACCGTCAC
>JAQBQH010000239.1 GCA_028287105.1 Myxococcales bacterium
GCGCTGGCGGCGGCGGCGGCGGCGGGCCGCGCGACGTGGCCCGGCGTCGACCTCGCCGACGAAGAGCTCGTCGCCGCGCTGGCCACGAAGATGCCCCCCGGCCTCGACGATCGCCGCGCCCCCGCCGCGCTCCTGGCGCTCCAGCTCAGCGACCTCTACCTCGCGACCGCCTGCGCCGCCGGCAGCGTCGAAGCGCTCGTCGCCTTCGAGCGCCATCTCGACGCCGCGCGCCCGGCCGTACGCCGGATCGATTCCTCGAGCTCTTTCGCCGATGAAGTGCTGCAGCTCCTCCGCGAGAAGCTCTTCGTCTGGACCAACGGCCCGCCGCGAATCACCGCCTACGCCGGCCGCGGCCCCATCGCCGGCTGGGTCCGCGTCGCCGCCATCCGCACCGCGCTCAACCTCAAACGCGGCCCCACCGCCCAGCCCACCGACGATGCGAACCTCGTCGGCAACGACGACGACCTGGAGCTCGGCTACTTGAAGTCCCGCTATCGCGAGGCGTTCCAAGCCGCCTTCGAAACCGCGATGGCTTCCCTCGCCCCCTCCGAGCGCACGCTCTTACGCCTCCACTTCGTCGACGGCCTTCCCCTCGACCAGATCGCCATCGTCGAGCAGGTCTCCCGTGCCACCGCCGGCCGCCGCCTCCAAGAGCTCCGCGCCCGCCTCGCCGCCGGCACCCGCACCCACCTCCAATCCCGCCTCGGCGTAGACGGCCGCGAGCTAGAAAGCCTGGTCGGCCTCCTCCAAAGCCAACTCGCCCTCAGCCTCTCCCGCATCCTCCGCTGACCCTAGTGCCCCCCATGCCCCACCGGCGCATCGAACTTCCCATTCCCATCGACATCCAGAAACACCGGATTCGTCACCGCCAACGGCCGCACATCGAACCGCTTGCGATCCCCCACCACCGGCGCCAACGGCTCGTCGCCATCCACCCGCACCACCGTCCACCCATCTCGCTTCAGCTTCACATCCCAGCTCTCCCGAAACCTGACCGCCTCCGCCGCCCCCGGCGCGCCTCCCCCTCGCGCGACCTTCCACCGCTTCACCTCGTTCCCATCGACGTATAGCGTCACCCGCGACACGCTCACCCAGGGCGCCGCGCGCACCTCGATCTCCACCTTCGCCGCGCCGCCCACCGCCCTCGCCACATCGCCAATCCCCACACCGCCCACCGTCAGCACCACGAACGGCCCGGTCGTGAACTGAACCCGGTGCGCCTTGACCGCGCGCGGGATCTCGCTCGGATCCCTCAGCGCCGCCACTCGGTCATCCTGCACGCGCACGTAGTTTCGCGGATACCCGCCGATGTTGTGGTCGAGGTGATGCGTGTCGGAGTTTCCCGTCGCCGTCACCATGTGACCGTGCTGCAAAAGCGCGAACCAGTCGTCGATCATGCGGTCGACCGAGCGGCGCTCGGCGTCCTGATAGCCGTTGAGCACCTCGACCGCGTCGAAGTCGAAGCTGAAGCCGCGGCGCGACGCCTTGTCGCCGTGCGCGTCGAAGCCGCCGATGTTGAAGTAGCCGATCTCCGCGTCGATGCGCGGGTGGTGCACGTTGATGATCGCCTCCGGCGCGCGGCCGCGCACTTCGCCAAAGAAGTCCTTGGGCCCCTTGCCGTGAACCAGGACCGCGCCCTGGCCCGCGCGCTCGAGGTCATGCGGCAGCGGCCAGGCGCCGAAGTGGCCCCAGCCGTTGGTGGTGAGCTCGTCGCCGGTGATGCTGGTCAAGTAGCGACCCACGCCGAGCTCCTCGATGACCGGCCCGTAGTTGCTGACCACGTTGTGATCGGTCGACGTGATGAGCTCGACACCGTCGGCGACGAACTCGTAGACGCGGTCGTGCATCGGGACGTGCGAATCCGAAGACGGCGAGGCGTGCACGTGGAAGTCGGCGCTCAGCCAGCCGGTCGTGTCGACCACGTGCTTGAGCCGCGCCTGCACGACCGCCGACTTGCCGTCGGCGATGTGCACCTTGCGCTCGACGTGAAGGTCCCACTCGGGGCCGCGGCTCACGTAGACGTCGTAGCTGCCGGCGGGGACGTGGACGACGCCGACGCCCGCGATCGACAGCACGCGGTCGTAGGCGACGACGCTGCCTTCGCCCTCCTGCCGGCCGATGTCGTTGCGCGTGAAGCGCGGGTCGGGCGTGCCGTCGACGCCGACGAGCGTCAGCTTGCACGGAATCAGCGCGCCCGTGTCGGCGTCGCGCACGTCGTACGCGAGGCCGCCTTCGGGCGGCAGCGTCGGGAGCGTTGGGCTGAGCCCGCGGGCGCGGACGAGGAGGGCGGTGGAGGAGAGTGCGGCGACGATGAGGAGCGGCAAAAATGGACGAAGCTTCACGCCGTCAGAGTATCGCGTTCAGCCGAGAATCACCCGGCAGCCGACGCCGGCTTCGTCAGCGCATGGCGCGAGCGACCTGACGCTGCGCCTGGTGGCGAACGCCTTCGAACAGCTTCGGCAGATCCTTGGCCGCGCCGCCCGAGACCATCCAGCGCGGGATCGAGCCCGCCAGATTGATCCGCACGCGATAGACGGCGTGGGTGGCCGAGCCGCCGCGGATGGGCATCAGATCCCAGCCGCCGTTCAGCGTCGAGACGCGCACGATCTGGTCGCGCGCTTCGGGGCCGCGCGCGTTGTCGACGGTGTAACGAGTCCAGAGGTTGCCGCCGCGCTCGCCCCACAACGCGCGCAGCGTGAAGTCGCGGTCGGCGACGACGGGCAGCTTGAGCCGCTGGTACACGACCATCTCGCCCGGCTTCGTCGACAGCACCTTGCTCTCGGCGACGTGGTCGCTCAAGGAGTGCGCGTTGGCGTAGTCGAGGACGATGCCGCGCACCATGCTGGGCGGCGCGTCGATGTCACCTTCGGCGACGAGGTCGATGTCCGGCGACTGCATCTGTCGATAGACCTCGACGCCATTGGCGCCGCCGACGTGTTTGTAACCGGGCATTGCGCTGGCGACCACGAGCGGAACCATCATCAATAGAGCGTTCATCGGATCACCTCACGCGACCTGTTGCCAGGTCGGCTTGTCCTGGACCGTGGTGGAGTTGTCGTTCGCCGCGACGTGAAGCGCCGGCGCGAGCGCGGCGGCGGAGTCGAGCGTGTAGACCCGCCCGCGCCAGCTGACCTGACGGCGAAACAGATTGCCGGCCATGATGACCGGCGCCAGCACGAACACGCCCCACGCCGTCCAGGCGAGGCGCAGCGGGATCGACGCGCCACCGTAGCGGCGCTGCAACACCAGCTGGCTGGCACCGACGAGCGCCAGCGCCATCAGCGACGGCAGCGCCGCGAAGAAGCCGCCCGTGGCATAGGCGACGATGGCGAGGATGAGAGAGCCATAGAACGTCACGCCGGTCATCCACTGGCGCCACGTGAACGACAGCGGCAGGCCGTTCTTGGAGAAGGCCATCCAACGGCGATAGACGGGCAGGAACTCGCGCAGCGTCATGCCGCCGGTGGCGATGTGCAGCGGCCGCGTGCTCATGACGTTGCGGTAGCCGACCTCGTGAACGCGCTTGCCGATGTACATGTCGTCGACGAGCTGGCCCTGCGCGGTGGCGACGCCGCCGATGGCGTCGAGCGCCTCGCGCGTGAAGACCATGAGCTGGCCCATGATGAACGGCAGCGTGCGCGTCGTTCCTGCCGCCTCGGCAGCGAGCGGCGAGTACATCGCGTTCTGCATGAGCGCGTAGAGCGCGTCACCGGCGGCGACCGCGGGCTGATCGACGAGGACCGGCGCGAACGCCGAGCCCGCCTTCGGCGTCGTCATGAGCGCCTCGACGACGCCGCGCAGGACCTTGCGATCGGGGCGCGTGTCGGAGTCGCCGAAGCCGATGAGCTCGCCGGTCGCGTGCTCGGCGCCGATGATCATGGCGTTGAGCTTGCCGGTGCGGCCCGGCGGGGGCGAGCCGGCGACCACGACACCGGCTGAGCCACGTCGTCCAGCAGCGCGATGCTCGCGCACTACCTGGCGCGCGACCGGCAGGCCCGGGTCGTCGTTGTCGTCGAAGATGAAGAGGGTCTCGACGTCGCCCGGATAGCCGGTGTCGAGGGCGGCGCGAAAGTTCTCTTCGGCACCAACGTCACGGCCGCGCACCGGGCGGATGATCGTCACCGATGGATACGAAGTCAGCCGGATGTCGCGATCGCCACGCGGCGCCACGGCGGCCGCCAGACGGCTGTGCCAGCGCCAAGCGAGCGCCAGCACGATCGCGCCGGCGGCGGCGAGAAGGCTGGGTAGTGATGACAGTCGGCTCGCGAAGCTCAGGATCGCCAGATCGGTCGCGGCCGATCCGATCATGAAGTGCGGGTCGAACGCGTATAGATAGGTCGCTGCTGCAGCGAGGCCGATCGTCGAGATTGTCAGGATGCGCATGATCACTTCCTCCGGGCTCGCACGTAGCCATCGCAAGCGCTGTGCCGTCGCGAAGTCCGCGGCGGACGTGGAGGGCCGGTGCGAGAACGTCCAACGCGCCTGACAGAATCCAAGACACCGTGGTCAAGATCTCGACAACCGCGCGGCGGCTTTCCGGCACCGCGCTCGAGCATGAGACCGATTCGCCGTGACGAGCATCAAATTACGAATCGGACGCGCGGCTCGCAAGTCTGTGCGGGCGCCCTCTCGTGAAGTGCGCCACCGACGGAAAAGCGCTCCCGCCGCAGCCCCCGCGCCACTCTCGCTTCTTCCTCTACTGATTGCTCGCGCCAGTCGCGCGCGTTCCGCGCGACGTGCGGTACGCGCCTTGCTTAGCCGTTCGCTCGAGAGACGACGGAGCGATGGCGATGACGAACGAGCTGATGACGGAGCTGTTGAGAGTCGGCGGCGCCGCCGGCGATGCCGGGGTCCTCGATTGGATCAAGGTCGCGATAATGGTTCCCGGCGCCCTCCGTCTCTTGCTGGGGCGCTGGACCGCGACGCGCGACGCCGCTCAGGTGCTTGGCAGCGGGTGCGTCGGCACCTCGTGGCGTGAGGGCGAGACGACGACCGGCTTGCGCCGGCGCAGCTCGCGCTCGGCGGGCAGACCGATCACGCGCCGCTCCCGCCCCGCCCCGACGACGCCACCACCGATGGCCGCGAAGAGCGGCAGGAGCAGCGCCGCCAGCATTCCCCACGTGCCCATCGCCGCGCCGCTCGCCGCCTGATCCGCTTTCGCCGCGAGCTGCTGCGGATTCGCGGTAGCGCTGTCGAGCGCGTTGCCGAGCTTTTGCTGCATGCCCGGCTGTTGCGCTGCGTCGCTCGCTGCCCGGTTGACCGCCGGCGAGGAGGCGGCCGCCTGCGTGGCCGTCTTGGCGATTCCAAAGATGCCGCCGACGGCGCTGCGCACCGCTCCGCCGAGGAGCGACACGCCGACCAGCGTCACCGCGGCCCACGTGACCATGCCGTGAAGCACGCCGTCGCGACGGCGCACCGCGCGCGCGGCGCTGGTCGCGATCCAGCCGCCGACGAAGGCGCTGATGATCAAGCTCAGCAGCACCCAGCCGGCGAAGCCGATGCCGAGACCCTTGGCCACGTCGCCGCGCGGCTCGAAGGCGGTCAGGCCGATCGCCGCGCCGAGGACCATCAGCATGAGCGCGAAGGCCAGCCCGACGAGCACGCCGCTGAGGATGCCGCGCGCGCTCACGCGGGTCGGGAATTCCACGTTCGTCATGTCCGCTGCTCCGTATACGGTGTCCATGTCTCTCCTCCGACGGTAGACGTCACCGTCGCGAAGATGCATCGGACGTTCCCGGTGTGCCGGTGGGCTGAGTACGTAGGGAAGGGCGCGGCGCCCGTCGAGTGAGCGCCGCGCCGTCAGGTCAGAACGCGTAGCCGACGTGCGCCTGCGCCAGCCACTGATGGAGATGGCGATCGCTCATGACGGTGATGCCGTTGTCGGGGATGAAGCGGTAGGTGCCGCGTGCGTCGACGGTGACATGCCGCCCGACGTAGGCGGTCACACCGCCACCGGCCGGGACGGTCACCTGATCGTCCTTGCCGACGTAGTTGCCGGCCGCGCCGGTGCCGGCGTTGCGCACCTCCATATGATTGTAGCCGACGCCGCCAAAGACGTAGGGCTGCACGCGGGTCGGCAGCTGGAAGCGCACGTCGCCGTCGAAGCCGTTGGAGTGCAGCTGGCCGTGGCCGCCGTTGCCGACGTCGATGTTGTTGACCGCGCCCATGTAGGCCGCTTCGAGCGCGACGGGAGAGTGGATACCCATGGTGATGCGCGCATCCCACGCGGCGCCCGGCTCGACGGTGTCAGGCGAGTCGGCACCGCCGAAGTAGTTCGCGACGCCGGCGCCCGTCGTCAGCGAGACCTCGTGTGGCGCGAAGTATTTGTTGCGATGGCGACCGTTGTTGGTTGCGACCGGAGTGGGTGCCGGTGGCGGCGGAGGCGGCGGGGTCACGACGGGCACGGCCTCGCTGGTAGGCGGTGGCGCCTCGGGCGCCGGAGCCACGTCGGTCGGTGGCGGCATCGTCCCCGTCGTGGCGGGCGACTGCTGGTCCATGGTCGTGCCGGTCGACGGCTGCGTGGTCGTCGACTGCCCGTGCGCGACCCCGGCCAGAGCGAGGGGCGCGACGATCGCGCAGATCTTGGTGAGTGCTCGGAATGTCATGGGACTGCCTCCGCTCGCGTCGGCGAGCCTGCGAGAGCGAGGCTGCACGCGGTGCGCCAGCGCGCCCGCCTCCTCGACGGAATACGGGCCGGCATCTCCGCTGACTACTCGATGGTGCGCGACGCAGCGCCGCCTCGTCGGGCCGTCGCTCGCTCAGGGAGCCGCCATGCGCCCAGGCCGCCCGAGCGAACGCGCTACATCGCGTGGCTGGGGCGGGAGACGCTGGTGCCGCTGCCGTGGGTGGAGGCGACGACGATGAAGACGACGAGACGCGACCACGGGCTGTTGCGCGGACGGTAGTGCGTCACCGACACCGTGACGCCCGCGATGGGGTACCAGATCAGCTCGCGCGGGAAGCGGACGTCGTCGAGCGACGAGGCTTCGAAGACCCAGCCGTGGAACGGAACGCCGGGGAGCCGTTCGGCGCTGCGCTGGAGGATGCGCTCGAGCGCCCGCTTCGGCTGCAGCTCGCCGCGCTGCACCCGCCCTGCCGCCTCTTGCGCATAGCCGTCGATCGCCGCCAGCGGCAAGGGCGCGCTCATCTGTTGATCGATGCGCGCCTTGGTGAGGCGGCCGACGACGCGCTTGGCGTCGGCCTCGTGATTGGCACCGCCGAAGAGCGCGTAGCTCGAGGCGACCAGCGCGATGATGTGCTGCTCCGGCGCCAGCACCGGGCCGAGCGCGACTAGCCGCGTCGCGTGGCCGAGGAGCGCCTCGCGCCCCGACGGCCGCTCGAGGACGTAGTCGAGCAGACGGCCGAGATCGTCGCTGTTGGAGAGCGCCCCGGCGGTGAACTCGCCGCTGAGCACGTCGCCTTCGATCTCCCAGCCGGCGCGCAGGCCGAGGACGACCGCGTCGGCGTTGAGCTCCGACTCGATGCCGGCGACGGCCGCGAAGTAGTGTGGACCGACACGCGTGGCGACCTCGCTCTCGCGCGCCGCGAGCGCCACCTCGGGCAGGCCCGCCCCGCGCCGGACCTCGTTGAGGAGCGCCAGCAGCTGCTCGCGCGCGTCGGCGCCCGCCGCAACCGAGCGCGTCACGTAGCCGGCGTCGTGGTAGGCGGCCGCCGGCGTGCCGTTGGGAAAGACGATGAGGTTGGCGACGACGTGCCCGAGGACGCGACCGGCGGAGAATGCAGCGACCTCGATCCACGCCGACGCGTCGGTCGGATCGACGGCGCAGGTGACTTGGAAGCGCGGCAGCGCGACGCTCGGATCGCTCACGCAGCGGCCGAAGCCGAAGTGGCCGCGGTTGTAGACGCCCTCGAGATGGTCGGCGGCTTCGAGCAGCTCGCCGCGCACGACGACGCGACCGTCGCCGGCCGGCACGATCGACAGCGAGTCGAGGTTGGCGCGACGCGTGGCGACGCTGATGACGACGGCCGCGCGTCCGTCGCGCTGACCGAACCAGATGCCGGCCTGCTGAGGGCCGCCCTTGAGCGCACGCTGCAGACTCTCGAGGACCAGCTTACGCAGCTCCTCGCTGGCGCGCTCGGGCGAGAGGCGCTCGGGCGCGGGTGCATCGGAGTACGTGACCTGGACGTCGGCGGCAACGGCGCCGCACCGACCGGCGATGAAGCGCGCCAGCCGCTCGGCCGGCAGCGCGTGCTTCTTGAGGAGGAAAAGCCCGGTTTCCTGCGCGACGCAATGCATGCTGGCCGGCATGGCGACGAGCCCGGGCCGCCGCGCCGCGACCTCTTCGAGTATGGCCTGGAAGGGCGACCCGTCGGAGTACTGCATCGGCTCGATGGTGTCGGGCAAAGGACCCGTGAGCTGCCAGCCGTCGGCTTCGACGCCCGGATCGGCGGCGAGCTTCACCGGTGCCGGCGTCGCGGCGATCTTGTCGAGCGCGGCGCGGCTCGGAAACTGACTCGGCGCCGCGGGTCCATCACCAACCCCCGTGGTCGCGCAACCCACGCTGCCCGCGAGCAGCGCGATGACGATTCCCCCTCGACGCATGGGCGGCTCATAACACGCAGCAACACGCACGTGAAGCAGAACGAACGAAAGGCGTGGCCAATGTCACGGTCCGCGTTGCACCCGCCGGGGGAACGACGTCAGTGGGACCTTGCGCCCCCTGAGCGCCGCGTGCACCGCGCGAAATCGGTGCTACCTGATTTGCGATGTACCAGGGATGGCTTCTCGGGCGCGAAGAGCCGCGCTGCGACGGCGCGTTCGCGGCGCTCGAGCGCACGCACCTCGGCGACGACGCGTGGATCGACCTGGCGCGCGGCTGGCTCGCCGGCCACGCCGCGCTCTTCGACGAGCTGCGCCAGACGGTCGCGTGGCGCGAGGAGTCGCGCAAGATGTACGACCGCGTCGTCGACGTGCCGCGCCTCGTCGCCGTGCTCGCGCCGCCCGCGCGTCCCCCCGTCGTAGAGCGCATGCGCGTGGCGCTCGAGCTGAAGTACGCGACCTCGTTTCCGCGCGTCTCCCTGGCGCTCTATCGCGACGGCAGCGACAGCGTCGCCTGGCACGGCGATTACGTCGCGCGCAAGCTGTCCGAGGCGCTGGTGGCGACGGTGTCGATCGGTGCGCCGCGCAAATTCCTCTTGCGCCCGACCGGCGGCGGCCCTTCGCGCGCGCTCTCGATCGGCTGCGGCGATCTGCTCGTCATGGGCGGCAGCTGCCAGCGCACGCACCAGCACGCGATCCCGAAGGTCGCGCGCGCCGAGCCGCGCATCGCCATCATGTTCCGCCCGGTCTGGGACGAACCCGCGCCCTGATCAGGCCGCCGCGGCGCGCTGGCTGCGCGCGCGCAGCTCGCCGATGACCGCCCGCGCGACCGGCCGCGCCGACTTCGGCCCGACGCCGGTGATGAACGGCAACGACACGCACATGTGCCGCGGGTTCATCGCGCCGCGCAGCGGATCGAGCGCCGGCAGGTCGACGCCCTCTTGCCGCAGCACCCGCTCGTTCGAGAGCGGCAGCGGCAGGAACGACTTGTCGACGGCGCCCGCCGGGATGAGCACGTCGTCGAGGAGCTGCGGAAATCCGGTGAGCTGCTTGCCGGCGGCGATCGAGTGGCCGTCGACCCGCACCAGCGCGAACGTCGACGTGGCGTGGCACACCGCCGAGAGGATGCGATTCGTCTCGTAGAGCTCGGCGATCTTGGCGTGCAGCCCCTCGTTGCGGTTGACGTCGAAGAGACAGCCGTGGCCGCCGGGTAGGTAGATGGCCTCGTAGTCCGCCGGCTCGAGCTCCGCCACCGGCCGCACCGTCGCGAGCGCCGCTTCGATCTCCCGGCCGCGCGGCGTCGAAGGCGCGATGCTGCCGGCCATCCCCAGCCCGAAGAGCGACAGCGGCCCGGTGCGGCGCAGGCTCATCGGATCGGCGCGCGGCGGCGTGCCGTCGACGGTGAAGAGGTCGATTTCGAAGCCGGCCTTTTTGAACTCGTCGTAGGCGCCGTAGAGCTCTTCCCAGTGGTACCCGACGGTGCTCACGACGATGGGGATTTTGACCATCGTCCCAATGTAGAGCGCGGCGACCAGAAGACAACCCGACGCCGGGTCGCATGATCGCGCGATGCCTCAACCTTGCCTCGGGCGGTCCGCGTGCCGATAACCAGAACGTGCCAGCGCCCGTCGACGATCACGCGGGATTCGTACACGTGCGCGGCGCGCGCGAGCACAACCTGAAGGACATCGACGTCGATCTGCCGCGCGACGCGCTCGTCGTCTTCACGGGGGTGTCGGGGTCGGGCAAGTCGTCGCTCGCCTTCGGCACGCTCTACGCCGAGGCGCAGCGGCGCTATCTCGAATCGGTCTCGCCCTATGCGCGACGCCTGTTCGACCAGATGCCGGTGCCCGAGGTCGACGAGATCGACGGGCTCCCCCCGGCGGTGGCGCTCCAGCAGCAGCGCGGCTCGCCGACGACGCGCTCGTCCGTCGGCAGCGTGACGACGCTGTCGAACCTCCTGCGCATGCTCTACTCGCGCGCCGGCACCTATCCCGCGCGTCAGGCGCACCTCGACGCCGAGGCCTTCTCGCCCAACACGCCGGCCGGCGCCTGTCCGCGCTGTCACGGCCTGGGCCGCGTCTACGAGGCCACCGAGCGCTCGATGGTGCCCGACGACGCGCTCAGCATCCGCGAGCGCGCCATCGCCGCCTGGCCCCCGGCGTGGCACGGCCAGAACCTGCGCGACATGCTCGTCACGCTCGGCTACGACATCGATCGTCCGTGGCGCGAGCTGCCCAAAAAAGATCGCGACTGGATCCTCTTCACCGACGAGCAGCCGGTGGTGCCGGTCTACATCGGCTACGACGGCAAGGAGGCGCGCCGCGCCGCCAAGCGCAAGGAGGAGCCGAGCTATCTGGGCAACTTCTCGAGCGCGCGCCGCTACGTCCTCAGCACCTTCGCCACCACCGAGAGCCCGTCGATCAAGAAGCGGGTGGCGCGCTATCTGGTGAACAGCGAGTGTCCGCTCTGCCACGGCAAGCGGCTGCGTCGCGAGTCGCTCTCGGTCACCTTCGCCGGCTACGACATCGCCGATTTCTCCAAGCTGCCGCTCAAGCGGCTGGCCGCGCTCATGCGCCCCTACGCCGCCGGCAGCGCCGCCGACCTCGGCAAGATGGGCGTGGCCCATCCGGAGAAGGCGGCGGTGGCGCAGCGCATCGCCGAAGATCTGGTGGCGCGGCTGGCGGTGCTGCTCGATCTCGGGCTCGGCTATCTGGCGCTCGATCGCAATACGCCGACGCTGTCGCCGGGCGAGCTGCAGCGACTGCGGCTGGCGACGCAGGTGCGCTCGAGCCTGTTCGGCGTCGTCTATGTGCTCGACGAGCCGTCGGCGGGGCTGCATCCCGCGGACACCGAGGCGCTCTTGCAGGCGCTCGTTCGCCTGAAGGCGTCGGGCAACTCGCTCTTCGTCGTGGAGCACGAGCTGGACGTCATCCGCCGCGCCGACTGGATCGTCGACGTCGGTCCTGCGGCCGGCCAGCACGGCGGGCGCGTGCTCTACAGCGGCCCGCCCGAGGGGCTGGCGCGCGTCGAGGAGTCGCAGACGCGCCGCTACCTGTTCGCCGAGGCGGTGCTGCCCGACCGGAAGCCGCGTGCGCCGCGCGGCTGGCTGGCGCTGCGCGACGTCACGCGCAACAACCTGCATCGGCTCGCCGTCGATCTTCCGGTCGGGGTCTTCACGACGGTGACCGGCGTGTCGGGCTCGGGCAAGTCGAGCCTGGTGAGCCAGGTGCTGGTGGAGCTCGTCGCCGAGCGGCTCGGCCATCCGCTCCCCACCGACGAAGACGAGGTGGAAGAGCGGGAGCGCACCGCCGCGGCCGCGCTCGAGGGTCGCATCACCGCGGGCATGGAGGGCATCCGGCGGCTGGTGCGCGTGGATCAGAAGCCGATCGGCCGCACGCCGCGCTCCAACCTCGCCACCTATACGGGCCTGTTCGATCACGTGCGCAAGCTGTTCGCGGCAACGAAGGCGGCGCGGGCGCGGCACTACGACGCCGGTCGCTTCTCGTTCAACGTGGCCAAGGGGCGCTGCGAGACCTGCGAAGGCGAGGGCTTCGTGATGGTCGAGCTCCTCTTTTTGCCGAGCGTGTACGCGCCCTGTCCGACGTGCCACGGCGCGCGCTACAACGCCAAGACGCTCGAGATCGCGTATCGCGACAAGAGCATCGCCGACGTCCTCGCCATGACCGTCGACAAGGCGTGGGCCTTCTTCGCCGAGGAGCCGCACGTGCATCGTGCGCTCGACGTGGTGCGCGAAGTGGGGCTCGGCTATCTGCGGCTCGGGCAGCCGGCGACCGAGCTGTCCGGCGGCGAGGCGCAGCGGATCAAGCTCGCCACCGAGCTGCAGCGCATCCAGCGCGGCGACACGCTCTACATCCTCGACGAGCCGACCACCGGGCTGCACCCCGCGGACGTCGAGAAGCTGATGGCGCAGCTCGACCGGCTCGTCGACGCCGGCAACAGCGTCGTCGTCGTGGAGCACGACATGCGCGTGGTCGCCGGCAGCGACTGGATCGTCGACATGGGCCCCGGCGCGGGAGACGAGGGCGGCCACATCGTCGCGGCCGGCACGCCCGACGAGGTCGCGCAGGCGGCGCGCAGCCGGACCGCGCCCTATCTGGCGCGCTTCCTGGCGAACACGGTGCGGCGTCGCCCCAATGACGAGGTCGGCGGCGTCGGCGAGTCGGACGCGCGCGTGCCGCAGCCGTGAACCGGCGCTATGGCCCGCTCGGCACGAACACGAGCGAGTAGCTGAGCCGGCGCGCGCGACCGGGGAAGCGCGGAAACTTCCAGGCGCGCACGCGCGTCTCCACGCAGGAGGCGATCGGCGTCGGCAGCGGACCGTCGACGACGACGTCGGAGACGTCGCCCGCCGGCTGCACCTCGACCTCCACGTGCCCTTTGGTCGCGGGCGACTCCGGCGCCAGCTCGTAGCAGCCGCGCAGCGCGCGGACGTGACCCTTGGCCGCCGATGCCAGCGCGTCGTCGTCTGGTGCCAGCGCGCGCGCCGCGGCCGCCGCCGGCAGCGCCGCGATCGTCGCCACCGTCGCTGCCGTCGCGAGGCGCAGTGCGAGTCGTCGCAGCATGGGCTCGAACGTTGCGCGATCGATGCCACCCGATCCCCGGACCACGCTTCGTACAGATGCACGGCGCCGCGTGACGAACGTCGGCGTGCGATGGCGTTGGCCCGCCGCAAAAGTGGAAGCCTGACGTGCCGCGTCACGAAATTATCCAGCCGTTATGATTGGTTCTATCATTCCGCGATTGCACGTCACCGGTCGCGGACCGAGAGCCGAAGGCAGCGAGGTGACCTGCATGCTCCGATTCCGCCTTCCACGTCCACTGATCGCCGCCTTCGTTCCACTCGCGCTCTTCCCCATCCTCGCCGCCTACAGCTGCGAGCAGCCCGAGGCGCACACGCCGCGCGGGCAGTGGCCCGTCTGGGGCGGCAATCTCCACAACACGCACGAGGCCGACGGCGAGAGCGCCATCACGCCGGCCAACGTCGCGACGCTCGCGCCGCGCTGGGTCTTCGAGACCATCGGCAACGTCTCGGCCATTCCCACCGTCGCCGACGGGCGCGTCTACGCCGTCGACTGGGGCGTGCTGGCGGCGGGCGGCGGCAAGCTGTGGGCGATCGACCAGGCCACCGGCCACGAGATCTGGTCCAAGCCGATCCTCTCGTACACCGGCAACCTCTTGACCTCGATCTCGCGCACCAGCCCGGCGATCGCCGGCAATCTGCTCCTCATCGGCGATCTGCGCAGCCAGCCCACCGCCATCGTCGACGTCCCCGGCGGAGCGGGCGCGTCGCTGTACGCGATCGATCGCAACGACGGCCATCTCGTGTGGCGCACCAAGCTCGATCCGCATCCGCTCGCCGTCGTCACGCAGTCGCCGGTCGTCTATCGCGGCCGGGTCTACGTCGGTGTGTCGTCGCAGGAAGAGGCGGCGGCGCGGCTCGCCTATCCGTGCTGCAGCTTTCGCGGCAGCATGGTCGCGGTCGATCTCGCGACCGGCGCCATCGTCTGGCAGCGCTACATGACGCCGCCCAACGGCGGGCAGCCGGGCGGCTTCGCCGGCGTCGCCGTGTGGGGGAGCTCGCCGCCCATCGACGCCGCGCGCAACCTGGTCTACGTCGCCACCGGGAACAACTACAGCGTGCCCGAGGTGCTGCAGAGCTGCCTCGTCGCGCACCAGGGCGATCCCCAGGGGCAACAGCACGAATGCTACGAGCGCTACGACGTCCCCGACAACTACGCCGACTCGATCCTGGCGCTCGACCTCGACAGCGGCGAGGTGCGCTGGACGCAGAAGCTGCAGAACTACGGCGCCTGGACCTTCGCCTGCGACAAGCGCATCGCGCCGTGGCTGATCACGAACCCCGAGAACTGCCGCGACCTCGACGCGCAGGACTTCGACTTCGGTCAGGCGCCGATGCTCTACACCGCCAAGGTCGGCGGGAGGGCGCGCGATCTGGTCGCCGCCGGACAGAAGAACGGCGTCTTCTGGGCGCTCGACCCCGACGACGGCAAGATCGTGTGGACGACCTCGGTCGGCCCGGGCGGGGTCCTCGGCGGCATGGAGTTCGGCGCCGCCACCGACGGGCAGCGCATCTACACGCAGGTGACCAACTTCGACCACACCGAGCTCGCGCTCACGGCCGGGCAGCACGCGGGGCAGACCGCGCACGGCGGCATGTGGGCGGCGCTCGACGCCGGCACGGGGCAGCTCCTGTGGCAGACCCCCGATCCGAGCAGCTTCCGTCCGCTCACCGGCGACATCGTGCATCCGGTGTGGGGCGCCGGCCTCGGCGACGGCTTCTTCGGCGTCGCCATGGGGCCGATGACCGTGGCCGCGGGAGTCGTCTACGCCGGCTCGTTCGATCGCGAAGGGCACATGTACGCGCTCGACGCAGCGACGGGGCAGATTCTATGGAGCTTCGCCAGCGGCGGATCGATCATGTCGGCCCCGGCCATCGCGGGCGGCATGCTCTTCTGGGGCTCCGGCTACCAGCAGGGCTTCAACAACAACAAGATCTACGCCTTCGGATTGCCGCGCTAGCGGCGTAGCATCGCCGGCTCAGGAGGACGACATGGCAATCGACCCGCGCGGCAGCGACCTCAAGCGGTTCCTCGAGGAAGACCAGACCGGCCCCGTCGTGATGTTGAACCTGCTTCGCTTCGTCGGCGGCGGCGGCGAGGCCAGCTACGTCGACTATGCGCGCGCGATCGCCCCCTTCTTGGCCAAGGTCGGTGGCGAGGTGGTCTACGCCGGCCGTGGGTCGACGGTGCTCGTCGCCGAGCCGGGCCAAGCGTGGGACGCGGTGCTGCTGGTCCGCTATCCCGACCGCGCCGCCTTTTGCCGCATGGTCGCCGATCCCGACTACCAGCGCATCACGCACCTGCGCACCGTCGCGCTCGAGGAAGCGGTCCTGCAGGCGACCACTCCCTGGCTTGGCTCGCGCTGAGATCGTCGAAGACGAATCAGTCGAAGGCGGCTAGCGCGTCGGCGTCGTCGGTGGCGAGGAGGTCGTGCAGCACCGTGGTCATGCGGCGGAAGGTGAGGCCGGTCATGGCGACGTGGTTGAGGCCGAGGCCGAGCTCCAGGCGGTGGCGGCCCTCGACCCGACGCACGCCGGTGATGAGCACGGTCATGGCGGTGGGGCCGAACGACGTGGCGCGGAAGACGGGCGGATCGTCGCTGTGCTCGATGATCGAGCTGACCGAGAGGCCGCCGGCGCCCATGGCGCCCATCCCCGGCCAGCGATAGGCGGCGAAGTGGATGGCGCTGAGGATGCTGCGCCACAGGAGCGTGTTGGGGCGCCGCGCCACGATCTTCGTGACCTTGGTGTCGTTCATCGGCCGCGCCTGCGCCGCGCGAATCTCGTCGGCGATGGCGGCCACGCTCTTGCCGTCGGCGTCGCGCACGACGATGGCCGAGAGGTAGCTCTTGCCGTTCTCGCTGAGCGCGACCGGCAGGTTGACCGACACGTGATCGAACTCGACGACGCGATCGCCGAGCGGCGTGCGCAGATAGGCGCGGTTGATCTCGGGCACCTCGCGGGCGGTGAGCGCCAGCGCCTTGATGACCAGCGCCGGATACGACAGCCGCGAGCCGCGCGCGCGATGGCGCTCGACGATCGCCGTGACGTCGACCTCGAGCGTACCCGGGTTGAAGAACGAGTCGCGGGCGAGCGCGCGCAGCTGATGCGCCAAGAACCACTCGTCGAGCGTCGGCTTGCGCAGGCTCACGAGCGCTGCGCCCGCTCGAGCGCGGCCAGCTCGGGCGGCGCCTTGGACCAGCGCGAGAGCGGCAGCTGGTTGGCGTATTGGATGAAGCGCGCCACCGAGCGGTCGACCGGCAGGAGGTTGCGCGGATTGAAGCGCATGTTGGGGAACGCCTTGACGTCGTCGTCCTGGAGCAGCGCCAGCAGCGCCATGGTGAGACCCATGAGCGCGCGGGTGGCGAGCGCGCCGCCGAGGCCGGGCCGTCGGCGCGCCAGGATGAAGATGTCGACCTCGCTCGGTCCGTCGTCGGTCGGCACGCAGCCCCACAGGATGTGCAAGGGCGGCAGCGCGAAGCCGTCGCCGCGAAAGCGCTGCTCGCGACCGTAGGTGATGGCGGCGATGCTGCCGCCGGCGACGCGCAGCGTGTAGCCGAAGCGCGCGCCGATGAGCCAGCGTCCCAGCCGTTGCCGCCAGCTCGCGCCCGCGGCGAGGGTTCCCGAGAGCTTCCAGTCGGCCACGCCCGCTTCGCGCTCGGCGACCTCGAGCGCGAAGTCGACGTCGAGGTCATGGACGCTGCCGAAGTGCTGGAGGTCGATGCCGCCCGCCATCATGGCGTGGTGGTGCGCGTAGAGGCGCACCCGTCCGAGATGCCAGGCGGCAACGTCGGCGTCCTCGAGCCCGGGGCAGACCGGCAGCGCATGCGCAGCGACGGCAGCCGAGTAGATCCAGACGAAGCCGTAGCGCTCCTCGACGGGGTAGGCCTCGAGCCGCGCGCCCGTGGGAGCCGCCTCGCCGCAGCGCGTGCCGGTGCAGGCGCCATGCTCGTTGAAGCGCCACTGATGGAAGTAGCACTGGATCTGATCGCCCACGACGGTGCCGTTGGCCAGATCGGCGCCCATGTGCGGGCAGAAGGCGTCGAGCGCGCGCGCGCGGCCGTCTTCGCCGCGATAGACCACGAGCCGCTGCCGGCCGATACGGACCGATCGCGCCCGCTTGGGACGCAAGCCCGGCGACGGTAGCGCCGGGTACCAACCTTCGGTCAGCGCCTCGTGATTGTTGAACGCGCGCTGGCGATGGAGCGGCTGCGTGTGCAGGTTCTCCTCGAGGGTGTGGCCGTCCTTGGGCGCGCGCGCGCTCATGCGGTCGCCTCGGGGCGGCGGCCGGTGACGAGGACATAGTCGAACACGCGATCGGTGGCCGGCGCCCGCCAGACCGCGCGCAGAAGTGGGTTGGCGCGCGCGGCGATGTCGGGATCGGATTGGTGGCGGCGCGCGTAGGCCCCGAAGGGCAGAAAGACATCGTCGGTGATGCGCTCGACGGTGACGTCGACGAAACCGGCGGCCTCGAGGCGCGCGGCGTATTCGCGCGCGTCGTAGTGGTTGCAGGCGGGGATCTGCCACATGCGCTGCGCGACCCACGCGTTGACGCGATCGAAGAGGCGCGTCGACGGATTGGCGACCGCGCACAGGTCGGCCAGCGCGATGCGGCCGCCGGGGCGGAGCACGCGTCGCGCCTCGGCGAAGAAGGCGTCGCGCGAGGACAGATGGAAGGCGGACTCCAGCGCCACGACGCGGTCGACCGAGCTGTCGGCGAGGCCGGTGTGCAGGACCGAGCGGCACTTCAAGTCGACGTCGAGCGCGAGGCCCGCTTCGCGCACGCGGTCGCGCGCCGCCGAGACCTGCGACGCGGTGATGTTGAAGCCGACGATGCGCACGCCGAAGCGGCGCGCCCACAAGATGTCCTGGTCGCCGAAGCCGAAGCCGGCGTCGAGCACCGTCTGCCCCGCGGCGAGCCGGGCGCGCTCGGCGAGCAGCAGCGCCAGCGCCTCGCACGCTTGATCGTAGGAGGTCGCGCCCCGCCAGTAGCCCATGTTGAGATAGAGCGTGCGGTCGCCGAGGTTGTTGTGCGCCGAGAGGATGTCGTAGACCGCCTTCGCGTCGGTGCTGCGGCGCAGCAGCAGGTGGATGAGGCCGAGCGCCTCCTTCACGATGGTCGGCAGATCGGTCCTGGCGCGGCGCCAGCGGTTCATTGCGGTGGTGGTCATGCGGAGAGCCTCCCGTGGGTGCGCTCGACGGTGAGCCGCGCGTGGAGCGCGCCGTCGACGGGGCCCGTGTGCAGGGCGCGCGGTTTGATGTCGCCGAGCTTCATGCCGCGGTCGGCGAAGGCGCCGGTGAGGAGCGCGGCGGCGTCGCGCGCGATGCAGACCCGCGGCGGCGCCAGCTGCCCCAGCTCGCGGGCGTGATGGTAGTGGTGCGCCGCACGCAGGCGCTCGTCGAGCGCCGCCGCGAGCGCAGCGGCGTTGCCGGTGAAGCGGTCGACGACGAGGACATAATGGTCGCGTGGCTCGCGCACGGGGACGAGCGTTCGCAAAAAGGCGTCGGGCAAGAGGCCGTCGAGCGCGCCAGAGACGAAGCGCTCGTGGAGCTTCTCGCCACACAGATCGCTGACGCCGCCGGCGCGACCGACGAACTCGAGGCCCGGCGTCTCGCGATAGGGCGGCGCGACGACGACGCGGTCGTGCATGCGATAGCGATAGAGCCCGCCCGACTGCGACACGACGATGCCGTACTCGCGCCCGCGCACGCCGTCGTAGATGGGCACGAGGCGCCCGTCGTCGTCTTCGAGCTCCAGCAGCACCTCGTCGACGAGCGGCATGGGCGCGCGCGCGGCGATGATCGGCACCGTGATCGGGGCTTCGGTGGCGAGCAGGCCCTTGCCCTGCACCATCACCGTCGGCATGAGCTGGGCCAGCGCACGCGCTTGCGGCGCCGCCGACGCCGACGCCCAGCAGGAGATCAGCTTGAGCCGCGGCCACAGCCGCTGCCAGTCGTCGCTGCCGTGACGCGCCGCGATCTCGTCGAGCAGCAGCTTCAGGAAAGACGGGCTCCAGACCGAGATGATCTCGAGATCGCGCGCGCCGGCGAGGAGCGCCGCGGTGCGCCGCTTGAAGGTCTCGACGTCGCGCGCCCGCGCCGCCAAGGGGTCGTGCACGACGAAGGGCGAGACCACGTGGCGCAACCAGCGGTCGAGGTAGTCGCGATCGTCGGTCATGCCGACGGGCCGGCCGTGCCCCGTCGGCGGCTCGTGCGAGAACGACGGCGATACGCTCATGTACATCTTGCCGCTGTGAAAGCGCGGCCCGATGGCGAGGAGGTCGGCCGCCCAGGCCGCGAACATGCGCGAGAACGAACGGCGCAACGACGCGGTATAGGGGATGTACTTGGCCGCGCCCGACGAGCCGCTGGTCTTCTCGTAGAAGAGGATGCGCTCGTCGGTGAGGACCGCGCCTTCCTGCGCGCGCTGGCGATCGAGCCAGGGCGAGAGGGTGTCGTAGTCGACCACCGGGACGCGCAGGAGGAAGTCCTCGGGCGTGCGGACGCGGAGATGGCGCCCGTAGTCGCTCCGGCGGAGGCGCTGCGTGAGCCGCAAAAGAACGCGCGCCTGGGCGGCCGCCGGATCGTCGAGCGTCTCGAGGAAGCGACGACGCGTCGGCCTGAGGGCGCGCGTCAGGCCCGCCAACAC
Organism: Myxococcales bacterium; assembly: GCA_028287105.1. Classification (GTDB taxonomy): domain Bacteria; phylum Myxococcota_A; class Polyangia; order Palsa-1104; family Palsa-1104; genus JAQBQH01. The sequence goes on from JAQBQH010000239.1 coordinate 19,813, forward strand.
CAGGCGCCTCACCGCAGCACCTGGTTGGGATAGCCACGCGCTTCGCCGTCGATGTTGGCGCCGGCCTTGATGCGCACGCCGGGGCCGAAGATCGAGTAGCCGCCGACGAAGGCGTCCGACTCGATGCAGATCGGCTTCACGTAGAGCAGGAGGTTGTCTTTGCTCTTGCGGATGAGATGCGCGTAGAGCGCGGTGCGATGGCCGATGACGACGTCGTCGCCGACCTCGAGGAGGCTGCGATCGCTGATGTCGACGTTCGGGGTCCAGTGCACGCGACGACCGATGCGCGCGCCCCACAGCCGCAGCCAGGCGCTGTAGAGGCCGGGCACGATCCTGAGGAGCGCCTCGAGCTGCGGCAGCGCAATGTAGATGTACTGGAGCTGGTGCGCGCCCCACCACGGCACGTAGCGGCGGCCGCCGAGGTGCGTGGCGCCGATCTTGATGGGCCAAACGGCCTGGTGCGCGCGGAAGGCCGCGACCGGGACGACGTAGCTGACGGCGAGGAGCGCGGCGGCGGGCGCGAGGCCCGGCGCGTGGCATAGCCACACCAGGCACGCGAGCATGCCCGCCAGGATGGCGACGGGGAAGAGCGCGACGGCGCGGCCGGCGAGCGTCATGCGAACGGCCACCAGAGCTGGCGCCAGAGCGGCAGCGTCGTGGTCACGCCGAGACGCGCGGGCGCGTCGTCACGCGCGATGAAGGTCCCGTGCAGGCGATCCCAGAGCGAGAAGTTGGCGCCGAAGTTCCCCGGCGCCGCGTCGCCGGCGTGATGCCACGCGTGGTGGCGCGGCAGGATGAGGACGCTGCCGAGCGCGCGATCGGCGAGGCTGCCGCGCGGCGGGGACAGCTCGGAGTGGCGCCACAGATCGAGCGACGCGGTGAGCGCCGCGCCAGCGGCGAAGCCGGCCGGCTCGGCCAGGAGATAGAGCATCACGCCGTTGACCCAGACGTAGAGGATGAAGAAGCTGGTCCAGGCGGTGTTGCGCGACGTGCCCATGACGTCCATCTCGTCGACGGTGTGGTGCACGAGATGGATCGGCCACAGCCGCGCCGTGTGCAGCAGGCGGTGGTTCCAGTAATAGAGGTAGTCGACGACGACGACGTTGACGACGAAGCCGGCGGCGACGGCGTGACCGGGCAGGCGCAGGCTGCCGCGCAGCGACGGGACGACGAGCGTCAGCGCGCTGACGACGACCGTGAGCTGCACGAGCGGCACCAGGCCGCCCTGGATCGCGAGGCCGACGGCGTCGAGGGTCCACGCCGCGCGCGACTTGACCAGATAGGCCCGCCGCCGCTCGACGCGCACGGCGCCGGCGAGGACCAGGATCCAGAATGCGGCCAGCGTCGCCACGGCTAGACCATGAGCTCGACGTCGGCGCGCTTGGGCGCCAGCGCCCGCGGATCGCGGCCGGCCAGGATCTCGTCGCGGATCGACTCGACGAAGACGTGGATGGCGTCGGCGGCGGTGTTGTTGAACTCCTCGCCGAACTTGTCGAGCACCTCCATCTGGTCGCCGAGGGCGTCGATGTCCTGGTCGATCACCTTCTGCCCCTGCCAGCCGAGGATCCGTCCCGCGATCGCCGACAGCGGCCACTGCGAAAAGGCGCCGAAGTTGTAGGTGAGGCTGGTGTAGACCACGCACTCGCCCTCTTCCTCGGGCACCGTCTGCGAGACGATGAAGAGCCGGCGCGCGTCGGAGAAGACGTACTCGACCTCGGTCACGTTGGGCATGTGGAAGCTGTCGCGATGCTCGATCCGCGTGCCCTTCGGGTTGAGGAACCACGAGAACCAGCCGAGGTTCGAGGTCTCGCCGTGATACTCGACGCGCACCGAGCCACCCTCGCGGCGGATGGTCGCGCCGACCCGCTGGCTGCGCGGGACGCGGAAGATCTTGTCGTGCACGTAGACCGTGTGCGGGACGTCGATGAAGTTCTCGGCGCAGTTGGTCACGGTGTTGCGGAAGCGATTGACCAGTCGCACCGTCTTCCACGCCGGATCGTTCCAGTGCGGCATGCGATAGGGCGCGAGGTCGGCCGGCGCATCGGCGTCGAGGCGCACGTAGACGAAGCCGTCCTCTTCGACGCTGGCGTAGCGCGTGGCGCAGCGGCGCTTGGACGCGCTGAAGCGGTCGCCTTCGGCCGGCACGGCAACCACGGTGCCTTGCTTGTCGTAGACCCAGCCGTGATACGGGCACTGCAGCTGGCCGTCACGTACCACGCCTTTGGACAGGGGCGCGTTGCGGTGCATGCAGCGGTCGCGCAGCGCCGCCGGCCGCCCATCGTCGCCGCGGAAAACGGCCAGCCACTCGCCGAGCAGCTTGCGCCGCAGCACCGTCGCCGGCCCCAGCTCCGCGCTCTGGGCCACGACGTACCAGAACGAGCGATAGCTCAGCGTCGCTTTGGCCAGCGGCAATGGCTTCGTCGCGGGCGCGCTCATCCCGCCTCCGGATGCGGCCCGACGCGCACGTCACCGACGAGCCTCAGCTGACAAGCCAGCCGCGCCTGCGGGTCGCCCGGCGCCAGCATCTCGACCAGCTCGCGCTCCTCTTCGCTCGGCGGCGGCAGCTCGCCTTCGACGCGCACGAGGCAGGTGCCGCAGATGCCGGTGCGGCAGCCGAAGAGCAGCGGCGAGTTGCCGACGTCGAGGTGCTCGCTCAAGGTCGCGCCCGCCGTCAGCTCCACCGGCGCGTAGGCGTCGTCGAAGAAGTGGACCCGGCAGTCCATGGTCACGCCGCCGCCGCGAAGCTGCGCATCGCCGCGCGATTGGCCGCCAGGTGCCCCTCGAGCGTGCTCTTCGACATCACCGCCATCTCGCGATTGGCGCGGCTGACATAGCCGAGCCCGTCGTCGAGGTACTTCTTGTAGGACTCGCGCGCGGTCGTGTGCGTGTCGCGGCTGGCGACGGCACCGTCGGTCTCGTGGCAGAACGAGCGCTCCATGAGCTCGAGCGCGCCGCGCCGGTCGAGGCCGAAGTGCTTCGACATCAGCACCTCGAGGACCGCGGCGTAGACCGACGGGTCGTACCAGAAGATGCCGTTGATGGCGGCGCTGAAGTGGAAGTGGTCCTTCTGGCAGCCGCGCAGCGCCAGGTTGGCGACCATGCGCTCGAACGGCGTGGGCGGCGCGAGCGAGCCGAGCACGTCCTTGGAGATCAGCATCGAGCTGTTGAAGTGATACGACTCGTCCTGGAAGTGGTAGTAGCTCACTGCCGACGGCACCGGCGCGTTCGCCTGATCGGGATGGCGGGCGTAGAAGTGCGAGAGCTGGTGCTGCACGATCTTGCCGTTGAGCGTCCTCAGGCCCCGCACCGTGAAGTACTGGCAGGCGATGAAGGCGTTGCCCGACGAGAGCATGCCGAAGGTGCGCAGCTGCAGCTGCTTCCACGCGGCGCGCAGGCGGTCCGTGTCGCCGTGCACCATGGTCTCGTCGTAGGGACCGCGCATGGCGTAGCTGAAGATGCGCTTGCCGAAGAGCGCGTGCTCCGTCTCGTCGGAGATCTTCTTGAAGGCGTTGATGTGCGCGCGCTCCTGCATCGATTCGAGATCGAGCGTGTCGCACACGATGCGGAAGTCCTCGACGGCGTAGAGGCCGGCGGCGCTGGTCTGATTGAAGAAGATGGTCGCTACCTCGGCCGAGATGATCTGCGAGTAGTAGGCGACCCAGTAGAGCTGATTGAGGATCACGCGCTGCGACGGCGAGGCCTGGTCCCAGATGGGCGTGCCGTAGCACAGCGAGAACGGCTCCGGGTTCCAGTACGAGTCGCGGCAGCGGGCGTAGTCGAACGACGCGGCCGCCTGGTCGAGGAGCGCGGTGTGGTCCTGCTTCCGGTTGCGCACGAGGTTGAGCTCGAGGCGGCCGTAGGTCTTCTTGTCGTCGGCGAGCGTCGGTGCGGTGACGAAGGGCGAGGTCATGCGGGCTCCGGGAGGCAGCGAGGTTCGAAACAGCCGGCGGCCGCGAGACGAGCGGCGACGGCGGCGAGCGAATCGGTCTTGGAGAGGAGCTGCTCGAGCTGGCCCAGGCGCGCGGCGCTCGAGCGCTGCGGATCGAGCTCCGTCCACAGCCGGCGTCGCTCGGCGGCGGCGAGCGGACCACGCGCGGTCGCAACGGCGGCGTAGAGCGTGAGCGGCCCGGCCTGCACGAGCGCCAGGAAGCGGCGCATCGTCTCGAAGATGCGGGTGGCGCTGGCGTCGGCGAGCGCGCGCTCGGCGACGAGGACGACGCCGCTGCCGTGATGAGCCGCCTCGTCGGCGAGGATGGCGCCGAGCACCGCCTTTAGCGGCGCCGAGCTGCAGCCGTCGCGCAGCTCTCGATAGTGCGCCAGGCCCCAGCCTTCGAGGATGACCTGGATGACCGCCTGCAGGCTCTGGCGGCAGCCGGTTTCGATCAGCTCCGACAGGAGCGCGAGGAACGGATTGGCCGCCGGCTCGTCGCGGAACGGGTGATAGAAGCAGGCGATGCCGTCGAGGTGCGTGGCCTCGTCGGCGGCGAAGAGGGCGTAGAGCTTGCGCTCGTCGACGGTCTCGGCGAGGAGGATCATCTTGGCGGCGAAGGCGACGCCCGCCTTCTCGATGTAGAACGCCTCGCCGAGGAGATCGCGGCCGCAGCGCTCGAGGATCGCCGCCTGCACCTCCGATGGCGCGGTCGCGAAGAGCGTGACCCGATCGAGGCCGAAGAAGCGGGCGTCCCAGTGCGCGTGGGTCGTGGCGCGCACCGGCGCCGGCCCGCGACGCTTGCGCAGGATGGTCGCGACGACGTGCTTGACCGGATGGTCGGCGGCCAGCTCCGGCAGCGTCATGCCGGTCGAGGGGCTCAGCGTCATTCGGCAGCTCCCGCGCGCTGAAAGAGCCGGCCGAGGAGGGCGCCGGTCGCGGGTGCGCGCAGCCATTCGGGGACCAGCCGCTGCAGGAGCGCGGTGGCGAGGGCGTCGCGGCCGACGACAGTGCGGAGCGGCACGCGCCGCGCTTCGGCGAGGCGCACCAGCGTCGCGATCACCGCGTCCGGCGGCGTGCCGTTGGGGCGCGCGCCGATCTTGGCGTGGAGCTTGCGATAGCCGCGAGTCTGCGCGCCGTAGACGGCGTTCTCGGCGTGGCCCCACTCGACGCTGGCGCCGAACCTGGTGCGGAAGCCGCCCGGCTCGACGAGACCGACGCGCACGCCGTGCGGGGCAAGCTCGTAGTAGAGCGACTCGGACAGACCCTCGAGCGCGTACTTGCTAGCGCAATAGGCGCCCGTGAGCGGGAAGCCGGAGAAGCCGAACACCGACGACACGTTCAACACGCTGCCGCGGGCCGCGCGCAACGCGGGCAAGAGCGCGCGCGTGAGCAGCGCCGCGCCGAAGAAGTTGACCTCGAGCTGGCGGCGCAGCTGCGCCTCGTCGAGATCTTCGAGCGCGCCGAACTGCGCGTAGCCGGCGTTGTTGACCAGGCAGTCGAGCGATCCGTCGGCGGCCACGCGCCGGGCGACCGCGTCCCGTTGGGCACCGTCGGTAACGTCGAGCGCGAGCAGCACCAGCCGGTCGCCGTGCGCCTCCCGATCGGCCGCGAAGTCGCCCGCGCGCGCGTCGGCATCGCGCAAAGTCGCGTAGACCTTCCAGCCGCGTGCGAGCAGCGCCGAGACCAGCCCGCGGCCAAAGCCCGAAGACGACCCGGTGACGAGCGACGTGCGCATCATTCGCTCGCCGCCGACGGCAGCATCGCGCCGAGCCTGCCACCGATGCGCGTCGACTGCCGCCACAGCGCCTTGACGCCGTAGTAGAGCGGCATCGTCCAGGTCATGCGCGCGATGCACGCCAGCTCCGTGCCGCGCCGCCAGGTCGGGTTGCGCTCGACGAAGAAGCCGATGCGCCGGTTGTCGAGCATCTCGGACGAGATTGGCGCGACGCCTGCCTTGAGCTGCCCGAGCGAGTGGCCGAGCTCGATCAGCCCCGAGCCGCGATGGTAGGCCATGGGGAAGAGCGTGCGCGCGAACGCGTCGAGCACCTGCTGCGCGGCCGCCGGGGTCTCGGCTTCGTAGCGCGGATAGTGCTCGGCGAAGTTGTTCGCCATGAGCAGGTAGGTCTTGTAGCCCTTCGAGATCAGCATCCACCAGTAGGGCTCGAACGGGTGCTTGAGCTTCTGCGCGAACAGGTGGCGCAAGAAGAGCCGCCCGAGCACGCGCTGGCCCCAGAACTCCTCGGCCACGACGGTGTCGCCGGAGAAGAGGCCGCGGTGCAGCTTGTCGCCGCGCGTGACCTCGAGGTGCTGGATGGTCGAGAAGCCCTGGATGGTCTGCGCTTCGTCGAAGAGCAGGATGACGAAGTCCTTGGCGTCGAGATCCTTGGCGAACTGCTCGGCCGAAATCTGCTCGTAGTAGCGCGAGAACAGCGCATACATGGCGCGGCGCTCGGCGGGACCGAGCGCGTCTTTGCGCACGATGGCGCCCGTCATCTCAGCCATGCAGCACCTCGAGCGAACGGCGCGCGGTCGGGTCGGCGGAGTCGGCGGCGGCGGCGGCGGCGATCGTCTCGCCGTCGGCGGAGATCGTCTCGCCGTCGGTGGAGATCGTCTCGCCGTCCGAGAGCGGCGCCCAGGAGCCGAAGCCGAGCGGGCGCTGCCGCTCGACGTGGTGGACGAAGTCCACGATGGCGTGGTCCGCCTTCGTCGGCGTCGCGAAGTCGAACTTCATGGTCTGGAAGACCTGCGTGTCGCCCTTGGCGAAGTAGTCGCCGACGGCCCTGGTGGCGGCGAGCGCGACGCGGTTGAAGATCTTCCCGGCCAGCCCCGGGCGGCGGCGCGTGATGAGGATCGTCTGACCCTCGGTCTTGCCGCCCTCGATCATGCGCAGCGCGAACATGATGTGGAAGTGCATCAGGTCCGGCCCGACGGTGACGGTGCCCGTGGCGCCGAAGTGGTAACACATGCTGTAGGTGAGCGGTCCGGCGTAGAAGCGACCGATCGCGCGCAGCATCGCGTTCGAATCGGGCACGCGCGTGGTGTTGGCGAAGGTCTGCACGTTGTCGTTGACCACCTCGGTCTTCATGAGGAGCTCGACGGGAAGGTCGTGAACCGAGTTGAAGTGGTTCTCGTCGATGGCATTGATGAGGACGACGTTGGGATGGCAGTTCTTGACGAAGCGATTGCCGAGCCGCGCGTCGCACTCGACCCCTTCGAGCTCTGGCACGTAGGGCAGCTCGCGCGCGGGCGTGGCGCCGGTCCACACCCAGATCATTCCGTAGCGCTCGGCCGTCGGCCAGGCGCGCGTCTGTGCGCGCGGCGGCCTGGTCATGCGCGGCGCCTCGACGCAGGTACCGCTGCAGTCGAACTTCCACTCGTGAAAGAAGCAGCGCAGCTCGTTGCCTTCGACGCGCCCTTCGGCGAGGTGCGCGCCCATGTGCGGACAATAGGCATCGAGCGCGACGGCCTGGCCATCGTCACCGCGAAACAGGGCCAGATCGCGACCGAGTAATTTCAACGGTTTTACTTCGGCGCGGCGCAGCTCCGTCGACGGTAGCGCCCAATACCAGCCCTCGATGAAGCGATCGGGCTGGTTGAATATGCGGTTTCTGCGGATATCGGCCACCGTCAAATTTCCTTTACTGGCAGCAAGAGTCGTGGCCTGACTGATCGAGTAGTCATGCGCAATCACGCTGCGGCTTTCGCGAGCCACGCGCGCATCAGCTCGGCCGCGTGGTCGTGTGTCCGCTTCATTTCCTTGACGGTGGACTGCTCGATCTTCTTTCCGATCAGCCCGATGTTCACGTTGATCGCGCCCGCGTAGCTGCGGCGAACGTGATCGTCGGCCAGTTTCTCGACGGTGAGCTTGCCGGTGAAGCGGATGCGATCGGGCAGCACCGCCATCTCGATCTGCTGCTCGAGCTCTGCTCGATCTTTATGGAAGGTGAGCGTCTCGGTGTAGCCGAGCTGCTTGCCGCCCAACAGGGAGCCGACAATCGCGGGGAGCTGGCGCTCGGCCACGCACAGCCCGACGATCACGGTGCGATCCCCGCAATCTTCGCGGCGTACCTCGCTGCGCTTCATTCCGGCACCGCGGTACATTTCGTTTTGGAATTCGTTATCGAGAAAAATGCGCCAGAAACGCTGGGTATCCGTCTCGAACTCGTGAACGATGAGGAACTCGGTCATGGCGCCTTTCTCCATGCAAACGACGCGCCGCGTCGTGAAGTTAAGCACTTGCAAGCAATTGTAGTTTCGCTCACCGTCGTTGCGTATGACGCAATGCGGCGCGAAGCTTGCTTGGCAGGCGTTGGCGCTCTCTGGGAGTGCGATATGTCCAAAAAAACGGCATTCATCACGGGCGCGAGTGGATTCCTCGGCGTCAACCTCGTCGAGCAGCTCTGCGCGGACGGCTGGAGCGTCGTCGCCATGCAACGCAGTATTGGCAGCGCGCGATTTCTAGACCGTTTCGATATCGCTAAATGTATTGGCGACGTCTGCGATGCCGCGGCGCTCGACGCCGCGATGCCCGCGCGCTGCGACGCCGTCTTCCATCTCGCCGCCGACATGACCTTCTGGCCGCGCCGCCACCGCGCGCAGTACCTCGTCAACGTCGTCGGCACGCGCAACGTCGTCGCCGCGGCGCTGCGGAAGCGCGCCGCCAGCCTCGTGCATGTCTCGAGCGCGGCGGCGTTCGGGCTGCATCGCGAGCGCGTCACCGAGGCGACGGCGCCGCGCGGACATGGGTCGCCCATCGGCTACGTGCGCACCAAGGCGCTCGCCGAGGACGAGGTGCGCGAAGGCGCGCGTCGCGGCCTCAACGCGGTCATCGTCAATCCGACGACGGTGATCGGCCGCTACGACCTCCGCGTGTGGCGAACCGTCTTCGACAAGGTGGCGCGCGGCCGCCTCCCCGGCGTGGCGCCCGGCCGCACCTCGTACGCGCAGGCGCGCGAGGTCGCGCGCGCCACCGTCGCTGCCGCGGAGCGCGGGTCGGCGGGCGCGTCCTATCTGCTGGGCGGCCCCGACGCGACCTTCCTCGAGGTGGTGCAGCGGATCGCCGCCCTCACCGGCGGGCGGGCGCCGTCGCGCGCCACCCCGGCGCCGCTGGTCCGCGCTTTCGCGCGCGCGTCGCTCTTCGCCTCGTACGTGACGCAAAAGGAGCCGGCGCTGACGCCGGAAGGCGCCGAGTATCTCATTCGGCGCAACGTCGTCTCGAGCGATCGCGCGGTACGCGAGCTCGGCTATCGCCCGCCGCCGCTCGACGACGCGCTCGGCGACTACCACGGCTGGCTGCGCGCCGAGGGGCTCTCCCGCTGATGTGCGGCATCGCCGTCATTCGCCGCTTCGACGACGCACGCGTCGACGCCGCCGAGCTCGAGGCCATGCTCGAGGGCATCGCCCATCGCGGCCCCGACGACGCCGGCTACGCGCTCCTCGACGAAGGGCGCCTCGGCCTCGCCCAGGTGCGCCTGTCGATCCTCGACCTCGCCAACGGCGACCAGCCCATCTTCGATCCCGAGCGCGGCACCGCCATCGTGTTCAACGGCGAGCTCTACGACCACGTCGCGTTGCGCGCGGAGCTGGAGGCGCGCGGCCATCGCTTCTACACGACCACCGACACCGAAGTGCTCCTGCACCTCTACGGCGAGTACGGCCTCGACTTCGTCGACCGGCTCAACGGCGAGTTCTCGTTCGTCATCTGGGACGAGCGCCGCCGCCGCATCGTCGCCGTGCGCGACCCCGTCGGTGTAAAGCCGCTCTTCTTTCGCGCCACCGCCGACGAGATCCTGTTCGGCTCCGAGCTCAAGGCGCTGTTTGCGCTGCCGCGCGTGCCGCGCGCCATCTCGAACGAGTACCTGACCGGCGCCTTCCTCGGGATCTGCCCCGAGACCGCCTGCGCCTTCGACGGCGTCGAAGCGGTCCCGCCCGGCACGGCGCTGGTCGTCGAGGCCAACGGCACGCGCCGCCAATATCGCTACTGGCGCCCGCCGCTCGGCGACGTCGATCGCAGCCTGAGCGACGAGGAGACGCGAGCCGAGCTGCGCCTGCGCATGACCCGGGCCGTGCGCCGCCGCCTCACCGCCGACGTGCCGGTGAACGTCTACCTGTCGGGCGGCTTCGATTCGACGCTGGTCCTGGCGCTCATGACCTCGCTCGGCGCGCGCCCGACCGCGTATCACATCGCGTTCCCCGGCAGCGAATTCGACGAGTCGCGCGAGGCCGGCGAGATCGCGGCGCACTACGGCGTCGACCTCGACGTCATGCCGTGCACCATGGAGCGCATGGCCGACGTCGTCGAGGAGACCGTCGGCCACGTCGAGGGCGCGGTGGCCAACCTCAACTCCGCCGCCAAGCTCCTCCTGTCGCGGCACGTGCGCGCGCGCGGGACCAAGGTCTGCCTCACCGGCGAGGGCGCCGACGAGTCGTTCGCCGGCTATCCGTACTTCAAGCTCGAGGCGCTCTGGCGGCTGATCGAGCGCGGCGGCGACGACGCCGTGCGCGGGCGCGCGCTCTTCGCGCGGTTTCGCGAGATGGAGTCGCGCTCCGAAGGCATCTTGTGGGACGCGCGCGATCGCTGGCGCCGCGCCGAGCAGCCCTACGGGTATCCCTGCCATCTGCAGGTCCGCGTCGACGAGCTGACGTCGCTGGCGCGCCTCATGTTCGACGGCCGCGCGCTCGGCCTCGGTACGCATCACGCGCCCCCGGCGATGCTGCGACGCGCGTTTCCGCCCGACGAGCTGAGCCGTCTCGAGCCGATGAACGCGGCGCGCACGATGGCCTTCCACGCGCTGAGCGGCTACATCATCCCCAGCCTCGGCGATCGCGTCGAGATGGCCAACTCGGTCGAGTGCCGCACGCCGTTCCTCGATCGCGAGGTCGTCGACTTCGCCTGTCGGCTGCCGCCCGAGCGGCTGCTCGACCTCGACCGGCTGCGCGAGAAGCTGATCTTGCACCAGACCTTCGCCGACCTCTTGCCGCCCGTGGTCACACGGCGTCACAAGCACCCGCTCCTGGCACCGAGCTGGCGTCAGCTGGCGGCGACGCGCGTGGGACGTCAGCTCGTCGGCGACCACCTCTCGGCGGCGGCCGTGCGTGGCGCGGGCATGTTCCGCCCCGGGTTCGTGTCGACGGTGCGGGCGCTGTGGCAGCTCGCTCCCGCCACGTCGGGGCTGGCCAAGCGGCTCGACCTCGCCATCGGCGCGCTGCTCACGACGCAGATCTTGCACGACCGCTTCGTCGCGCGCCGCGCCTGGCCGACGCGCGCGCTGCGCATGATCCGGCGCGAGCCGCTATCGCGCGGGAGCCGCCTCCAGGCGGGAGGCCACGGAGGCCAGTAGTCGCACGTCGGCGGGCCCGCCCGGAGGGGCGCCGGCGAACGAGTCGACGAGGGCGCGCGCGGCGGCGCGGTCGCCCTCGGCGAGGAGGACGTCGGCCAGGTGGGTGCGCACGCTGTCGTCGAGCGGATTGGTCGCGAGCGCGCGGCGGTAGGCCTGCGCGGCGGTGGCGTAGTCGTCGCGCAGCCAGGACAGATGGCCGAGCGCGGTCCACACGACGTCGACGTCGGGAAAGTCGCGGATGGCGGCGCGGGCGACGCGATCGGCGGCCTCGAAGCGGCCCGCCTTGGCGAGGGCGCCGACCAGGTAGTAGCGACTCATGGCGTCGGTGGGCCAGAGCTGGACGGCGCGTTCGCAACGTTGAATGGCGAGGTCGCCGGCCGTGCGCGCGAACAGCTGCTCGCACAGCCCGCGGTTGCCGAGCTGGCTCGCCGGATAGCGCTCGACGGCGTGCGCGTAGAGCTCGAGCGGATCGCTCCAGGCGCGGTTGATGCGCCAATCGGTCACGAGCAGCGCCAGGCAGAGGAGCAGCCACGGCGACAGCGACAACAGCGGCGAGGTGGCGAGGGCAGCGGTTCGAGTGGCGAGGCCGTCCTTGAGTCGGACGATCGCGATCCCGACCAGACCGTAGAGCAGGAGAAAGGCGCCGTAGCAGCGCACCTCGTCCATGGTGAGAAAGATCGGGAAGACGGAGCTCGTCGGCAGGAGGAAGATCAGCATCCAGGCGGTGGCGCCAGCGACCAGCGGCCAGCGGCGGCGCAGCAGCCACAGCGCGCAGATCGCGACGACGATGGCGACCAGCGCCATCAGCCGCGCCCAGGGGAAGGGATCGCGAACCGGCTCGAGATCGTAGGCGATGGCGATGGCGTCGGGATGCACGAGCATCTCGAAGTAGCGCGCGACCGCGATCGGCTGCGCCAGGAGATGGCCGAGCGCGCTGCCCCGGGCGTTGACGACGGTCTCGTGCGGCGCGATGCGCGCGATGAAAAGAGCGGGCGCGACCGCGAAGGCCAGCGCCTGGCGCAGGCGACCCTCGCCCGTCGCCCACACGACCAGCGCGACGAGGAGCGGCATCACGAAGGCGTCTTCCTTGGTGAGCATGGCGAGCGCGCCGCAGGCGACGGCGGCGGCGAGGGAGAGCCAGCGTCGCGGGCGGCCGTCGTTGGCGCGCGCAAACAGAAGCAGCCCCGCGAACATGAACAGCGTGCAGAGCGACGAGTTGCGCTTGAGCACGAGGTCGAGCGCGATCGATTGGACGGGGTGAAGCAGGAACAGCGACGCACCGAACGCGCTGGCCCAGTCGTTGGTCGCCGCGGGCAGCCAGCGCCGTTGCATGCGGCGCAAGAGGCACCAGGCGAGCCAACCGTTGACCAGATGGATGACGAGGTTGGTCGCGCGATAGCCGATCGGGTCGACGCCGCCGAGCTGGTAATTCAGCCAAACCGTCGTCATCAAGATGGGACGATAGTGATGGGGCCAGATCGGGCCGCTGGTGATCTTGGCGTGCGTGAAGAAGGTCCACAGCCCGCCCGTCGAGCGCAGGAGCGCGTTGGTCTCGATCAGCGGGACGTCGTCATAGACGAACGGATTGGCGAGACAGCTCGCCCAGCACGCGACGGCGAGCACGAGGGAGGCTGCGACGAGGTAGCGGGGGCCGCGCAGCGGCGGGGGACTCACCGGACGAGCTTGCGCCCTCGATCAGCGGAGCGCAACGGAGGCGCGCGGTCCAGGTTTCGAGCAGCTCTAGTTTTCGAGCAGCTCGGACGACTCGCCGCCATCGGCGTAGGCGTCGCACTCGGCGTCGGTCCAGAACCAGTCGTTGGCGCCGCCCAACTCGAGCTCATCGTCGGTGTCGTCGAGCGCGGCCGGCATCATACCCGGCGGCCCTGAATGACGCGAATGACGATCACGACGAGCGCCAGCACGAGGAGGATGTGCAGGTAGCCGCCGACGGTATACGAGCTGACGAGCCCGAGAAGCCAGAGCACCAAGAGGATGACTGCGATCGTCCAGAGCATGCCGTTCTCCTTCGCTGTGAGAAGTACCTGACCCTCAGCAAAGCAGTGCGTGTGCCAGTCGACGCATTCGAGCAACGGCGCGGCCTTGCGGCCCTCGGAGCGGCTCGCCGGCGCTGCGAGTGGAACTCGAGTTCCACGAACGGGCCGTCCCGGGCGACGTTCGACACCCGCCTCGAGCCCGTGAACCGCTCAACGCGATAGCTCCGCGGCCGGTAGCGGCGCTCCCCAGGTCCGGGGCGCCGTGCGGCGCGAACCGAGTTGGTAGACGAGAATCTCGTAGATGCACCAACCGGGAATGACGACCCAGAGCGCGTTGAGGCCGACGAACATGATCCACATGTGCACGAAGCTGGTCGTGTCGACGTCAGCCCAGTGGTTGAAGAGCTCGCTGCCAAAGTAGAGGACCGTTCCGTAGACCTCCATCACCGACGCCACGAGCAGTGCCGCCATCGCGCTCGCCGCGTTGCGCCGCCGCGAGAGCTGGTAGGCGGCCCAGAAGTTGAGCGCCGCCACCACCGTCGCGGTCACCAGCTCGAGGACGCGCAGGAACGGATCGGCGTGGAGGTACCGATGGTCCGCGAATCCGTACAGCGTCCAGTAGAGTCGCCAATCGTGCAGCGCCGCGGGAGTCTGCAGGTACGGCGCCGCGACCACCCATGCCCCCTCCCAGAGCACGTGGATGAGGCCGGACACGAGCGACCAGATGACCATGATGCGCCGCCGCCGCGCGCTACGCGGAAACATGTAACGATCGTAGTCGCGCCGGTCGCGCAGACCTGCGCCGGACACCTCATCCGCGCCGCGCAGCGGCAAAAGCCGGTCCGAACCCGACGGGGCGCCGCCGTTCCGGGCCGCAAGATCTCATCGTGTTCCCCGACGACGAACGCTTTCTGAGCGCGGATCAAGTGTGGCGTAGACGCGTCGTCATCGCCTGGTCGCTCTTCGCCGGCATCGCGGTGATGTGGGACTTCTCGTGGTGCTTCGTGTTCAACCGCATGCAGACCGGCGGAAGCGATGGCGACTGGCGAATCGTCTGGGAGCTGTATGGCCGAATCGACCGCCGCTTCCTGGAGGGCGATCGCTATCTCCTGGTGGTCGAGATCATCACCGGGCTCGGCTCGCTGCTCAACTTCTACGTCGTTCATCAGCTGAGACGCGGCTCGCGAGTGCGAGCGCTGATCGCGCTCTTCTCGGTGTCGATCATGGACGTCTACGGCACGCTGATCTACTTCGGCAGTGAAGCGCTCAACGGGTTCCAGAACGTCGACACGGCCAGCTTCGTCCACACGTGGATCGTCTTCGCGGGGCTGAACTCGCTCTGGCTCGTGTTTCCCGGCTGGTGCATCTACGAGGTCGTCACCGATTTCGCGGGGTCGCGTCGCGCGCAGCCCGCGTCGCCAGCGCGGCAACGGCATCGTGCAGTGACCGTATGACCGCCGCGTCGGCGACCTCCCCCCGCGCGTCGAGCTGCGCTCGGCCGAGCGACAGCTGCAAGCACGCTTCGTCGACGACACGCCACGACATCGTCTGCAGCGTGTGAACCAGCTGCATCTGCGCGTGCTCGCCCCCCGTCGGTGAGGCGGTGATCACCGCGATCGGCTTGCCGACCAGCTCGCCGACGGAGACCAGCCAGTCGAGCGCGTTCTTGAGCGATCCGGGAACGCCGTGGGCATATTCGGGGCTGCACAAGAGCACGGCATCGGCGGCCGCGAGCTGCGCGCGCAGCTCGGCCACCTCCCGCGGCGGCGTGGCTCCCTCGACGTCGAGATCGGGATTGAAGTGCGGCAACCTGCCGACGGCTTCGTAGAGCGTCCACTCGAGGCCGGCCACCGGGGCCCGTCGCGCGGCGCGCAAGATGGCGGCGTTGGATGACTGCGCCCGGAGGCTGCCGGAGATGGCGACGATGCGCATGCTCATCGCGACGAACCGGTGGTCCTCATCGGCCTAGCGTACTACGGCTGATGGCCGAAGCCCGACGTCATTGCCCGGTCGGCGTCATTGCACGGTCAGCGTCACCGACGGCGAGGTCGCGGTCTTGTTGTTGGCGTCGCGCGCTGTCACGGTGAAGCTGCGCGTCCCTGCCTGCGCCGAGGTCGACAGCGTGGTGGTCAGCTCCCAGTTGCCCGCCGCGTTCTTCGTCGTCGTGAACTGGGTCGTCCCAGACGGCGCCACCCAGCTGACGGTCACCGACGAGACCGCGACCGGGTCGGTGACGCTGGCGGTGATGTCGAGTGGGCCGCCGGCGTGGATGATGGTGCCGGCGCTGGGGCCGAGCACCGTCACCTTGGGGCCGTCGCTCGGCGGCGGCGGCGGCGGCGGCGTGCCGGGCAGCTTGGTCTCGCACTTGCCGTTGCTGGCGTCGAGGTTCTGCTGGATGAGGTAGTCGCGCGCGCCCAGCCTCATGTTGGCCGTGCCGCCGTTGGAGGCGGCATAGGTGGTGCCGAACTTCCAGGCGCACTTGTCGGCGTTCTCGCCGGCCGAGTCGGTCCAGGCGTTGAGGTCGGGGTCGGTCACCGTCTCCTCGAGCTCATGGGCGAGGATCGACGCCATGCCGTCGGCGCCGGTGTTGCCGTTCGGTCCCGGATTGGCGTAGGGCGCGCAGCTGCGCGGGCACTGCTCGGGGTTGCCGACGAACGAGTACTTGATGTCCCGGCCGCCGATGGTGGCGTGCGTGTGCCAGCCGCAGAAGCCGTTGCAGAAGCCGGAGAGCGTGACGTCGGACGACGTGAGGACGAAGTAGACCGCGTTGGCGTTCGACGGCAGCGCGCCCGAGGTGATGGCGCGCGAGACGATCGCCTGCACCCTGGCGTCGCTGAGCGCCTTGCCCTGCGAGTAGTTGTCGGAGACGGCGCCGGCGTAGTTGACGCTGCCGGTGACGTGGCGGCCGGCCGAGTCGTAGTAGGTCGTATTGATGAGGAAGTAGGGCGAGCCGCCGAGATTCGCCATGAAGTCGGGGAGGATGGTGGTGGCGCTGTTTCCCGACCAGTTACCGTACCAGATGTAATATACGTCGGGTGTGCCGAGCATGACGGGCCCGCCGTTGTATCCGATGCCGGTGGCGTTGGGCTGGACGGTCGGGTCGACGCTCAGCGCGGTGCCGCCGCCCTTGCCGGTCTCCGCCGGGGTCGCGAGGTTCTCCTCGACGGTGAGCTCGGGTCCGACCTCGGGCGTGCAGGCGGCGAGAAGTGCGCAGGCGGAGAGGAGAGGTGCCAGTCGCATGAGTGTCTCCTTGAGCAGGGTGGTGGCAGGAGGACTCATATCGCGGAATGCGAAAATCGATTTATTAAACCGTCTTTCCGTATTTGATTACAAAACGGCTGATATCGCACCTGCACCGATGGCGCCAATCCACGAGATCGGATGAGGGCAGTGCGTCGGTGCTGACGCAGCTGCTCATCGGGCGCGACAGCGAGCAGGCGCAGCTGCGGGCGCTCGTGGCGGCGCAGCCGCTGGTGGCGCTGGTGGGCGCGGCCGGAGTCGGCAAGTCGGCGCTGGCGCGGGCGGCGTTTCCGGCGGCGAAGGTGGTGTCGGCGCGCGGCGGCGAAGACGCGCTGACCACCGCGTGGCGCAGCGCGGCCGAGGTGGTCGTGTGGGACGATGCGGACGAGCTGAGCTCGGCGGCGGCGCTGGCGCTCAGGCTCGGTGCGCGGCGCGGGGGCGGGCGGCTCGTGATGGTGTCGCGCCGGGCCGTCGACGGCGTGGCGACGCTGGAGCTCGGGCCGCTGTCCGACGAGGACTGCCGGCTCCTCGTCGCCGCCATCGACGCGCGTGCAGCGCGGCCGCTCTACGCCCGCATCGCGGCGCTGGCGGCGGGCAATCCGGCCGAAGCGGCGCGGCAGCTGGCCGAGGCAGCGGGTCAGCTGGTCGAGGCGGCGCAGCGGGGGAGCGGCGTGCAGCGGCGGAGTGGCGACGGCCGCGAGGACGATGCGGCGATCGACGCGCCGATCGCCGCGCTTCGGGCCGGCCGCTTTCGTGACGCGCTCGACGGCGACCCGATGGTCGCGGTGGTGGCGCTGGCGGCGCTCGACGCGCTCGATCGCGCCGAGGCGCTCCTGCGCGCGCACGCGGGCCATCCGCGCGCGCCGATCGCCGAGCTGGTGCTGGCGTGGCGGCGCGGGGAGCTGCGCCGATGCGTCACGCGCGGCGAGCTCCTCCTGGTAGAGCTGGGCGACGCCGGCGATGAGCTCGGGCAGGCGCTGGCGGCGGCGGTGGTGGCGCGCGCGGCCTTCGGGCTGGGCGAGATCGCGCGCGCCGAGGCGCTCGTGCGTCGCGTCGACGGCTACGTGGCGGCCGCCGAGGCCCGCGTGCTGGCGCCGCTCGCGGATCTGGCGGCGATGCTGCTGGCGGCGTTCCGCGGCGACTGGACGGAGGCGCGGCGTCGTGTCACCCACGCGGCGACGATCGCGCCGGCGGCGGCGCTGTGCGCGGTCGAGCGCAGCTGGGCCGAGGCGAGCGCGCCTGGCCGCGACGGGGCGCCCGCCGTCGCGGCGCTCGACGTCGCCGGTCTCGATGTCTCCGATCTCGACGTCGCCGCCCGCGCGCTGCACGATCTACGCGCCGCCGAACGTGCGCTCGGCGACGGCAGACTGGACCAGGCCAACCGTCATGCGCGCGATGCCGAGCGCTTCTGGCGCGCCGCCGGCGCCACCTACGATCGCGCCCTCGCGCTGCTCGCCCGCGCCGAAGCGCTCGCCCGCTCAGGCGAGCGCGACCCGGCCGCCAAGCTCAACCAGGCCTGCGCCGCGCTCGCCGAGACCGGCGGCTACCGCATCGTGCGTGTCGCCTCGCACCTCGTCGACGCGTTCAGCGCCGATCGCGCCGGCGAGCTGGCGCGCTACATCACCGCCCTCGCC
>JAQBQH010000257.1 GCA_028287105.1 Myxococcales bacterium
TGCGCCGCGGGCGCGCGCGCGGGCGCAGGCATCGGCACCGTTGGTGCGGCGGGACCGCCGAGGGGGCGCGGCGCATTGGGATGGCGGATCTTGACGCCGAGCGGAGTCGGCTTGAGCTCGCGCGTCGGTCGTTCTGCGGCTGCGGCTGCGGCTGCGCCTGCGGCTGCGTCTGCGTCTGCGGCAGCGTCGGCGGCTGCGGCGGCCGCGGCCGACTCCGCGCCTGCCCCCATGCGCGGCGCTTCGATGATCTCATCGGGCGTCGGATCGTCGCCGTCGTCGGGTGGCGCCTCGACGCGGCGGGTCTCGCGCGGCAGGGCGCGCGCGCCGGTCGGCTCGTCGTCGTCGGCGCTGCGCGAGAGGGTGGGCCCATCCTCGTCGTCGGCCGCCGGGTCGTCGGGGCCGAGGTCGAACTTGCCCGAGGGAACCTGCGATTTGGCGCCGCCGCCCCGACGGGCGGAGAGGCCGGCCGGGCGCGTCGAGTCACCCTCGCCGGGATCGATGCGCGCCATCAAGGTGTCGCCGGCGTCGACGATGGTCGCTTCGTTCTCCTCGAAGTCGTCGCCGCCGCGCACGTTGGTCGCGACGTCGGCCCGACGCGGTCGCGGCGCCGGCGCAGCGGCCGGTCTCGCGGGCGCAGCCGTCCTCGCGGGCGCACCGGGTCGGGCGGGCGCGACCGGCTCGACGTCCTGGAGCTTGAACAGCAGCGAGTGCTCGTCGCGCACCTCGATCGCCGAGATGACGCTCTGGATCCCGTGCGTCGTCGCCGAGCGCCCGCCGCGCCCCTGCGACTTCGGATCGTCGCCCATCACCTCGCGCACGAAGGTCGCGAGGCGCGCGCGCGAAAAATCGGGCGCGAACCCGCGCACGAACTGCGCCAGCGCCTGGCCCAGCTCGCCCGCCGCCGGCCAGCGATCTTCGGCGCGCTTCTTGAGCGCGCGCATCAAGATCGCTTCCAGCTCGCGCGGCACGCCCATCCGCTGCGACGACGGTGGCGCGATGTTCGCCTTGCGCACGACATCGAGCAGCTTCTCGATGTCCTCTTCCATGTAGAGCATCTGCCCGACGATCATCTCGTAGAGCAGGATCCCCGCCGAGAAGATGTCGGTGCGCGCGTCGATCTTGTCGCCCCACGCCTGCTCGGGCGACATGTAATAGTACTTGCCCTTGATGACGCCGGCGGCGGTCTGCTGCCCGCGCATGGCCGCCTTGGCGATGCCGAAGTCGACGATCTTCACCTCGCCGTCGAAGCTCACCAGGATGTTCTGCGGCGACACGTCGCGGTGCACGATCTGCAGCGGCCGCCCGCGCGCGTCGGTCTTGCGGTGCGCGTAGTCGAGCCCCGCGCAGACCTCCGACGCGATGAACGCGGCAATCTCGAACGGGAAGTCGACCTCGTGCTCCGACGCGCGCCGGAGGAGCTTGTACAGATCGACGCCGTCGATCAGCTCCATCGCGATGTAGTACTGCTCGTCGACGCGACCGAGGTCGAAGGTCTGCACGATGTTGGCGTGCTGCAGCTGCACCGACAGCTTCGCCTCGTCGACGAGCATCTGCACGAAGTCGGGATCGGCGGAGAAGTTGGGGTGGATGACCTTCAGCGCGACCTGCTTCTCGAAGCCGCCGACGCCGTGCGTGCGGGCGACGTAGATCTCGGCCATACCGCCGACGGCGAGCTGCGAAAGCAGGTGGTACGAACCGAGCGTTCGTCCGTCGCCGTCTCCGACCGGCGGAGCGGCCACGGCCTATCCCGCCTGCGACTGCTGGAGTTGCTGCTGCGCGGCGCCGGGGTACACGAACACGGACAGCGCGCGCAACGAGGCGCGGGCGGTCTTGCGATCGAACGTGCAGACGACTTCGGTCGCCATGCCGGGCGCGACGTTGAGGACGAACTGCGTGGCGGCGTTGGCGATGAGGTAGATGCCGAGGCCCGCGCCGTAGACCTTGCGATCGATCTGCTGCGGCGAGTGGAGGCACTTGTCGATGTAGCGAAGCACCGTCGCCTTGTCGAGGCGGCCGAAGCGATCGCGCACGCTCAGCGCGAAGCCGTTCTCCGTCGCTGCGTAGCGAATCGAGACCGGACGCGGCGAGAGCTTGTCGAGGCGCTCCTTGAGATCGACCTCGGCGAACAGCGGCGTGCCCGACTCGTCGACGGGCGCGTCGTAGAGCGCGTTCATCAGGAGCTCTTCGGCGACCTGGCCGATGGCGGAGCGGACCTGACGGCGCACGCCGACCTTCTCGGCGTAGGCGAGCACCTCGTCGATGGCGGCGGTGCGCCCCTTGTATTCGCGCAGACGCGTCAGGTGCACCGCGGTGTCTTTCGGCAGATATTTCTCGATGCCGAAGAGATCGCCGGTGACGAACTTCTGGATCGTCACCGCGACGGTGGCGAAGCCGGAGTCGTCGGCGGTCAGGACGTGGTTGCAGCGTGGATCGACGAGCAGGCGCGTCAGCTTGGCCAGGTTCGACGGCGGCGTCACACCGACGAGCTGCGCGCCGTCGCGCATCTTCGACGTGACCAAACGAAGGCCGTCCTCCGAGCCGTCCCACGAATAGACGGCGAAGCGGAACGGCAGCTGATCGGGCGCCGACTCCAACATACGAAGATTGCGCACCAGGACCGGAGTGGCGCCGCCAGCCTGAATCGCCGAAGCGATGCGTTCGAGCGTGGCCGGATCTTCCGCGATGGCGAGGATGCGCTGCGTGGGAGCCGCTTGAGTCAGGGGAGTCGCTCCTGCCCACGTATTTGGGCAGTGCCATCGTAGCGGATTGTCAAAGAAAGTCAACGACGCCGCGCACGCTTTGCGCGCCCGGACCCCGTATTTTCGAGCTGCCCCAAAGCGCAGCCGGGTGCGGTATGGTGGGAGAGATGGGGCCGCGCCTTCTCATCGTGGACGACGAGCCGGACATGCTCGATTTCCTCGATCGCGTCTTCCGGCGCGAGTACGAAGTGTTGCGGGCGCAGTCGGTCGAGGAGGCGTTGAGCCGGTTCGAGGAGGGGCTGTTCGACGTCATCGTCACCGATCGGCGCATGCCGCGGCGCTCGGGCCTGGAGCTGCTCGAGATCGCGGCCCAGAAGCAGCCGCAGGCGGTGCGGGTGCTCCTGACCGGATATGCCGACTCGCTGGTCGACGAGAAGGTGGCGCAGTGGCGGCTGGTCGACGCCTGGGTCTCGAAGCCGATCGACGCGGCCGCGCTCAAGCAGTCGATCGCCGCCGCCATCCAGAAGCGGTCAGCGGGCGGAAAGTAAGAGCTCGACGATCTGGGCGAAGCCGTGGCCGCCCTCGGCCTCGGCCACGTAGGCGGGCGGCGGGGCGAGGCGGTCGAGGTAGCGGCGGACGTTGGCGACGCCGGCAGCGACGGGGAACCAGGCGAAGCAGGATTGATCGTTCGGCGAATCGCCGACGAAGAGCCAGTCGCCGCGGGTGGCCTCGAGATCCTCGTCCCACCAGGCGCGGGCGACGCGGGCGCACATCCTGGCCTTGTCGTGGTCGCCGAAGAAGGCGTGCGCGTGCACCGACGAGGTGATGCAGCGGGCGCCGGCGGCGCGGATGCGGTCGCAGATGGCGTCGACGGTGGCGGCGGGCAGCTGTTGGGTCTCGCCGATGTCGAAGGCGAGGTCGCAGCGGCGGAGCCACTGGTCGTCGGCGAGGCGCGCGCCGGGGATGTCGCGGATGATTTCGTCGGCAATCTGCGACAGGCGCCGCCCCTGGGCGCTGCAGGTGGCGGCGTCGTCCCAGGTCAGCCGCTCGACGCCCTTGCCGGTCGGGGCGCGGCGCACGGCGAACGCGCCGTTCTCGCCGATGGCCCCGGCCAGCGGCCAGGTGCTGGCGAGAACCTCGGCCCATCCGGCCGGGCGGCCGGTGACCGCGACGACGCGCAGTCCCGCGTCGGTGGCGCGCACGATCGCTTCGTAGGCGGCGGGTACGAGCGACCCCGCGTGCGTGAGCGTGTCGTCGACGTCGCAGAAGATGCCGCGCAAGGATGGCGCGAGCGGAGCCAGCTCTCGATACGACTTCATGCGACCGGGGAAGCTATCAGAAGTGGTACGAGAGGCTCGCGAAGAAGTTGAAGCCGGGAGCCGGATTGGGCGTCATCTCGACCGACGGCGTGATGTCGTAGAAGTTGTCGGGGTAGTAGTAGCGCTGGTTGAGCACGTTGTAGAACTGCCCCGAGAACTGCACCCGATCCTTCAAGAAGCGCAGGCGGAAGCCGAGCTGCAGGTTGGCGACCGGCGTCAGGCGATCCCAGGTCAGATCGCTGTAGGCGCCGGTGGTGGTGCCCACCGTCGTCGGCTTGCCCGCGGCCGCACCGGCCCCGCCCGAGGCGAAGCGGTTCGGATCCTCGTAGGCGCCGAAGATCATCAGGTTCATGTTGACGTCGAGGAGGCCCTTGATCAGGTTGAACGAGCCACCGACGACGAACGTGTGATTCGGGGTGGCGCGCACGACGCCGCTGTCGGTCGTCGACGCCTGCAGGTAGGTATACGCGGCCTGCAGGAAGTGGTCGCCGTTCAGGTAGAGCTTGGCGTAGCCTTCGACGGAGTGGATGGCTCGCTTGCCCAGGTTGCCGTAGAGCCCGCCGCGGATCTGAATGACGTCCGACAAGAGCGTGTACGAGTAGTCGGCGCGCAGCTCGAGCTCACGGACCTTGCGCACGTTGCGCAAGAGTCGCGCGTTGACTTCACCCTGGAACGACTGTGACGATTCCGTCCGCAGCTTCGGGTTGGCGCCGTAGCTGACGCCGCCCGCCAGCACCGAGGTCACCTGGAACACCGGGGCGCGGAAGCCGGTCGCGTAGTTCAGCTTGACGTGGTAGTCGGGCAAGAAGTTGTAGACGATGGCGGCCGACCCGAGCGGCACGAACGCGTACGCCAGATCGCCGAAGCCCTTCTGGAGACGAACGCCGCCGTCGAGCGTCAGCTTCTGGAAGGGGCGCCACTGCGCGTTGACGTAACCGGCTGCGACGTAACGGCCGGAGTTGGCTTCATACGTACGCGGGCAGTTCTGGATGCGCATCCCCATCGAGTCGACCGGGCAGACCAGCGGCAGGTTGTTCGGATCGGTCGGCTGCGTCGTGACCGACGGCGAGTCGCGGATACCTTCGAAGAAGAACTCGCCGCCGGCAAGCAGGCGGATGTTGAAGGGCAGCACGAAGTCGAGGTCGGCGGTGCCGCCGACGCGGAAGACGCGCTGCGTAGAGAAGCTGAAGTGCAGACCGCCGGGCGACAGGCCCATGTCGCGCGGGTCGGGATTGGACGACCCGAAGAACGCCGACGACGGGAAGAGCTGGACCGAGAAGTCGCGCACGAACTGCGTGCCGTAGGCCTTCACCGTCAAGCCGACGCGGTCCTTGAGATAGCGATCCTTGTACTCGAGCATCCCGTAGCGGTCGTAGATGTTGATCTGGTCCTGGGTCACGACCGCGTTGGCGAACACCAGGTTCGGGTGGTTGTCGCCGAACGGGATCGAGTAGTAGAGGCTGACCGGGCCGAGCGTGTACTTGCCGTCGACCATGGCATACCAGCTGCGCGGCGGATCGCGCGGAGCGTTGGCGCCCCAGTAGGCGAGGCCGGGCGGCTGCGGCGCGGGCGACGAGACGATGAACTGCGGGATGTCGAAGACGGGCCCGATGAAGCTCTCGTAGCTGACGTGCTGGAAGATCTTCAGCTTGCCCGAGAAGAAGGTCTTGCCGAACAGCGCGTAGGCCTTGATGTCCTGCTTGTTGCCGGAGCCGTCGCCGTAGCCGGCCGCCATCTCGAGGCCGTTCACGTCCTCGGCGTCCTTGGTGATCATGTTGACGATGCCGAGGAAAGAGTTGGCGCCCCAGAGCACGCCGCCCGGGCCCGTGACGACTTCGAGTCGCTTGATCGTCTCGAGCGGCTGCGTGCGGCCGAAGTCCCCGATGTTGGCCCACGGGTCGAACAGCGACATGCCGTCGCGCATGAGGAGCGCGGCCTGTCCAATGCCGCGCACCAGCGCGTTGGGGACCTGGTGGCCGATGGCGTGGATGTCGATCCAGCCCGGGACCGTGCCGAGCGCCTCTCCCAGCCAGCGGAAACCGCGCGCCCTGATCTCATCGGCCGTGATGATGGTGATGATCGACGGCGCTTCCTGAACGGTGGTGACGCCCTTGGCCGCCGAAGTGACGACGTTCGCCAGATCGATCTCGCGATCGACGTCGAGCGCGATCTCCGGCTCGCCGTCCTTGGCCGCCTCTCGCCCGACCGGCTCGGGCAGCGCGACATCTTGGGCGTAGCTGACAGCCGACAGCTGACAGCTGACAGCGAACGCCAGACCCATCGTCAGTCGCACGCGCGTACGCATTCTCACTGCTCCACGATGATGAACTCGACGCGGCGGTTCTTCGCGCGAGCATCAGCCGTCTTGCGTTTGTCGAGCGGGCGGGTATCGCCGTAACCGACGGCTTGCAGTCGGTCGGCCTCCACGCCCTTGCGGATCAGGAAGTTCCTGACCGACTCGGCGCGCGCCTGCGACAGCTCCATGTTCTTCTTGGAGCCGCCCACGTCGTCCGTGTGGCCTTCGATGCGAATCCTCTTCACCTGCGGGTTGGACTTGATCTTTTCAGCCACGCGGTCCATCAGCGAGTCGGAGCGGCCCGCGATGCGGTCCGAACCGGTCTCGAAGTTGATGTTTTCCGGGAGCTCGATCTTGCCGCCCGCGATGGTGACCTGACCGCCCGAGTCGGGGCAGCCGTCGTCATCGTCGACGCCATTGCGCGTCTCCGGCTCGTTCGGGCACTTGTCGGCGGCGTCGGGGATGCCGTCGCCGTCGTTGTCGAGATCGGGGCAGCCGTCATCGTCCTGGAAGCCGTCCTTGTCTTCCGGATCGTTCGGGCACTTGTCCTGCGCGTCGGGGATGCCGTCGCCGTCGTTGTCGACCTCGGGGCAGCCGTCGTCGTCCTGGAAGCCGTCCTTGTCCTCGGCTTCGTTCGGGCACTTGTCCTGCTTGTCGGCGATGCCGTCCTGATCGTTGTCGAGATCGGGGCAGCCGTCCTCGTCGTCGAAGCCGTCGCGATCTTCGGGCTCCGTCGGGCAGAGGTCGCTCGAGTCGGGGATGCCGTCGCCGTCGCTGTCGAGGCCGCCGGTGGCGACCCCGCCCTTGCCTTCGGCGGGCGACCAACTGATGCCGGCGAAGACGCGGAAGTCGTCGTGGCGCAGCGCGGTGCCGATGACGCTGGCGCCGGCGCCGATGCCGACCGAAATATCTTTGACGGGGAAGAGCTGGAAACCGCCGAGGACGTCGGCGGTGAAGTCCTTGCCGGCGTCGAGCGCGCCGTTGAACTGCTGCGTCAGCGGCACGAAGCCGTAGACTTCGGCGGCCACTCCGACCCAATGCACGAAGCGGTAGGCGACACCCGCCGACCAGGTCAGCTCGTGGCCGACGTCGATGAGCACGCGCTTTGGCGCCGCCGCCATGCCCATGGGAATCGGATCGTTGGGCGAGAAGACCACGGTCTCGGGACGAATGATGGCGCCGATGTTGATGGCGGCGGTGACGGGGCCGCGCGTCACGTCGGCGATGAGCAGTGGGCGGAAGGTGAAGCCGGAATCGCCGAGGAAGGCGGCCTCGTCACCGAAGGGGATGCTCACCGTCGCGGCGGCGGCCAGGCTGAACATACCGGAGCGGAACAGGCGCGCCTTGAAGCCGATGCGCCAATCGAGCGGCGCGGCATTGGGCGGCGCGATATTGGTATACGGATCGGACGCGTAGAAGCCGGTGCGGGAGATCGGGAACTCGCCGAGCGAGCCGTAGTTGCCGTAGATGGCGTTGTAGCTCTGGGCCGACACGGGGATGTCGGCGACGACCTCGAGCCAGTTGGTCAGGCCGAGGTGCATGCCGAGGTTCATGCCGACCTGGAAGCCCATCACCGCCGTGAGCGGCGGCCGCGCGGGCATGCCGGTCGCGCAGGCGCCGGTAAGCGGGCACATGTTGAGGCGCAGCGGATTCTGGGCGTAGTTGACGTAGAGCTTGAAGCCCCAGTCCCACTGCCGCGAGGTCTGCGCGCGATCGACGGTGAAGATGCCGTAGCTGTCGAGAGCGGGGCGGAACAGCTCGCTGTCGACGCCGCGTTGCGCCTGCGCTCGGCCGGCGGTCGCGACCAGTGCCGCGAGGCCGACGGCGACGAGTAGTGGCGCGCTCGGTTTACGCATAATCGAAGAGGCCCCCTGTCATCGCTCGAAGCTCGGTCAGCATCGCGGTCTGCACATTTAGTTCGGGTGGAACCGCGTGACGAAGACGACGCCGGTCGCGGAGCCGCCGGGCAGCGTTTCCCACGTGATGCCGCCGCCCATGCCGCTGAAGCTCGGAAAGCCTCCGGTGATCGGCGACGGGACCACGGCCGCGCCGATGGCGCTCGTCGAGGTGCCGGTACCAAGTGTCAAAAGGTCCGTCGTGAAGTACTTGGTGCCCGGCGGATTGGCAGCGTTATCCTTGACCATCTGCACGCCCATGACCGGCGTCTTCTCGTTGAAGACGAGGTTGGTGGGGGCCGGCTTGGTATCGCTGTAATAGATGCCGACGTACGCGCCGCCCGTCGTGGGGTTGTTGATATCGAGGCCGCCAGTGGTCTTCCAGCTGTCGGTGACCGCCTTGGGAATCGTGTAGGCGTCGACGGTGTACTGATTGTTGGCGGTCACGCCGGCGGCGCCGGTGGCGGTATTGACGAAGGTCGCGTTCATGTGGTCCTTGTCGCCGGTGACGACGACGACCAGCATCAGGCTCGGCGGCGGGAAGTTGGCGAAGACGTAGCTCGATCCGGTCACGTCCTTCTCGTCGATCGGCGGGTTGCCGCTGAGGAACTCGACCGGATTGTAGAGCGAGACGTGAATGGTGCCGGAGAACGGCATGCCGTCGGTGAAGTTGCGAATCGTTCCCGTGATGCACGCTTGCCCGGCCATGGGCTTCGAGCATCCGACCCCCGGGCCGCCGCCGGTGCTGACGCACACGCCGTTCATCAAGGTCGTGCCGGCGCCGCAGCTGATTGCGCTCACGCAGTGGCCGCCGACGATGGTTGCACCCATGTCGACGTCACACGGCGTCAGCTGTGCTGGCTGCTCGGCCTGCTCGCACTGCAGCGAGCCGTCCTTGGCCTGCACCTGCTTGGTGCCAGCGCCGCAGGTCGGAGTGTTGCAGCTCGGCAGCGTGCCGAGCGCGACCAGTCCGACAACGGTGACGACGAGAGTCAAACAGCGCTTCATTACACTCCTCCTAAGAGCAGCTTGCGAACGGTCAGAACTGCACCGAGTCTTCATCGATGTTGACGTACAGGGACACGCCGCCCGAGGCGGTGCCGGCCGGGTCGGCGTGCAGCAACGAGAAGTGGATGACGTCGCGACCACCCTGATCCAGCGTCGAGGTCATGAACAGCGGGCCGCGGTTGAGCGGGTCGACGTTGGCGCCTTCGAGCGTGAAGAAGAGCTCCTGAACGCCCCTCAGGTTGATCGGAGTGTCCAGTCGGAAACCGTTGTAGTTCGCCGGCGGGGAAAGGGTGGTGTACGAGACGAATCCGTACACGGCGCCGTTGGGCGGCGCGGTGATCTGGTACGGATTCGACACGTAGAACTTGTCGTTCATCTCGTACGCCTGGCAGGCGTCGAGGCGCTCCTTGGCGGTGGCGCCGGCCGGAATCACCGGCGGCGGCGTCGGATCGTAAGGCAGCACGGCGAGCAGCGGAGCGGCACCTGCAGGCGCGAGCTGGTTGATGCGATCGCGGACCTGCTTGGCCTGCTCCTCGGGCGTCTGCGTGACGCCGCCCGGCAGCGTGACGGTCTCTTTATATGCGTCTTTGGTGGTGAGGAGATTGCCTTCCGCGTCGATCATGCAGGGATCGTCGAGGCTGATCGCCTGACGCACCATGAGGCCGTAGGCCGTCTTGTACGCGGTCTGATCGTAGAACGAGTCGATGCGAATGATGTCGTCGGTCGCGTTGCGCGCCCACAGCTCGAGGTGCATGCCGGGCGGAGTGATGCCGATACCGGAAGCCGTGAACGTCAGGACCGTTCCAGCGAACGATCGAGCAGTCAGCGCGTCACACCCGAGTGACCCCGCGAGCGGTAACAAAGATGCAACTGCCAGAGTCCGGGCCCATCCGCGATTCATCCCTAAGCCTCGCGCAAGGCGGCACATAGAATTACGCCGCGTAGGCGTATCTTAACTTTTTTTGCGTTTCGTTGTCAATGCAGTGAAAACGGATTATTTGACACTTCAATAAGCCTCGGCCGAGCGGCGGGCGTGTGATCCGGAGCGCTTCAGCCCGGCTCCACCGTCGGAGCGGACGGCTTTCGCATCGCTCGATCCTGCGGTACGCGTCGCGCGATGTGGCGAAATGCAATACTGGAAACGTATGTACTAGAAACGTATCTGGGCCGACAGTTCGGCGGAGTAGAGGTTCGCGTGGTAGGTGCCGGTCTCGTTCTCCGCGCCGGCCACGCTCGGCAGCGCGGTCGAGACGACGCGATCGCCGCTCGGCAGCAGCGCCTCGAAGGCGGCGTCGACGAAGATCTTCCAGAAGTGAACGCCGACGCCCGCGGCCAACGTGTTCTTGAACGAATCCTGATTTTCGCGACGAACCGTGCGGTCGGGAATGGCGTTCGATTCGACCGTGTACCCGGCGCGCAGCACGAGGAATCGCGTGATCACGCCCTGCACGCCGGCGTGGACGGCGTAGGTATCGGAGTAGCGCATCTGCTTTATCTGCGGCAGGCCGGCGACCTCGAGCGCCAGCTTCTGCACCGACGACCAGCCGGTCCAATCGGCCTGCACGGTGGCCAGGATGCGGCGATGCGGAAAGACGGTGACGCCGAGCGCCGCCGACTGCGGCCACGTGATCTTGACGTTGAAGTCCTGCTTGGTCGCGGGCGCGGTGCCGACGGCGAGATCGCCCTGGCCGGTGATCGACGCCGACAAAGTCGAGCGCCAGACCGCGCCCACCTGCACCAGCTTGTGCGGGCGCACCATGACGCCGAGGATGCCGCCGATACCGACGGCGGTGCCCGACAAGTTGGCAGAGAACGACGACTCGGTGTCGTTGACCGAGAACGAGTTGACGCCGATGCGCAGGCCGGCGCCGACCGAGAGCACGTCGGTGATCTGATACGCCAGCGTCGGGGTCAGCTCGAAGTCGAGGATCTGGGTCTGCGAGATGCCGACCACGCGGCCCACCGTGTTCTTGAGCTGATTCGGGTCGTAGCTGATCGACCCGCCGTACGCGTCGTACGCGGCGAGCGAAAAGGCGAAGCGGGTCGGCGCGGTCTTGCCGAAGCCGAAGCGCGTCGTGGCGCCGATGACCGGGATGAAGGTCGGCGCGGTGTTCTCGCTGAGGCGCGTGGTCACGCCCGCCTGACCGAGCGGTGACTGCGCGTCGGGCGTGTAGGTGCGCTGCGTGACGATCAGCTCGCCGCCGACGTAGACGACGTTGTCGCCGTACATCGCGGTGCCGGCGGGGTTGTGCCACACGGCGGTCGGATCGTCGGCGATGGCCGTGTAGCCGCCGCCGATGCCGATGGCGCGCGCACCGACGACGTTGGGGCGCTCGAGACCGGCGCCGAACACCGGAGAGCCGAGGAGCAGCGCGCCGCAGACGAGGAGCGCGCGTTTCAAAGGTCGTCTCCCGTCGGCGCGGCGTCCTGAACGTCGGTCATGTCGGCCATGCCGACAGTGGACAGGTCCATCACCGCGGCGGACATGTCCGTTTGGGCGACGCAGATCGAGTTCATGCACTTTTCGCCCTTGAAGCAGTCTTTGTCGACCTTGCAGCTCGCACCGGGATAGTCGTCGTGCGCAGCCGGGCAGCCGCTCAGCGTGAAGGTCGCGGCCATGGCGGCAGCGACGAGGAATGCGACACCGAGGCGGCGCACTAGAACTTCACCGTGGCCACGAGGCCGCCGCCCTGCGGACCGGCCAGCGGCGCGACCGTGAGGTACTGCTGCCGCTCGTGGGTCTCGCCCTTCGACGGATCGACGATGAAGACGATCGCCGCCGCCAGGAGCGCCGCGCCGCCGACGCCGAGTCCCGTGTAGGCGAGCGCCGAGTAGCTGGCTGCGGTGTCGCGCTTGGCGTTGACCTCGGTGCGGTCGGTCTCCGACGGCTCGGCCGCGACCGCATCGCGATGCAGCGAGCTCTCGGCGATGCCGAAGCCGGCACCGACCGCCGTCGCCGCGAGGGCGACGCCGAGCAGGATCCAGCCGTATTTGCGATAGCTGACCTTGGGCCCCGTATCGACCGGCGCCGTCATCGGGCCGGGCGAGATGATCGGCGGCAGCTCGGTCACCGCCAGCTTGTTCATCGTGAGCTCGACGTCGCGCCGCTCGCCGGGGCCGACCTCGATGGTGGCGTTGGCGGTCTCGAAGCCGCTGCGCGACAGGTGGACCTTGTGCTGGCCCGGCGTGACCGGGATGGTGAGCGGCGTGGCGCCGCGCACGAGGCCGTCGATCTTCACCGTCGCCTCGTCGGTGGCCTCGCCGCCGATCAAGTTGGCGGCCACGTGCAGGATGGCCTGCGCTTCGGCGGCGTGCGGCGTGCCGCCGCTGCTCGGCCGGCTCTCCGGACGCTGCTGCGGCAGCGGCGCCTGCCCGAGCTTGGCGCGGCATAGATCGATCTCGCGCCGCACGCGGTCGGTGAAGCGCGACTCGGGCTTCAGCTCGAGATACTTCTCGTAGCTCGGCAGCGCGTCGTTGCAGCGATTGAGCGCGCGATAGGCGAGGCCGAGGTTGCGATAGGGTCCGGGCAGCTTGGGATCCGCGGCCACGGCGGCCTTGAACGACTCGACCGCGCCGTCGTAGTCGCCGCGCGAGTAGCGCTCGTTGCCCTCGGCGAACTTCTTCTTCGCCTCGGCGTTGGTGGCGGTCGCCTTGTCGTCTTCGTCTTCGTTGCCCGCCGCGTAGCCGTTGGCAGCGACGAGCAGCGCCGCCAACGCCGTACATAAGCCAATTGTTCTCAGCAAACCGAGCCTCCGTTGCCCTTCGCGCGCGCTGCTATTCTTCGGGGTTGTCGTCCCAGATGTTGCCCGTCTGGTTCTTGCTGGTGCGGCCGCTCGAGCCGGTATTACCCGACGTGGTGCGGCTCTTGGTCTGGTGCAGCTTGTTCGACGAATCGGCCGAGGCCTGGCCGCCGCGCGCGATACGCAGGCGCGTGTCGATGGCCGGCGCGTCGCCACGCTTGACCTTGAGCACGAGCGTGCCGCCTTCGCGCGTCAGCGCCGCCGATTCCTCGTCGAGGACGCGCTTCCACGAGCGCGCGTCGTGCACCGCGCGATCCATGCCGGCGAGGATGAGATCGCCTTCCTGGATGCCGGCGAAGCGCAGGTTCGAGTCGTTGGCGACGTGCGTGATGATGGCGCCCTCGGTGACGTCGTAGCGCCAGCCCAGCTGCGGGAAGTAGGAGACCGCCTTGGCCCCCATCGCCGTCTCCGGCGCCGAATAGGACTCGACCAGCTTCTCGAAGTTCGCCTTCGGGATGGCGTAGCGGATCGACACCTTGTACTTCACGCCCTCGCGGGTCTGCAGCTTCTCCCAGTACAGATCGTTGCGCTCCGACGGCGCCAAGGAGCCCGCCGTCTTCTTGAGCCCTTCGCCCACGCGGCGGCGCCCCTCGCGGGTGGCGCGGCGCGCGCGCTCCATCTCGGCGGCGTCGCCGGCGATGCTGGCCTTCTCGAGATCGCCGATCGCCTTCTGACGGAAGGGCTCGAACTGCGAGCGCACGTGATCGATCCAGATCGGATCGCGGATCGAGAGGCCGATCTGATTGACGACCTCCTCGAGCGCGCCCGCTTCGGCCTCGGTGAAGCCGTCGGCCTTGTCGGCCACCAGCGTCGAGTGGCCCACGAAGAGCAGGCGGTCCGCCTCGCGGAAGAAGGTCTGATCGACCCAGGTCGGGCGCGTCGGCTGCGACGCCTCGAGCTTCTCGCCGGAGTCGATGCCGCCGCGGCTGGCGGCCAGCCCCTTGGCGACGATGACCGCGCCGGCGACGACGATGACGATGCCGGCCGCGACCAGCGCCGTCATCCACGAGAATCCGCCCTTGCCGCCCGAGGCGGCGGCGGCGGCAGGCAGGCCCGGCACGTAGGTGGCGCCGGCCGGTCCGGAGGCCTTGGCCGCCAGCGCCTTCTTGAGCGACTCCTCCTGGAAATGCTTGACCTGCTTGCGCAGCTCGTCGGGGATGTCCGGCCGCGGCAGCGACGGCAGATGCGCGAGCAGCGCCTCGGAGGCGGCGCACGTGGTCGGCGAGCCGCAGTCGGGACACTTGAGCTCCGGCGGCGTGGCGAACTTCAGCACGTCCCAGTGCTGCGTGACATCGACCTCGCGCGCCGAGGTGGAGCGGCAGGTCGGGCACTGGTACGGCATGCCGAAGCTGAGGATGAGCCCCTTTTGCCCGAGGTCCTCGACCTTGGTGAGCCGCTCGACGAACGCGGCCGGCGCACCGATGATGACGATGCGCTCCGACGGGGCGGCGATCTGCAGCATCATCTGCCGCCACTCGGCCGCGCCGGCGGGATCGATCTTGCCGATGCCGCCGAGATCGAAGATGACGTCGCCCTCGGCGCCGTCGGCGATCTTCTCGCGCGGGAAGCTGGCGTCGAGATCGCCCGACAGCTTCAGGTAGGTGGCGCGGCCGTCGATGGCCTTTTCGATCTTGAGCTTGCGCGCGCCGGCGTCGGCGGTGTAGTTGAGCCGCGAGGCGAGAAATCCGGCGACGTCGGCGGGGACGGCGACCGGCGGGTGCGACTGCAGGAAGCTGAAGAAGGTGAGCGGGTCTTCGTCGAAGTACTCGGCGTTGCCGCACGACTCGCAGATGCGCTCGGGCAGCTTGCCGGTGCGGAGCTCCTCCCACTCCTGCGCCACCTGGACGAGGCGGCGGCGATCGTCGTCGCAGTAGTCGCAGCGATAGGGCGCATAGAAGCTGACCAGCGCGCCGGTGCCGCCAAAGTTCGCGACCATGTTGAACTGGTCGACGACCTTCGGTGCGCACTCGACGAACCAGAGCCCCTGCACCTTGCTCGACACGGCCGTGATGAAGTCGACCCACTCGCGGATGCCGAACGAGCTGATGCGCTCGATGTCGGCCAGCTCCAGGATGAGGACGCCGCCTTTGACCCCCGACGCGATCTTCTTGCCGTCGAACTGCTCATCGATGGTGCCGGCGAGCTTGAGCAAGGTGATATTGCCGTCGGACTGCCGGTCGACGCGCAGCTTCTGTTTTTGTCCAGGATCGGTGGTGCCCGTCTGCATCATGGTCCCTCGGGGAAATGGATCGTCTTCGGCAGGAGGCGGAACTCGCGCAAATTGAGATCGAGGTCGAAGAGGGCGGTCACGCGCGTGCGCAGGTTCTTCTCGACGTCGAAGAAGAGCGCGGTCGTGGAGCGATAGCTCACCAGCATGCCGAGGCCGGCGCCGCCGCCCGCGGTGTCCATCTGGCCGGCCTTGAGGCCGCGCACGAGGCCGCCGAAGACGTGCTTGCGCTCGAGGCGCCCGAAGTGATCGACCACCTCGCAGGCGATGCGCACGCCGTCGGAGCCGCAGCGGTAGACGGCAGCGTCCTCGGCGCCGAGCGCGATCTCGGCCTTGCGATCGTGCGCGAAGCGCGGCTTGCCGAACTCGTCGACGGGCGCGTCGTAGAGCGCGTTCATGATGAGCTCGTGCGAAAGCTCGCCGAGCATCTCGCCCACGCGCTTCGGAGCTCCGAGCTTACCGGCGAAGGCCATCGTCTCTTGTACGGCGTGGTCGCGCCCTTTGGCGTCGGTCAGCGAATAGGCGAAGCCGGCGGCGCCCCATGATAGATGGGCCTCGAACGGCGCGGCCTCGGTCGAGACGGTGCGGCGAGCGATGTGTAGGAGATCGTCTTCACGCGGTGGGACGTCGAAGCTCGGGCGGCCGATGAGCGCGACCAGCCGCGGCTCCTCGAGCGCTTTGCCGAGCAGGCGATCGACGGGCTCGCCCGAATACAACGCGGCCTTGAGGCGCGGATGGAGCCGCAGCCACTTCATGACCAGATCCGCGTCGAACGCATCTGCCATCACCAGCGTCGCCGCCTCCAGCACCGCTGCTTCGACCTTTTCCGGCTCTTCAAAGGTCTTTACCTCGAAGCCGGCACACCCCAACACCCGCGCGATGCGACGAATCACCAGCTTGTTACGCTCTAATACGACTGCCTGCGGGACCGTCATGCGCACCGTGGCCAGAATGGGCTTGGCGTACTATCGTATCGAAATTTTGTGGCGAAAGCAACGATTGACCGTGGTAAGGTAGCTCCGCCCAGAACATGAGAACGCTCTCGTTCGCCCCTTGCGGTTGGCTGGCTCAGGTCGTCCTCATTTCGCTGATGTCGTTGTGCGCGCCCGAGGCTGGGGCGGCGGAGGACGGCAGCTGGCTCGAGAAATCTGCCGAGCAGGCGGTCGTGTCGGGACAATACCCACGCGCCGTGGCGCTCTTTCGTGGCCTCGCGGCGCTGCGGCCGAAGGATCCGTCGCCGCAGTATCGGCTCGCCGAGGTCTACACGCTCGCCGGACAATACGAAGAGGCGATCGGCGAGTACCGTCGCTTCGCCGCGCGTCCGGAAGCGGATCCCGCGCGCAGGCAGCGCGCCGAGGCGGAGGCCAAACGTCTGGAAGATGCGCCGGCGCCGTTCGCCGAGACGCTGTTCAAGCAGGGCGTGGCGACCAACGAAGCCAAGCGCCTCTTCGATGAAGGCAAGAAGGACGCGCAGGCCAAGCGCTGGCAGCCGGCGATCAACGAGCTGCAGGCGGCGCTGCTGCTCGATCCCGACCTCCCCGGCCCCTATCGACTCCTCGGCGCGGTCTACGGCAAGACCGGCGATCGCGCGCAGGAGCGACTGTTCCTCGCCGACTATCTGCGCGTGCGTCCCGACGGAAAGATCGCCGACACCGTGCGCGCGCGCCTGCTCAAGGAGCATGTGCTCGGCATGCTCAACGTCGACGCGTCCTGGCCGTGCAAGGTCTACATCAACGGCCGCGAGACGGGCAAGATGACGCCGCTCAAAGGCTACGCGCTGCCGCCCGGCAAATACGTCGTCGGGCTGGAGAACGAGCAGTATCACGTGGTGCGCAATCTCCGCGTCGACATCACCACGGGCAAGGAGACGTCGAAGCTGTTCCCGTTCGGCGTCTTGTCGACCAAGCTCGACCCGTGGGCGCGCGTGCGTGTCGACGGCAAGGACATCGGCTTGTGGGACGAGGCCGGCATCCCCGAAGGCACCCACAACGTCAGCTACAAAAGCCACGACGGAGCGCGCGAGAAATCCGTGGAGCTCTCGATCAAAGGTGGCGCACGCGCAAAGCTAAGCTGGTAGACTCCCGGTAGGTTCCCGCATGGCGTCTATCGATCACGCGACAGGCTCATCGTCCAAGCTGCAGCCCGGATCGCCCCACGACCCGACCCTCTTCGGCAAGTACCTGCTCATGGGGATGATCGCGCGCGGCGGCATGGCCGAGGTCTATCGCGCCAAGGCGCGCAACCCGTCGACGGGCATCGGCGAGCGCGTGCTGGCGATCAAGTGCATGCGCCCGCAGCTGGCCAAGGAGACGCGCTTCGTGGAGATGTTCATCCGCGAAGGCAAGCTGGCGGTGCTGCTCGATCACGATTCGATCGTTCGCACCTTCGAGATCGGACGGATCGAAGGGCGCTACTTCATCGCGATGGAGTACATCGGCGGCAAGGATCTGACGCAGATTCTGCGTCGCTGCCAGGAGTCGAATCAGCGCATTCCGGTGCCGCACGCCTGCTTCATCGCGGCGCGCATGAGCGACGGCTTGCACTACGCGCACACGCGCTCGGACGCCGAAGGGCGGCCGCTCAACATCGTCAACCGCGACGTCTCGCCGTCGAACGTGCGCGTCAGCTACGACGGCGAGGTCAAGCTGCTCGACTTCGGCATCGCGCAGGCGATGCTCAAGTTCACGAGCGAGATCGGCGTCCTCAAGGGCAAGTTCTCGTACATGTCGCCGGAGCAGATCCGCGGCATGCCGGTCGACGCGCGCACCGACGTCTTCTCGACCGGGATCATCCTGCACGAGATGTTGACCACGGAGAAGCTGTTCCGCGGCGACACCGAGTTCGCGCTGATGGAGAAGGTGCGCAAGGCGGAGGTGCCGCCGCCTTCGAAGTTCAATCGGCGCGTGCCCGAGGCGCTCGACAAGATCGTGCTCAAGGCGCTCGCGCGCGACCTGCCCGATCGCTATCAGTCGGCCCGCGAGCTGGGAGACGATCTCGGCGCGTTCATCGCGCAGTACAAGTTCCAGCCCGGGGAGATGCAGGAGTTCGTGCGCGGCCTGTTCCGCAACGACTACGGCAAAGAGGCCGACGAGATCGAGTCGTGCCGGCGCGCCACCATCGACGCCGAGCCGGAAGAGATCTCGATCGAGTCGGGCGCGATCCAGGTCGACGCGACGGAGCCGGTGCAGACGCCGAATCCGATGCCGATGCCGACCTTGCCGTCGTCGATCCAGTCGCCGCCGATCACGTCGACGCAGGAGACTGGCCCCCAGCGCCTGCCGAAATCGGGCAGCATGTGGTCGCGGCTGCGCGACAAGTTCACCAAGTAGTTCCGCCGCCTACTAAGTAGAAGTTTCCACTAGGAAAAGTCTGCGAACTCGCTTTGCAAGCGAGCGTACGTCTGTTACAATCATCCCCCGCATGCGTGTCATCCATGGCTGACGGGCTGTCACAGCCGCCCGCGTCGGCATCAGGGGGTCGTCGTGGTCCGCCACCGCTGCCCCGTGGTGCTGTCGATTCGCAACCTTCGTTGCTCTCGCCGTCCGCCGAATCGGCCGTCGACGAGCTGCTCGCGCTCATTGCCGCGGAGGCAGAGTCGCACGCCGACGCGCTGTCCGAAAAAGCGGAGAAGGGCGAAAAGAAAAAGGGCTCGGCGGTCAGCGATGCCGACGCCAAGGCGAAGAAGCGCGCCGCCGATCTGAAGGTGCGTGCGGCGCTCTTGGCGTGGGATGGCCGCGGCGACGTGCAAAAGGCGCTCGCCTTCGTCGACAAGGTGGATCACCCGCTGGTGCCGGCGATCAAGCTGGCGGCGGCGATCGAGCTCAAGGACGACGCGATGCTGCAGGCGTGCATCGCCGAGACGAAGAAGCGCGGCGACAAGGCCGACCTCGCGGAGCTCGGCGCGCTGCTCCTGTGGCGCGCGCGCGACGCGGCGCACGCGGCGGAAGTGCTGGCGCTGGCGGGCGACGAGGGCAAGGTGGCGCGGCGGTTGGCGCTGGCGCTCGCGGGCAGCTGGGCGCCGCTGGTCAAGGCGGTCGGTCCCGCCGAGACGGCGGAAGTGGATCTCGATGCGCTCGCCGAGGCGGCGCAGACGGCGCAGGATCGGCTCGGCGACGCCAACGCGGCGCGAGCGATGTTGTCGCGCGCGTTCCAGGCGGCCAAGAGCGAAGGCTCGGACATGCTGCCGTATCTCGTCGAGCGCCTTCTGGAGCTCGACGACAGCAACGTCGCCGAGGTCTATCGCTTCAAGCTTTCGACGCTCGACGGCGAAGGCGGTGCCGGAGCCGAGCGCGGCGCGACGCAGTTCCTGCTGGCGGCGGCGCTCGAGAAGGGCGGCGGCGAGGGCGAAGCGGCGCAGCTCGTCGACGAGCTGACTGCGGGCGCCAACGGACGGCGCGAAGACTTCGGTGCGCTCCTGGCGTGGCGTGCGCGGGCGCGGCTCGAGGCCAAGCGCGGCGAGTGGGCGCGCGCGGCCGAGGCGTGGGAGCAGCTGGCGCGCATGGCGGGATCGCCGGCCTGGTCGAACGCGTATCTGCGACGGGCGGCGGAGCTGTGGGACGCGCGCGTCAACGATACCGCGCGGGCCGAGGTGCTCTACGCACGGCTGCACATGGCGGCGCCGGCTGATGCGTCGGTGGCGATGGTGCTGGCGCGCTTGCGCATCTTGCGCGGCGCCGCGACCGACGCGGCGCAGGTGCTGGAGACGACCGGTCGGGCACGCGGCCCGGCGGGCGCGGCGCAGGTGGCGCTGGCGGCGCGCGCGTCGGAGATGGACGGCGAATCGGCCGACACGACGATCGAGCGCTGGCGCGAGGCGGCCGAGGCGTCGGGGCAGCGCGGTGCGCTCGAGGCGCTCGCGCGGGCCTATCGGCGCGCGCACGATCAGGCGGCGATGCAGCACACGTACGAGCGGCTCGGGACGGCGCCGAACGTCGATGCGCGTCGCGGCGCGACCTACTTCGCCATCGCCGGCGCGCTGGCGCTCGAGGCGGAGGATGCCGAGGCCGCCGAGGCGGCGTTCACGGCGGCGGCCGATCGCGATCCGGATGATCTTTTGGTGCACGCCGGGCGCGTGATGCTGTACCGCAAGTATCAAAAGTACAACGAGCTGGCGGTGGCGCTGAAGGCGATCATCGGGCTGGTCAAGTCGACGCAGGCGCAGGGGCGGCTGCATCGCCAGCTGGCGCGCGTCGCCGGCGAGCATCTCGGCGATCAGAAGACGGCGCACGAGCACTACGAGAAGGCGCTCGAGCTGCAGCCGGACGACGTCACCACGCTGCACGCGTTCGCGCGGCTGCTCGGCGACGCGGGCAAGTGGGCCAAGGCGGTCGAGCTGCGCGAGCACGCGGCCAAGAGCGCGGCGGGCGCGCGCGCGGCGGCGCTCCTGTGCGAGATTGGCGACATCTACGAGAAGCGGCTCAGCGACGATGATTCGGCGCGCCGCTCGTACGAGCGGGCGCTCGAGCGGGACGACAAGAGCGGGGGCGCGCTGTCGGCGCTGGCCGTCCTGCACCGTCGCCACAAGCGGCTGCCCGAGCTGCTCGAGGTGCTGCGCAAAGAGCTCAAGCTGGCGCCGGATAAAGATCGTCAGCTCGAGCTGCATCTCGAGATGGCCAAGGCGGCCGATCAAGCCGAGGGCGGCGATCTCAAGGCGGCGCTGGGCGCCTATCGCGATGCGCTCCGGATGGATCCGGCCAACGCGGCCGCGCTCTCCGGGCTCGAGCGGCTCTGCCGTCGCGAGGGTAACTGGGACGTGCTGGCCGAGGCGCTCAAGCGCGCGCCGCGCAGCGTGCGCACCGTGCGCGCCTTGTGCGAGGCGCTCGAGCACCTCGAGCGCTGGGAAGAGCTCGGCGAGTCGAAAGAGGCGGAGCTGGCGCTCCTCGACGAGCCCAAGGAGATCGCGCGCGCGGCGCGGGCGCTGGCCGATCTGTACGAGCGGCGGCTCAACGATCCCGACTCGGCGGCGCGGGCGTGGCATCGCGTCGACGAGGCCGATCCGCGAGACCCGCAGGCGGCGCGGGCGCTCGAGCGCATCTACGAGTCGCGCGGCCGCTTCGCCGATCTGGCGGCGGCCATCGAGCGCGAGCTGCAGCTGGAGGCGCAGCTGGAGCCGGCGCGGCGGCTGGAGCTCTGGCTCAAGCTGGGCGAGATCCGCAAGTCGCGCCTGTCGCGCGCCGAGTCGGCGGCGGAGGCGTTCGAGAACGCGCTGCGCGTCGACGGGCAGCACGTCGATGCGCTGGCGTCGCTGGCCGAGCTCTACGCGCTGCTCAAGCGCACCGACGATCTGAACCGGGTGCTCGACCTGCGGGCGCAGGCGACCACCGATCCGCAGCAGCGCGCCAGCGTGCTCTTGCAGAAGGGCGATCTCCTCGAGCGCTCCGGCGATCTCGACGGCTCCCTGGCGTCGTACACCGAGTCGTTCCGGCTCGACCCGACCAGCCGCACCTGCTTCACCGCCTTCGAGCGCGTCTGCTATCGCAAGGAGAAGTGGCGCCAGGCGATGGAGCTCTACGACACCGCCATCCGGCTCGTCGAGGTGCAGCGGTCGCGCGCCTATCGCCTGGCCGATCTGTACGCCCGTCGCGGGCAGCTGCAGTTGCAGTACCTCGGGCAGCCGGGCGAAGCGGCGGCGTCGTACCTGCGGGTACTGGAGCTCGATCCCGAGGCCGACACCGCGCAGACCGCGCTCGAGCGCATCTTCTCGGCGCAGTCCGATTGGCCGGGGCTCATCGGCGCCTACGAGCGGCGCGCGGAGCTGGTGCGCGACGACACCAAGCGCGTCGAGATCCTACGGCGCGCGGCGCGCGTGGCGGCGGCCAAGCTCAAGGACGCGGTCGAGGCGGCGCGGCTCTATCAGCGGCTGCACTCGGTCGACCCGACCGACTCCGAGGGGCTCGACGCGCTCGAGCGCCACTACGAGCGCACGCGCGACTGGGAGAAGCTGGTCGGCATCCTCACGACGCGGCTGTCGCTCACCGCCGGCGGTGACGAGGCCATCGCGCTCTATCTGCGCATCGCGCAGATGTGCGAAGAGGGTCTGCGCGACGCCGATCGCGCCATCGAGTCGTATCGCAAGATCCTCGACATCGCACCGTCGCACAAAGAGGCGATCGAGGCGCTCGGCCGCCTCTACGAAGGCACCGAGCGTTGGGCCGAGCTGGTCGAGGTGACGCGCCGGCAGATCCGCATCGTCAACGACCGCGCGCAAAAGGCGATCCTCTACTTCAAGTGCGGCTCCGTCATGGAGTCGAAGTTCGGCAAGGAAGACGACGCCATCCGCTACTACGACGCGGCCATCAAGACGTCGCCGTCGTGCCTGCCGGCCGTGCACGGGCTTCGCGATCTCTACCTGCGCAAGGAAGATTGGCCGCGCGTCATCCAGACGCTGGAGCTCGAGGCCAAGCTGTGGACCGAGGACAAAGAGCGCGCCGGCGTGTTCGCGCACATCGGTCAGATCTACGGCGACAAGCTCGGCGATCAGGAGCGCGCCATTCAGTATTACGAGTCGGCGCTCACCGTCGACCGCGAGTGTCTGCCGGCCAATCGCGCGCTCTTCGAGCTGTACTTCGCGCGCGAGGAGTTCCAGCGCGCGCTGCCGATCGCGGTCATCCTCACGCAGAAGGTCACGCGCGAGGGCGATCCGGTCGAGCGCTCGGAGTTCTATCGCAAGCGCGCGGTGGTGGCCGAGAAGACCGGCGACCTGCGCGCCGCGGCCGAGAGCCTGGTGGTGGCGCTCGAGATCCGTCCCGAGAATCAGGACGCGCTCGAGATCCTGGTCGGGCTGTGCCAGCAGGCGCCCGAGGCCTACGACTTCATCGCCACCTTCCGCGAGCTGGAGAAGCTCTATCGCAAGCGCGACACCGGCAACTCGCTGGCGCGCGTGCTCGTGGCGCAGGGATCGTTGCGCGAGCGCGACTACGAGATCGAGTCGGCGGAGCAGATCTATCTCGAGGCGCTGCGCCTGAGCGCCGACGAGTACAGCGTCGTCGAGGCGATCGTCGCCCTGCACGAGCGCCTGCGGCGCTTCGACGCGGCGGCGGTGGTGCTCGAGGCGTTCATCGGACGCACCAAGAGCCAGGCCAACCGCTCGTCGGCGCGCTATCGGCTCGCCGAGATCTACGGCGACGGCGCCATGGATCCGGCGCGCGCCGCCATCACGCTCGAGGAGCTGATCGAGGAAGACTCCGAGCACCGCGACGCGCACTTCCGCCTGGCGCAGGAGCTGTATCTGCTCGGCCGCTACGGCGAGGCGCATCGCAGCTGCGAGCGGCTCATCCAGCTCGCGGCCGCCCCCGGGCGCACCGTTCCGCCCGAGGAGCTGGCGCGCTACTACGACTACCTCGGCCGCATCGGCGAGGCGTCGGGCGACGCCGCCGGCGCCGGGCGCGCCTATCGACGGGCCATCGATCTCGATCCGTCGTATCCGCCGTCGGCGCTGTCGCTGGCGCGGCGCGCGGCGGCAGCGGGTGACCGCGGTCAGGCGCAGAACATCATCGACGAGGCGCTCAAGGTCGCCGAGACGCGCGGCCCCGAGGTGGAGCTGATCCTGCGCCGCGGCATGGCGCGCTTCTTCGTCGCCATCGACGACGGACCGCGCGCGATCGACGCCTATCGCCAGGTGCTGGCGCGGGCGCCCGAGAGCCACGACGACCGCGTCGCCGCCGCCGAGCTCCTGGCCACCAACGACAACACGCTCAACCTCGCGCGCGAAGAGCTCCTCCTGGTGCTCGGCTCCGACCTGCGCCACGCCCCCGCCTATCGTCTGCTCGTCTCGGTCTATCAGCGCTCGGGAGATCTCGATCGCGCCGCGCGCGTCGGCACCATGCTGTCGCTGCTCGGCTATGCCGAGGCCACCGACCGCCCGCCGACCTTCCGCGCCAGCATCAAGCGCGGCTCTCTGTCCGACGACCTTCGTCGCACGCGCCTCTTGCCGCCGCCGGTGCTGGGCGCCTATACCGAGGCGCTCGCGGCCGTGCGCGAGACGCTCGACGAAGTCTACGGCGTGCCGGCCGTCCACAACGCCATCCCGGCGGCCGCGGTGCAGGACCCGGGCTTCAAGGTCTGCGTCGTCGACGCGCAGCGCCTCTTCGGCGTCAGCGCCGAGGTCTACGTCGCGCAGCAGGTGCCGGGCGGCGTCATCATGTTCGATTCGCCGAAGCCGACCGTCGTCATCGAGTCGACCTTCGTCGACCGCCCCGACGGCGAGCGCCGCTTCCTCCTCGGTCGCGCCTTCGAGCCGCTCCGGGGCGGCTACGCGCTGGTCACGCGCCTGCGCGCGGCCCAGCGGGCCGAGGTGGGCCACCTCCTCGACCAGCTCATCAAGCCCGAAAGCGAGCGCGAGGCGCAGGTGCAGGACTTCGTGCGCGCGCTGCCGCGCAAGGCGGCCAAGGCGGTCGAGCGGCTCCAGGGGCTCGCGCCCGGCGCGTCGATCGACGGCTGGTTCGCCGCGCTCGGTCAGGCGGCCGATCGCGCCGGTCTGCTCGCGTGCGACGATGTCGGTGCCGCGGCGCGCATGCTCGCCCGCCTCGGCGGCGAGGAGCTGGCGGTCTCACAGGATGGTGCGGTAGCACTGGGGCAGGTGGTTGGGGGGGCCGAGCTGGTGCGCTTCTTCCTATCCGATGCGTACCACGACCTGCGATCTACATTAGGGGATCCGACGGGGCGCTTGTGAGCGATCAGAGCCACAGGAGACATGAGCGGACGGCTGGACAGAAACTCAACCACGGTCTAACATGGCGGCGACAATGAACCCCAAGTTCCAAGCATCTGTACACAACCGGGAGGACGTTACGTACGTAAAGCTCTCCGGAGTGATCGACGAGGACAATGAGCTCGCGAGCCTGAGCGATAAAATCGGCAGCGGGACTGCAGTTATCGACGTGTCCGAGATCGAGCGCATCAATTCCTGCGGGGTTCGTGACTGGGTCAATTGGCTCGGTAAGGTCGAGAAGAACGGCGCCAAGGTCGTGCTGGTCGAGTGCTCGCCGGCGATCGTCGCGCAGATCAATCTGGTCAATAATTTTACGGGTCAAGGCGTCGTCAAAAGCTTCTACGCACCGTACTTCTGCCCCAACTGCGATCTGGAAAAAGTGCTGCTCGTCGAGACCCGTGACGTCGCCGGCGTCTCCCCGTTCAAGGCACCGTCCTGCCGCTGCGACGAGTGCGATGGGCCGATGGACTTCGACGACATGGAAGAGTCCTATTTCGCCTTCCTCTCCAACGCGAAGAAGATCGTCACCGACTCGCGCGTCGACAGCGTCATCAACGAGTTCACGCCCACCGACGGCGATCGCAAGATCCGCTCGCGCACCGGCGGCACCAATCCCGGCGGCAGCGGCACCGGGTCGAAGTCGGGCACCAGCGGCGTGCACTCGAGCTCATTGCCTTCGATTCCGTCGCTGCCGAGCATGCGCACGACCACCGGCACCGGGCCGGGATCGTCGGGCAGCGGCTCGATGTCCGGCGTCAACGGCTTCGGCGCCGGCGCCTCGGGCGTGCGCTCGACGGCGGCCGCGCTGGCGGAGCTGGAGGCGCGCCGCGCTCAGACCTCGCCGACGCCGCTCGCTCCCGGCAAGTCGAACGCCGCCTGGATCGTGGTCGTCGCGTTGATCGTCGTCGCCGTCGGCCTGCTCGGCTTCGTCATGTTCGGCGGCCACCGCTAACCAGCCGCGGGTCGGAGTTAGACGCTCAGGCCCTTCTTGTAGGCGAGCAGCTCCTTCTGGACGCGGAGGAGCGTCTGATTGGTCTCGAGCAGCTCCTTGGTGCGCGAGCGAATCTGGGCCGCGAGCCGTTCACGCTCGCGCGCCTCGTTGTCGAGCATCTCCTGGTACTTCACCTGGACGACGGCTTCGTCGGTGACGTCACGCTGGATCTCGAGCGCGCCGACCGGAACGCCCGCTTCGTCGATGATCGGGATCGCCGACAAGATGAAGCGCATCGGCTTC
Organism: Myxococcales bacterium; assembly: GCA_028287105.1. Lineage (GTDB taxonomy): Bacteria > Myxococcota_A > Polyangia > Palsa-1104 > Palsa-1104 > JAQBQH01. Next base: position 26,188 of record JAQBQH010000257.1, read on the forward strand.
TCCGAGCCTGCCGGCCGGCCGTCGATCTCATCGAGGCGGATCGCCTTCTTTTCGGCCCAGCATTGTTGCGCGATACAGCGGTCCTGGCAGATGTTGAGCGCCAGCACCTCGTAGCACTTCTTTCCCTTCAGCCCGCGTGCGATGTTGCGCGGCAGAAGCGAGAAGAATGCACGGTTGAAATCGACGATGTTGCGCTCGTTGTCGCAGACGAAGTAGCTGTCGATGATGACATCGCCGATCTGCTTGAACTGCGCGAGGAAGTTGTCGAGTGCGCTCACGGGCCGTCAGTTTATCGGCAATTGACGGGTTCGGCAAGTCCCTGTAAACTAATCGAACTTGGAAAGGTCCGAGCACCCTTCATCCCCCGGTCCTAGGAGTGCGTGAGTCTCATGGAGAAACGGCGCGGAGCCTCGATCAGCGTCAAGATGATCGCCACATCGACGCTACTGATCCTCACGATCGTGGCGCTGTTCGGCATCCTGAATATCGTCAATACCAGTCGCATCTTCGACGAGCAGTCGTCGCGGCAGCGGGACCTCTACGTCTCGTCGCTGCAGAAGCGCGGCTCGGTGCAGACCAAGGACCTGGTGCAGGCGAGCCGCAACGCGATCGTGCAGAACGATTACACGACGCTGCAGAACTTCGTGCCCGACATCGCCAACGGCGATCCCGAGGTCGCCTACGTGTTCGTGGCCGGCCCGGACGGGACGGTCATCGCGCACTCGGACAAGAAGCAGCTCGCGCGTCCGATGACCGACGCGGTCTCGAAGGAGATGTTCGCGGCCAAGGACGCGGCGACCAAAGAGGTGACGACGTCGACGGGCAAGCAGTACGTCTTCTCGCGTCCGGTCATCGAGGACAATAAGCGTCAGGGCACGGTCGTCCTCGCGTACTCGCTCCAGCTCCTCGAGAACACGCTGCGCAAGCTCGACTCCGACAAGGAAGCGGCGTTCCAGGCCGCCTGGGTGCGCACCGCGCTCGTCGGACTGTTCTTCGTTCTCGTCGGTACGGCGCTCGCGATCTTCCAGGGGCTGCGAATCTCGCGGCCGATCAAGATGCTCGCCTGGCGCGCCGATCAGATCGCGCGCGGCGATCTCGAGACGCGCGTCGAGATCTCGTCGGGCGACGAGATCGGAATGCTCGGCGAGAACTTCAACTACATGGCCGACCGGCTGCTCATCCTCATGCGCGAGACCGCCGAGAAGGCGACGCTGGAGAAGGAGCTCGAGGTCGCGCGCACCATCCAGGAGACGCTGGTTCCGCCCAACGATCCCGTCGAGCGCAGCTACATGAAGCTGGCCGGCTACTTCCTGCCGGCGTCGGTGTGCGGCGGCGACTGGTGGACGGTGCACGACATGCCCGACGGCCGCATCCTCGTCGTCATCGGCGACGTCACCGGCCACGGCGTGCCGTCGGCGATGATCACCGCCGCCGCCAAGGCCGCGTGCGACGTCGTGCGTGCGACCGAGGGCGACAAGCTGACCGTGACGCGTCTACTCGAGGTCATGAATCGCGCCATCTTCGAGAGCGCCAAGCGCAAGTTCGTCATGACCTGCTTCGCGTCGATCCTCGACCCGGTGCGCCGCACCATCACGTACGCCAACGCGGGGCACAACTTCCCGTATCTCTATCGACCCGGGTCCGCCGACGGCAACGACTTCCAGGTGCTCATGTCGCGCGGCAATCGCCTCGGCGATCTCGAGGAGTCGACCTACGCCGAGAAGAGCCACGCGCTCTCGGCCGGCGACGTCCTCGTCTGGTACACGGACGGTATCGTCGAGTGCGAGAACGATCGCGGCGAGGAATACGGCGAGAAGCGGTTCCGCGCGGCGATTCGGCGCGCGGCCGATCTCGACCCGGTGGCGATGCGCGAGAGCGTCGTCGGCGCGGCGGGCGCATTCTTCGGCGATCGTCAAAGAAAGGACGACATCACGTTGGTCTTCGCACGGATCAAACCATGACGTATGGCCTGCTGCGGGCGGTCGCTTCGGCGGCCGCGGTGATGGTGGTGTTGGCGGGGGCGGGACAGAGGGCCGCAGCAGAAGGTCGCAGTGGCTCGGACTCCGCGGGACAGCAGTCGCTCACCGACGGGCGCAAAGCGCTCGAGGCGGATGACTTCGCCGCCGCGGAGGCGAAGTTCCGCGAGGCGATCAGCCTCGATCCCAAGCTCAACGACGCCTACTGGCGCCTGGCCGCGATCCTCTACGGCAAGAAGCAGTATGCGCAGTCGGTGGAGCTCTTGCGGCGCGCGCCCGATCAGATCGACGTCGACGTGCGCGAGCAGCTCGGCCTCGCGCTGTACAAGACGGCCAACCCGCCGCCGGCCGAGGCGGTGCGCCTGCTCGAGGACGTGGTCAGCAAGCGACCGGACTCGTACGCGGCGCAGCTGCAGCTCGGCCAGCATCTGCTCAAGAGCGAGCCCAAGCGCGCCGCCAACGCCATCGAGCTCTACCTGAAGCACCGCCCGCCGTCGGCGAGCAATCTCGACGCGCAGATCCACATGGTGCTCGGCACGGCCTACGTCTACTCGAAGGAGTGGGACCTGGCGCAGAAGGAGTTCGAGGGGCTGCTCAAGACCAAGCCCAACGACATGACCGCCAAGCTCATGCTCGGCTCGGTCTACGTCGGCAAGAACGCCTGCAGCCAGGCCATCTCGCTCTACGAGCGCATCCTCTCGGAGGCGTCGCGGCAGCCGAGCATCTATTACAACCTCGGCACCTGCTATCTGCGCGAGAAGCGCGCCGCCGATGCGTTGCGCGAAGGCGAGCTGTACGTCAAGGCCAAGCCGCAAGACGCGCGCGGACATCTGTTGACCTGCGACGCGCTCTACGAGCAGAAGAACTTTCAGCGCGCGCTGTCGGAGTGCCAGTCGGCGGAGCGGCTCGATCAGGTCAACGGATCGATCAAGGGCAAGGTCGGCCGCATCTATCTCGGCATGAAGAACTTCCAGGCGGCGCAGACCTATCTCGAGCAGGCGGTGGCGGGTGCCAAGGCGTCGGGGCAGGGGCGCGATCCCGAGATCCTCGGCGCGCTCGCCGAGGCGTACGCGGCGGTCAAGGCGCCGCGCGACAAGCTCAACTCGATCGGCGACGAGCTGGCGTCGCTCACCAAGGATCCGAAGGCGCTGGCGACGGCGGGGCAGGTCTACTTCCTGGCCGGCAACGACGAGAAGGCGACGTCGGCGCTCAACGCGGCGCTGGCGGCCGAGCCCAACAACCTGGTGGCGCGCGCGGGGCTGGTGCGCGTGCTCAACCGGCGCGCCGGTGTCGCCGTCGAGAAGGGCGAGGTCGGCGTCGCCTATCAGCAGCTCTCGGAGGCGGTGAAGCTGTCGCCCGAAGATCTGATGACCAATCGCAACCTCGGGCTGGTCTTGCTGATGTCGCGCAAGAACTCCGAGGCCGAGGCGGTGCTGCAGCGCTCCTTGCGCAAGGTTCCCAACGACATGGTCGTCAATCGCATGCTCGCGCGCGCGCAGCTGCAGCAGCACAAGACGACGGCGGCGATGGCGACCTACGAGAAGGCGGCGCAGATGGCGCTCAGGACCCGCGGGCCCGATCTGGCCGCGGTCTACGCCGAGCTGGGGCCGATGTACACCGAGGCCGATCGGCTCGATCAGGCGATCAGCGTCCTCGAAACCGCGGTCAAGGAAGCGGGGCCGTCGCCGCTCGCGACGGTGGCACAGCGCAACCTGACGCTGGCCCTCTTCAAGCGCGGATTGAGCAAGATGCGCGATCCCAAGCAGTCGGACGCCGCGCTCGACGATCTGTCGGCGGCCGCCAAGGCGCCGCGCGGAGTCTTGACGGCGAAGGAGCTGGCGGCGGTGTCGTGCGGCGAGGCGATCGCGGCGCTCAAGGCCAACAAGATCTCGCAGGCCGAGGACGCGTGGGAGCAGGCGATGAAGTCGGGCGGCGACAACGCCTGCACGTTCCGGCCGCCCTACGACAAGCTCGGCACGCGCTTCTTCGTCGCCTACACGCAGTATCGCGACTCTGGGAGCCCGGCCAAGCGAGAGGGCGCGGTCAAGCTGTTCACACAGCTCGTGACCAAGACGACGGGCGGCACGGCCGACTGGCTGCGTGCGCTGCTGCGCTCGGGCTACGAGCTGCTCGGCTACGATTTCTATCAGCGCTCCGACGAGAAGCGCGCCGGCCAGTTCCTGGCGAGCGCGGCCAAGGTGCAGGCCAAGGGCGACAAGCGGGAGCTCGAGCACAACCTGGCGGTCATCGACGTCTTCTCGGGCAAGGCGACGCAGGCGGAGAAGGTGTTCGATGCGCTCGGCGCGCGGCCCTGCGAGGCGCGCTTGAACCTCGGCATCCTGCATGACCGGGTCGGCGAGTCGAAGAAGGCGCTCGAGCTCTACAAACAGGCGCGTGCGTGCGGGGTGCACGCGCCGAAGCTGGCGGAGTGGATCGACGTGAAAGAGCGTCTGTTCGGAGGCACGCCATGAAGACACGTGCTCTGCTGGCCTGTCTCGGATTGCTCGCGCTCGCGAGCGACGCGCGCGCGGCCGACAAACCGCTCACGATCGCGATCTACGCGCCCAATGCGCCGTTCGATTCCGGTACCGAGCGCTTCGCGTTCATCAATCGTTTGGCGCAGCAGGTCACGTCGGCGGCGGGCGTGCCGGCGGTGGGCAAGGCGTTCGCGCGCTTCTCGGATCTCGAGGCGGCGATCAAGAGCAAGCAGGTCGACTTCGCCGTCATCGACGGCGTCTACCTGGCGCAAAAGGGCGTGCCCTACCAGGTGCTGGCGACGGCGACCACGGGCGGCGAGACCTCGCCGAAGTGGGCGCTCTTCAGCTCGACGGCGAGCAGGGTCGACGAGCTGCAGGGCAAGCGGCTGAGCATCGCCAACGCCGGACCGCGCGACGCGGAGTTCGCTTCCAATGCGCTCTTCGACGGGGAAGTGCAGATCGCGAAGTTCTTCGCGTCGAAGGCGGGGGCGCCCGATCTGGCGGCGGCGATCGCGGCGGTGAACCTCAAGAAGGCCGATGCGGTGTTCGCGCCCGAGGCGCAAGGCAAGGGGCTCAAGAAGCTGTTCGAAGTGCGCGACCGCGTTCCCAACCCGGCCTTCTGCGAAGTCGGCAGCGGGCTGGCGTCGGATCTCGTGGCCAAGGTGAAGGCGGCGGTTCTGGCGCACGGCGCGGCGGGCCCCGGGCTCGACGGCTGGAAGGCCTCGAGCGCGGAGCCGTATCGCGCGCTGGCCGGTCGCATGGGTAGCCGCGTGCGGCGCCCGGTGATGGTCGAGCCGGAGGTGGTGCGCATCGAAGATCAGGATGTCCTGGTGCCGCCGGCGATGGAGCCGGGGCTGCCCGAGCTGAAGACGCTCTACTGGCAACCGACGCAGTAGATCATGGCGTCGGACGCCAAAGGACGCTCTGATCAACCGGGCGAGCCGTTCAGTTGGCGCGTGGCGGGGCGCGAAGGCGACTGGCTGCGCGTCGAGCTGCGCGGCGAGATCGACGAGAACGCCGACTTCTCGGAGCTGCGGCAGACGCTGCGCGGCAACATCGAGCTGCGGCTCGAGGGGATCACGCGCATCAACTCGTGCGGCGTGCGCGAGTGGGTCAACTTCGTGCGCGGCCTCGAGGGTGTGCGGTCGCTCTGGTTCGCGCGCTGCTCGCCGCCGGTGGTGCTGCAGCTCAACACCATCTACAACTTTCGCGGGCGGGCGCGCGTCAGCTCGTTCATGGCGCCCTACGTCTGCGAGGCGTGCCACACCGACGAGTACAAGCTCCTCGACGTGGCCGAGCACTTCCCCGATCGGCGCGCGCACGTGCCGGCGTTTCGGTGCAAGAAGTGCGGCGGGGTCATGGTCTTCGACGAGCTGCCGGAGCGGTACTTGTCGTTCCTGTCGGAGGCGGAGCTCGCAGACCCGTCGGGCGGTGGGTAGGCACGACGGATGGCGGAATTGTTAGACGACGCCCTGGCCGACCTGCAGCGGGTCCTCGAGGGCGCGGTGGATGCCGCCGTCATCCTCGATCAGAACCACCGCGTGCTCTATCGCAACTCCGCGTATGACGCCTACACGGGCAAGCGGCCGCGCGACGTTGGCGCGGCGGCGGCGGCGGGGACGCCTTGCCATCAGCTCTTCAACCTCGAGATCTGCGCCGAGAACTGCATCATGCGGCGCGCGGTGGCGGCGGGCAAGCCGCTGCGCATGCACGAGATCCACGCCAAGCGCGGCGACGGCGAAGATCTGACGCTCATCGTGACGTCGACGCCGCTCGGCAGCGGGCTGGTGCTCGAGACCTATCGCGACGTGACCGCCGAGTCGCGCGTGCAGCGGAAGTATCACGCGCTCCTGGCGCGCGAGCGCGGGGCCAAGGAAGATCTCGAGCGCAAGGTGCTCGAGCGCACCGAGGCGCTGCGGCGCGCGCAGGATCAGCTGGTGTTGAACGAGAAGATGTCGTCGCTGGGGCGGCTGGTGGCCGGCATCGCGCACGAGCTGAACAACCCCATCAACTTCGTCTACGGCAACGTCGATTTCCTCGCGCAGTACTTCCGCCACCTGATCAATCTGATCGCGATCTACGAGTCGTCGCCGGAGCTGTCGCCGGAGGCGCTGCGGCGGGCGGCGGAGTTCAAGGAGAGCATCGACTTCGAGTTCCTCATGGAGGACTGGGAGCGGCTGCTCAAGAGCGTGCGCGCCGGTGCCGAGCGCACGGCGCAGATCGTGGCCGGCTTGAAGGCGTTCTCGCGCCCGCAGGTGGGCAAGATCGAGGAGACCGATCTGATCGCGGGTCTCGAGACGACGCTGCATCTCTTGCAGCCGCTGCTCCGCGATCGGGTGACGGTGCATCGCCACTATGCGCCCTTGCCGCGCGTGCGCTGCCGCGGTGGTCAGGTGCAGCAGGTGTTCATGAACCTCTTGACGAACGCGGCGCAGGCGGCGGGGCCGGGCGGCGAGATCTTCGTGACGGCGCTGCCTGATGCCGAAGGCGTGCGCGTGAGCGTCCGCGACACGGGGCCGGGCGTGCCCGCGGAGCTGACGACGAAGATCTTCGATCCCTTCTTTACGACCAAGGACGTCGGGGAGGGGACGGGGCTCGGGTTGGCGATTTCGCAGCGGATCGCGCGGTCGCATGGGGGGCGCATCGAGCTGGTGGCGGGGGAGCCGGGGAGGGGCGCGGAGTTCATCGTGTGGCTGCCGTTGGAGCCACCGACGGAGCCGGTGAAAGAGGTGCAGGAGGGGGGAGCGGGGTAGGGCGGGGTGGCGGTGAGTGAGCCGCGGACGAGGTTGATGCCGCAGGTTTTGTGCAACCTGCCTGCGCACGCCCGGTCATCGCCCCGAGATGACCGTCGCGGAGCAACTCCTCGACGATGCTCGCGGCCGAGCGCTCATCGGCGACACCGGCTACGACTCCGACGCGTTGGTCCGCGAGATTCGCCATCGCGGCATGGAGCCCGTCAACGGCAGTCAACTATCTGGGCATAGTGGAAGTCGCCTGCAGCTGGCTGTGGCTCAGCTAATGTTCTCGCCGCCACGAGGCGCCTGAGCTCGGCAAAGAGGCGGCACCCAGTGGGGCCGATCCCGACGGCGTAGAGTGAGGCTCGTCGCGCGCAGCGCGACGTAAGGCCGAACGATGGAGGAGCACGCCGCGAAGCGGCGACAGCGACGGATTCCGACGGCGGGAGCGGCCCCACTGCGTCCCGCCGACGGTGGCACAACCACATACCGCCGGCAGACCGCGAACAGATTAGGGACAGCCGCTAGTCGGGGGAGCCTGCTAGCAGGGGAGCCTTCCAGTCGGAGAGAGGGCTTAGTCGAGGGAGCCTGCCCGCCGCCGGCGCAGAATCAGCGCGCCGGCGACGAGCAGCATGGCGATCCAGCCGCTGTCGTTCGGCACCGCCGTGCCGAGCGTGCAGCCGCAACCGCTATCTTTGGACGTGAGGCCGTTGTTGCCGGTGCCGTTGCCGCCGGTTCCCGTGCCGCCACCGCCGCCGCCACCGCCCGCGCCGGGGCCACCGGAAGCCAGCGACC
>JAQBQH010000286.1 GCA_028287105.1 Myxococcales bacterium
CCGGTGCCGGTGTGATTGGTGCAGCCGGCCACGAGCAGCATGCCGGCGAGGAACGCGAACGTCTTCATGGTTTCTCCTGAGCCCTTCATCTTATGTCCCATATCAATGACAGCATGACTTGCGCGCCATCGCGCTGAACTCCCTCGAACGCCTGCACCACCGGCAGCGAAGCCGCCAATCGAACAATCAGGTCCATGCGCGGCGAATAGACGACCGCCGGCCCGAGGCGCACGACGGTGCCGCCGGTGTTGGGCATCGCTCCGCCCGACGCCAGCGTATCGTGTCGCATCCAGTTGCCGTCGATGAACAGCTGAACCGCGCCCCAGTCCCACGGCTGCGCCTGCACGACCGCGTTCCAACCCGCCTGCATGCCGCGCGTGTAGCCGTGCCAGCCGGTGGTCGTGTAGCGGTAGCTGCCGCTCGCGAACGCCGACCACAACGCGCCCGAATACCAGGCGTAGGTGGCGCCGACGAACGGATCCCACGATCCCGAGCCCGGCTGATCGTCATCGGGATAGGGAAAGCCTTCGTCGTCGCGCAGGCGCGGGCCCGTCGGCATCTTGAGCCCGGCGGTGCCGAACAACAGATGATGCGCGCCGAACGACTTGTCGCGCGCGATGAGCACGCGACCCGAGAGCTCGAAGTCGCCCAGGCCGTTGACGACGGCCGGGCGTCCGGTGGCGGGCGTCAGCCAGGTCGTCATCCACGGCACGACCAGCCCGACGGTGATGCGCGGGTGGGGGGACCACGCGGCGAAGAGCGCCGAGCGCAGGAGCTGCAGATCGGTGGCGTTCAGCCCATCGCCCTGCGTGTGGCTGCCGTAGCGCTCCTCGATCCCTGCACGCACGCGGTTGCGATACGGCTGCTCGACACCGACCGCAGTCAGCGTCGGATCGCCGCAATTGCACACCGAGCACGCGTCCGCGGGCCGCGCGTACGCAGCCAGCGCGAGGAGCGCTACGACGACCGTGGTGCGGCTGTTACGCACCGCCGTCGCCTACCGGCTCTGGCGCATCGCAGTACGAGCCCGACGCGTCGTCCGGCATGGTCTTGCAGATGTAGCCTTCCGACCCGCGGCAGTCCGCCACCGACGCGCACGTCTTGTGGCAGCCGCCCGGCGAGAGCATGCCGGCGCCGGCGCAGACCGATCCCGTGGGGCAGTCGACGTCGGTCTTGCAGTCGGCCTTGCAGTAGCCGTTCATGTGTTCGGTGTCGCAGAAGAACTTGCCGGTGCCACACTGGCCGGACGTGGCGCACGGGCTGCCGATCGGCAGCCGCTGAACGTTCGGGTTGTCACCGCTGCAGCCCGCGACGAGCGCGAGCGCCAGCGCAAAAGCATAGGCGCGCATGAATCCCTCCGTTGAACGTGGGAAAATCGAGAATGTAATCGGTCGAGAGGGAGCTAGGGCGGGGGTCGTGCGACGTCGCTGAATCGATCGAGGATCGCAGACGGGCTGACGAAGTCGAGGGTGGCGCGCAGGAGCGGCGCGTCGAGAGCCGGCGCAGCGGCGACGAGCGCGACGACCGTGAGGACACCGGGGTCGTCGCTACGCTCGCCGCGGCAGTCGCGACCGGCCATGAGGCGCGTGGCGTGATCGTGCGCCGCGGCGCGCAGCATCGTGACCGGACAGTCGGGGCAGGGGCAGGGACGCGCGCTCGCGTGCGTGCCGCAGCAGCAGTGCACCGTCGAGCCGGGGCCGAACGCGCGCGCCAGCCCGCTGGTCTCGCCGAGCACCAGCAAGACGAGCACGCAAACGCCGAGGCGCCGGACCAACTTCACACTCCAACGGTAACGCGACGAGGACGAGGTGACAACTGGGGGAACAGTCGACAGCTGGAGGGGTATGACCCCCTACGGCGAGGGAGGAAGGCCGAACATCTCGAGGTACGCGAGGACGTCGCCGAGGTCGGCATCGGGCAGCGCTTCGACGCTGAAGAGCGGCATATTGCCGCCGATGTTGAAGAACTTGCCGTGACGCACCTTCTCGATGGTGATCGGCCGCGCGCCGGTGATCGGGTCGGTACCGTGCGCCTGCAGCGACTCGTCGGGGATGATCGAAACCACCGTCCCCAATCGCCCCTCGCCCGTGTGCGGCTGCCCGTGGCAGGTTCCGCACGCCTGCTGGTAGGTGGCCTGCCCGCGCGTCGCGTCGCCGCTTTTGACGTTGGTGATGTTCTGCACCACCGTCAGCGGCAACAGCGGCGCGCTGGCATCGGGGGACTCGCTCTGCAGATAGACGAACAGCGCGCGCCCCTTTTCGTCGTCGGCAGCGAGCGCCTTGCCGCGCATGAACTGCGTGATGCACTGATTGGTGGCGTCGTAGAGCGCCGGCACGCTGCCGCCCCAGAAGGCCGGTCGAGCGGCGGAGTCGTGCAGGGTGTAGCCGGCCTTGAGCGTCGTCGGCATGGCCGCGACCTCGTGACACGTGGAGCACTTGAACGTATTGGACGCTGCCGAGGAGACCGAGGCGTCGTCGAACAGCGCGCGCCCGTAATCGAGCGCCGGCCGCGAGCCGCAGCCCGCCGCCAACACGAGAATCACGAGCGCGCGCGTCACGCTTACTTGTTGCCCGATGCGATGGCTTCGCGGACCGAGGCGATCGCTTGCGTCACATGCTCGATCGCCTTGACGCGAAATCCGCCTTTGTTGTGCTCGGCGCGCTCGAGCGAGGCCTTGGCCTGCTCCAGGTGGCCGAGCGCCGCTTCCATGTTCGGCTGCGGCACCGCGCTGGCGCGTCCGGCGAAGAACGTCATCGCCATCAGCGCCACCGCGACCATTGCCAGCGACAGTTTCCACAGCTTCCTTCTGGTCGCGTAGGCCATCGGCACCCTCCTCCACTCTTCTCTACTTATACGTGACCCGTTGCGCAGAATTCTAGCGCGCAGCGTGCTTCTTGTCGGATGGCTGTTGCAATTCGTCGGCGAGGGGGGCCGCGTCATAGACCTTGCGCAGCGCCTCGATGAGCGCCGACGAGTGCACCGCGACGGCGCGGTTCTGCGCCTCGTCATAGACGAAGTCACCGACGAGCGACTGAATGTTGCCGTCGAAGATCAGGCCGACCACTTCGCCCTTGGCGTTGATGACGGGCGAGCCCGAATTGCCGCCGATGATGTCGTTGGTGGTCACGAAGTCCATCGGCACCTTGCCGTTGAGCTTGGCCTTGCGATCGATCCAGCGCTGCGGCAGCTCCCACGGCGCCTTGCCCGAAGCCTTGGCCGAGCGCGCGTACAGGCCGGCGATGTTGGTCATGGCGGGGATCTTCTTGCCGCCGACGTTGTAGCCGGCGACCTTGCCGTACGACAGACGCAGCGTGAAGGTCGCGTCGGGGTAGCTCGAGGTGCCGTTGGTGGCGAACTGGCCGCGCGCGAGCACCTCGTGGTTGTGGCGAATCGCGCCCTCGACGTTGTCTTCGTAGTTCTTGCGCAGCGCGCGCTGATCGGGATCGAGCGCGCGCGCCAGCACCAGCATCGGATCGGTCGACGACTTGACCAGATCCTTGCTGGCGGCGAGCTGCTTGCGGAAGGCGACGTCCTTGAGCTTGGTGCCAGAGATCAGCTCGTGCGCGCGCACCGCCGGGGTCTTGCCCGCGAGAAGCTTCTGCACGTACGGATCGTTCGCGCCGAGCTCCTTGGCGCTCCACTCCAGCATCGCCGTCATCTGCGCCTCTTCGAGCGCGTCGTAGACCGGCGCGGGCGAGAAGAGCTTGAGCTCCAGGGACGCCAGGTTCGACTCGCGGTACTCGCGCAGACGCTGGCCGTTCGGCTTGGTCTTCTCGTCGACGAGCCGATTGAGCTCCTTGGCGATGCCGAACATCGACGAGCCCAGCGACGACTGCTCGGTGAGGCCGTAGCGCTTGAACATGGGGCGGAACGCTTCGTGCGCGGCGAAGATGTTGTCGAACACCTTGGCGTACTGCGCGTCCTTGGCGAGCGCGGCCTTGAGCTTGGCCTCGTCCGCCTCCTTCTTCGACATGACGGCCTTGTCCTTGAGGCCGGCCAGGCGACCGGTGATCGCCTTGAGCGAGTTCATGATGCCGAAGAGCCGGGTCTCGGCCTGGCGCGCCTCTTCAGGACCCTTCTTGGAGTAGGTCTCGAGGACGTTGCGCATGAGGTTGAGGCGCTCGAGCGAGAAGGGGAACGCGACGTCGCGGTCGAACACCAGCTCCGAGACGGTGTCGAGGCGCGAGGTGCCGCCCGGATTGCCCGAGACGAAGACGGGCTCCCCGTCGCGCGCGCCGTTGGCCGACCACTTGAGCCAGCTCTCGGGCGCGAGCGCGGCGCCGGCGTCGTAGACGCGGAAATAGGCGACGTCGAGATCGTAACGCGGGTATTCGAAGTTATCCGGGTCGCCGCCGAAGAAGGCGATCTGGAACTCGGGCGCGAAGACGAGGCGCACGTCGGTGTACTTGCGGTAGGTGTAGAGATCGTATTTGCCGCCGTGATAGAGCGTCACGACGTCGCAGCGAAGATGCGTCTTGTCGACGCAGGCCTTCTCGAGCTCCGCCATCTTCTCTTTTTGCGCCTTGTTGGTGGCGGCGTCGTCCATGTCCTTCTTGGCGACGGCCTGAACCTCGGCGGTGACGTCTTCGATCTTGGTCAGCACGTTGAGCTCGAGATCGGGGCACTTGATCTCGTCGGCGGCGGCCTTGGCGTAGAAGCCGGTCTTGATGAGATCGTTGTTGGCCTTGCCGAGCTTGTGGATGCAGTCGGCGCCGACGTGATGGTTGGTCATGACCAGGCCGGTCGGCGAGACGAACGCGCCCGACCCGCCCGAGTTGAATCGAACCGACGCGAGCCGAACCTTGTCGAGCCACTCGTCGGTGACATCGACCTTGTACTTCGCCTTCACCTGCTGCTTCGGGAAGTTGTTGTAGGTCCACATTCCCTCGTCGGCGCGCGCGGCGGGAGCCACGGCGAGAGCGAGGAGTACCAGCGTGAGCTTGTTGCGCATGAGGTGCCTCCGCGTTTCAGTGGTGCCGACTTACTACGCCAGGCGATTCGACGCCACCCAGAAAGCGCGGCGCTCCGACGCAGTGTGTTACGATGCGATCAGTGCCGGTACTCTCGACCGCGCTCATCAACCTGCTTCGTCTCGACGGGCGCAGCATGCCCGACTCACCCGATCGCGTGGAGCTGCTCGAGCGGGTCGCCGAGTCGCGCTGGCTGCGCTTCGCGCTCGGCGTGACGGCGGACGAGCCGATGCCGATGAACGACGACGCGGCGATCGCCGTCGCTGCCGACGACTTCGGGCGCGACTGGCAGTCGTGGATGGGCTATCGACGCTCGCTCATCGAGCTGTCGCCGCCGGGTGCGACGGCGCCGGTGAAGTTCCGCATCGAGGGCGCGGCGGCGGCGCCGCCCGAGTTTCCCGCGTCGACGTTCGCGATCTTGACGGCGTGGAATCCCGGCGGAGTCGAGCGCGGCAATCCGGCGTTGAATCGGCGCGCCAACGAGCGGCTCGCGGCGCATCTCGACGCGCGCATGGTCGAGCGCTGGCCGGCGATCAACGCGCCGGGATCGCGCTGGCGCGAGGAGAGCTTCGCGGTGCTGGGGCTGGATCTCGACGAGGCGTGGCGCATGGGCGAGGCGTTTCAGCAGCGCGCGATCTACTACATCGATCGGGGGAAGCCGCTGCTGGTGGCGCGACGGCGCGGGCGGGTGGTCAAGTGGGAGGGGACGTTGTGCGCGGCGTGAGCCCTTCGGCGTGAACGCTTCGGCGTGACCGCTTCGGCGTGAACGCTTCGGCGTGAGCGCTTACGAGCTGGGCTCGCCGCCCGTCGGTGGCGCGATCATCGCAACGCCGCCCGCGTCGAGCACCGCGAGCAGGAGCTTGGCGCCGCCGACGTTACCCATGATCGGCGCGCCCTCGTTGACGAGCGTCATCGGCACACCGCGCACCTGATAGCGCTGCGCCACGTCGGGGAACTCTTGTACTTCGACGACGTCGGCGGTGATGCGAGCGGACGACATCGCGAGCTGGAAGGCCGCACGGGCCATCGCTGGGCAGTGGGGTCAACCAGGAGTGACGAAGACCTGCACGTGCACGTCTTTGTCGAGCTTGCCGAGCGCGTCGGCGACCTCGGCCGGCACGGTGGGCTCGCCCGAGCCGATGTCCATGAGCGTCGCCACGAGCGTCGACATCTCGTACCCGGCGGGCAGGCCGTAGTAGTGCAGCTTGCCCTTGCTGATGCCGCCGCCGAAGACGATGGCCGGCGTGCGCGCGACCGCGAGCTCCGGGGCGGCGTCGTCGGCCGCGTCGAGGTGCGTGACCTTGAACCGGGTCGACGTGGCCGCGACCTCGCCGACGATCTGTTTGACCTCGGCGGAGGTGTCGGCGGCGGCCTCGTCGGCCTCGGGCGCGGCGCCCGGCAGCACCAGGCGCGACCGCTCTTTGGTGACGACGGTGATGGAAACATCGGTGCGAAGCTCCGCGAATGACTCGCGCAAATACTTGAGGTCCTCGTCGCCCAGAAGCGCCATGCCGGGCAATTTAAGCCTTTTCCCTTGCCCACGCCAGACAGGCCGGGTAACTTCTGCGCCCGTAACAACCTCGCGCGCTTAGCTCAGCTGGATAGAGCGTTGGCCTCCGGAGCCAAAGGCCACAGGTTCGAATCCTGTAGCGCGCACTAG
>JAQBQH010000302.1 GCA_028287105.1 Myxococcales bacterium
CCGGCGTCGGAATCCGTCGCAGTCGCCGCTGCGCGGCGTGCTCCTCCAGCGGACCCGCTGATGTCGCGCTGCGCGCGACGCGGGTCCTTTACGCCGCCGGCAGCGCGCCTTGCTACCTCCGCTCTGCGCGTCGAGCACGTTGCAAATGAGCGAGGGAGCGCGTACCAGGCGCAAGAGCGGACGCAGTGAGGCGACCTCCCAGCGGCGACTGCGACGGATTCCGACGCCGGGAGGTCGCCTCACTGCGTCCGCGAACCCAGCCGTCCCAAAGCTATTCGTTCTTAACTGACCGGCATTGACCTAGCGCAGATCGAGCGTCGTCGGCATCGCACCGCGCGTGACGTCGAGGCGCGTGGTGTCGACCGCTTCGAGCGTGACGCGGCCGCGCGCGTCGATGGCGTCGAGGACGACGGTCGCGGTGCCCTCGGGCAGGTCGCGATATTCCCAGCTGATGCCGACGATGCAGGGGATGGGATCGATCTGCACGCTGCCGCAAGCCGTGTGGAGCTGCACCGCCAGGTGATCGATCGCCTGGCAGGAGCTCGCCGACGGCGGCTGGCCCTGGATGGTCCACGATAGCCAGACGATCCCCTGCGCCGGGCAGGACGGGTGGCTGCTGCCGCTTCCGCAGCCCGCAGCGAGGAGGCCGAGCGCGGCGAGCGCGCTCCGAAGGACGGCGGAGAGCATGGTACGCTCAATCCTGGCCCCACCTTCGTGTCGATGCCAACCGTATTCTTCATCCTCGCCGCGGCTTTTTGCGACCTGCGGCTCTCGGCCGAGATGGTCGGTCTGCGTGTCCAGGCCAAGCTGGTCAACGACGGTGCGCAGCCGCTCGAGCTCACCGTCGGCGACAAGTGCGCGGGGCCGGCGTTCCGCCTGACGGTCGACGGACAGTCGCGCCCATTTTCCGGAAGCGGGAAAACGTGCAAGAAGCCGCTGCCGGTGGTGCGTACGATCCTCGCGGGCGGGGTCTACTCGTCGCTGTCCGATTCGCTCGACGGCAGAAAGCATCGCGTCGTCGTGAGCTTCGGCGAGCTGACGGCGGCGCCGATGGACCTGGCGATGGTCGTGCGCGTCGACCTCAAGGTGTCGGCGACGGCGCACGTGGCTGCGGGACAAAAGGTCGATGTCGAGATCGCGCACCTCAATCGCAGCGCCGAGCCGCTGACGGTCAACACCTGCGGCGAGGACCGCCTGCTCCTCGACGGCAAGGAGCAGCCGTTCGAGGTGTCCGAGGGCTGTGGCAAGGAGCCGCTCGTGCTCAAGGTACGCGGCGCCTTCGTGACCCGCGGCCACCTCACGCTTCCCGCGGGCCGTCACACGCTGCGCGCGCGCTGGCGCGAGACGCAGTCCGACGACGCCGTCGTCGACGTCGGCAACTGAGACGTCGCGTTACGGTTTGCGCTGGTAGAGCAGCGTCAACAGTGCCGGCAACACGGCGAACGCGGCCAGGAGGCACAGGAGCACCGCCAGGGCGCCGGTGAGGCCGAGGAGGCGCAGTCCGTCGAAGCGCGCGATCGCCAGACCGGCGAAGCCCGCCATCGTCGACAGCGAGGTGAGCACGATGGCGCGCCCGGTCGTGGCGAGGACGGCACCGGCGCCGGCGCCCGGCTGCGCTTCGTAGCGGTGCACGATGAAGATGTGGTCGTCGATGCCGTAGCCGATGACGAGCGGCACCGCGAGCAGGTTGTAGAGATTGAGCGGTAGATCGAGCGCGCCGAGCGCCGCGGCGAAGAGGACCCACGAGAGCGAGAGCGGCAGCATGACCGCGAGCCACGGGCGCCAGCGACGGTAATAGAGCGCGAGCAGGAGGGCGACGGCGAGCGCGCTGACGACGGTGACCTCGAGCGTGTCGCGACGCAGCAGATCGAGGAGCGTGCCCTCGAGGACGGGCGCGCCGGTGACGACGCCGCCCGCGGGCGTGGCCGCGGTTTGGCGCAGCGCTGCGATCAGCCTCGGTTCGGCGCCGGGGTTCGGATAGACGTACGTGGCGACGGTGCGACCGGCGTCGTCGTCGTGAATGTGGGCGCGCACGAGGAAGCCGAGCTCCTTCGCGGCCGGGTTGTCGAGGGTCAGAGGCGGCGGACCGACCCGCAGCTGCCTGAGGAACGGCTCGAAGGGCGCGACGTCGAAGCCGACGTCGGCGAGCGCGGCGGCGAGGCGGTCGGCCCCGCCCGCGGCATCGGTGAGGCGGGCGCGGCGCGCCTGTTGCGTCGCCACCGACGGGAACAGCGCGCTCGTCGAGGAGTAGGTGCGCACCAGGCCCTGGTGGCGGAGCCGCTCGATCTCGGCGAGCCAGGTGTCGGCGCGGAAGAGGGCGCGGCTCTTGTCGGCGTCCTCGACGAGGACGATGAGCGCACGGTCGCGCTCGCCGAAGCGGCGCTCGAGCTCCGCCTGCACGCGGACCGGCGGCATCGACGGTGGCTGCGAGAGGAGGCGCCGGTCGAAGTGCGCCCTCCACGCCAGCGGCGTGGCGGCGAGCCCGACACCAAACGCGATGAGGAGGAGGCGGCGCGGTCGCCGCGCGGCGAGGCGGCCGAGCGCGGCCAGCCAGCCGCCGGTCGGCGACGGTTTGCCCGGGCGCGCCCACCAGCGCGACGGCAGGCGCGCGAGCAGCGCCGGGAAGAGCGTCATCATCGCGACCCAGTTGACGAGCAGGCCGACGCCGGCGAGGACGCCCAGCTCGGCGAGGCCGCGATAGTCGGAGAGCGAGCAGGCGAAGAAGACCGCGGCCGGCGCCAGCGTCGCGGTCAGCGACGGGCCGGCGAGCGCGCGAATGGTGGTCTCGAGCGCCGCCAGCGGCGGCTGCGTGGCCAGCTCCTCGCGTAGCCGGTTGTAGAGCTGGATCGGGACGTCGATGCCGATGGCGACGAGGATGGTGCCAAAGGCGAGCGACACCGCGTTGATGCGACCGTAGAGCAGCTGCGCGACGGCAGCGGTCCAGGTGAGCCCGATGACCAGCGGCAGCGCCACCAGCGGCAGCGCGCGAAAGGCGCGGAAGAAGAGCGCGAAGAGCACCAGCACCGCCACGCCCGACAGCACCGTCGAGAGCTGCATGTCGCGGTGCAGCCAGTCCTGGTAGAACATCCAGAAGGCGCAGGCGCCGGTGAAGCCGACGACCGGCTGCGTGCCGCCGGGGAACTTGCCGTCGCGGGCGACGCGCGCGCCGAGCCGCTCGGCCAGCGCCGAGGCCTCGTCGATGAGGCGGCGATCGGCGGCGTAGTCGCTCGTCGCGGCGCGCGGCCGCACGTAGAGCATGAGCGCCTTGCCGTCGGCGGACTTGAAATAGCCGGACTGGGCGTCGACCGGCAGCCCGTGCGAGAGGCGCGCCGAGACCAGCGGCAAGAGCTCGAGCGGGTCGACCGTGAGGAGCGGCGCCAGCGACGAGCCGCCCGGCGCCGACAGGAGCGAGCGCAAGCGGTGCGCCTGCGGGCCGACCGCGTCGGGCGCGAGGCGCTTGATCGCGATGGCGAGCTCCTCGTCGGTGAGCAGCGACAAGAGGTGATCCTTGAGCAGCGCGCCGGTGGCGGCCGAGACCTTCCAGCGCACCTCGGCGACATCGCGCGAGGCCCCGAGCGCGGTGGCGTATTGGTCGGCGAAGGGGCCGAGCTTCTCGGGGTCGTCGGACTCGACGAGGACGAGCAGCATCTGCTCGGCGACGAACGCGCGCGAGAAGCGGGCGAAGGCCTGCGCCTCGACGCTGCGCTGGGGGAACAGGTCGACGATGTCGCTGTCGACGCGCAGCTTGAGAAGGAGCGGGACGAGCGCGACCGTCAGGATCAGCGCGACCGCGAGGACGCGGCCGGGCCGCGCGGTCAGCTCGGCCGCCCAGCGAGAAGAAGGCACGCGGTCATCATGCAACAGATCGGGGGGTGCGTCAGCATTTGCCGCGCGCACGCATCTTGCTCCTTTGCGATAGGAGGAGCGTGTGATGTCAGAGGACGAGCGGAGGACCGCGCCGCGGACGGCGGATCAGGCGGAAGGCGAGCGGGAGGGGGACAAGCAGGGGTTCATCGCTCCGATTACGCCGGGACAGGCCGAAGGCGAGCGCGACGACCCCAAGGACGAGGGGCAGAGCTGAGCTGAGCCGACGTCGCTAGCGGCGGGGCTTGGTCGCTAGCGGCGCCGCTTCTTGAGCTCCTGACCGACGGCCTGCGCCAGCAGCGCCGGGTTGGTGAGCTTATGGCCGTTGACGAAGAGCGTCGGCGTGCCGTCGACGAGCGCACCGCCGGCAAGGACGTCGGCGTTGACCGCGGCGGCGTACTTGCCACCGTCGAGCGCGGCCGCGAACTTCGCGGCGTCGAGACCGAGCTCCCGCGCATAGCCGGCGATCGAAGCGCGATCGATGGCCGCTT
Source organism: Myxococcales bacterium (assembly GCA_028287105.1). Lineage (GTDB taxonomy): Bacteria > Myxococcota_A > Polyangia > Palsa-1104 > Palsa-1104 > JAQBQH01. Next base: position 4,356 of record JAQBQH010000302.1, read on the forward strand.
GATTGGCGAAGAGCTTGTCGTGCATCTCCCAGAACTTGCCCTGCTCGTGCGCCGCCAGCGACGCCTCCGCCGCCAGGTGCGCGCTCTTGTGATAGGGCAGCGGGAACTGGCGGAACACGACGCGCACGTCGTCGCCATAGGTCTGGCGCACGTTGGACACGAGGTCGGCGGCGCGCTTGCAATACGGGCACTGAAAGTCCGAGAATTCGACGACGGTGACCGGCGCCTGCTTGCGGCCGACTGACGGCGCCGTCGGTCCGGGGTCGACGGCGCGCGTCTCCGCCTCGACGATCGGCGGCGCCTCGACCTCGCGCTTCGCCGACTTCATGAGGACGTCGTAGAGGCGCGCGCGCGGCGTGCCCCTGGCGATGCGTGCGTCGGCGTCGGCGAACGCCGCTTCCAGCTTCTTCTCGAGCTGCTCGGTCGTGTCGGCGCCCTCGTGGAAGCGGCCGTCGATGAAGAAGCTCGGCGTCCCGGTCACCCCGATGCGCTGTCCCTCGGCGACCTCACCGGCGACGGCGCGGGCATACTTGTGCCCGTCGAGGTCGCTGCGAAATCGCGCCATATCGAGGCCGGCCTCGGCGGCGTACTTGTCGAGCGACGGGCGATCGAGCGCGGTCTGATGGGCGAAGAGCGCGCGCTGCAGCTGCCAGAAGCGCCCCTGGGCGTGCGCGGCCAGGCTCGCCTCGGCGGCGAGCTGCGCGTGCGGATGATTGGGCAGCGGAAACTGCTTGTAGACGATGCGCAGGTCGTCGGCATGCGCGCCCAGGAGCGCCTCCAGCGACGCGGTTAGCCGCCCGCAGAAGGGGCATTCGAAGTCGGCCCACTCGACGATGGTGACCTTGGGTGCGCGCGCACCGTGCGCCGGGGCGTCACCGACGAGCGCCTGATAGACCGCGCCCGGATCGGGCTGGCCCGGCCGCGGCCGCACCGCTGCCTGCACGCGCCCGAGCGCCTGCGCCGCCGCCGTCGGCAGCTCGGTCCAGTTGGCGAGCTTCGACCCGTCGATGAAGAAGGTCGGCGTACCCGACACCCCCACGCGGGTGGCCAGCTCGGCGTCGGCGTCGACGGCGGCGGCGTAGGTGTGCTCGTCGAGCGCGCGGCGGAAGCGTTTCAGGTCGAGCTTGAGCGCCTCTGCGCGCCGCTCCAGATCGCCGCGCTCGAGGTGCTGCTGATCGGCGAACAGCGCGTCGTGCATCTCCCAGAACTTGCCTTGTGCGCCGGCCGCGAGCGCCGCCTCCGCCGCCAGGTGCGCGTGCGAATGCATCGTCAGCGGCAGGTTCTTCCAGACCAGGCGCACCTTGTCGCCGAGCTGCGCGCGCAAGGCGGCCACCGTCGGCTCGGCGCGACTGCAGGCCGGGCACTCGAAGTCGGAGAACTCGACGACGGTGACCTTGGCGTCGGCGCTGCCGCGGGTCGGCGAGGCTCCGACGGCGATCTCGACGCGCGGCGCGGCCGCTGGCTGCGGCGGCGCTGTCGACGGTCGCGCGCCGGC
>JAQBQH010000303.1 GCA_028287105.1 Myxococcales bacterium
GCGCCACCACCGCCGGCGCCACCGGAGCCGCCGCCGCCTGCGCCTCCAGAACCGCCCCCGCCGGTGCCGCCCGCGCCGCCGCCGGCGCCGGGATCATAAGCGGTAGAGACACAGCCGGAGACGATCAAGAGGATGCCGCAAGCGAGGGTTGTGAGGCGCATGCGGCAGTCCCTTTGCGATTCGGATACCAGTTCTTACGGCATGCGTTTCGCAGGGTTTCCGTAGTGTTACGGAGATGGGGCGGTCGGTCTTGGTGGGGTGTCCGCCCCCCGGTTCGGCATCGCCGCCCCAGGTCTGGCGTTTCCCGACGCAGCCGGGCGGCTACTGCGGGGCGACGTCGAACTTGTCGCGCACGTTGCCGGTCACGGTGTCGTAAACGGTCACGTACATGCGGTCGTCGGTGCCCTGCAAAACGGTGCCGAAACCGTGGTAGCTCGTACCGGCGAGCGGCGCCCCGCCGATGCCCATGACGACGGCGCGCGGGTCGCTCGACTGACGCTTGTAGAGGTGCGAGTGGCCGGTGAGGAACAGCGTGTACTTGTGCGCGCGCACGAGGTTGTAGATCTGCTGGAACTCGGGATGGTCGGTGTTGCCGTCGGGGTGGTGCTTCGACACGAAGGTGTACTTGGCCTTGGTGTCCGCGTCGGTGAGCTGCGCGGTGAGCCAGGTCTGCTGCTCGGTCGACCAGGCGTCGTCGGCGACGACCAGGAAGACCGCCAGACCGCTGTTGGTGTTCACGTCGAAGCGATAGTAGGGCTTGTCCGCGATCGGCTTGAGCGCGTCCATGAAGGCGGTGTAGTTGGGGTTGGTGCCGTAGGGATTGGCGCTGCACAGCGTCGACGACGAGTAGCTGCACTCGTGGTTTCCCATGGTGAGGAACACGGTCTTGCCGAGCAGGCCCGCGGCGGTGACGTAGAGGTTCATCTGCGTGCGCGCTCCCGAGAAGTCGCTGCCGCAGTTGAACATGTGATCGCCCTGGTCGACGGCGAACTGCACGTCCTGGGTCTTCATCTTGGTGAAGATGTCGTTGATGATCGTGGTCGGATACGCGGTCCCGCAGCTGTCGGGGCGGGTGTCGCCGGTGAAGCCGAAGAAGAGGCGATCGACGGTGCCGCCGGTCGGGCCGACGGGGCCGCCGACCGGAATGCCACCGACGGGGTTGGCGGTTCCGGCGAAGTCGGGCGGCGGGCCGGGATTGACGGCCATGTCGACCATGCCGGACTGATTGGGGCTCGGCGTGCCGATGCAGGTCTCGTTGTCGGGGAAGCAGGTCTGCACGACGACGCCGTTGGTGCCGGCCAGCGCCTGACACGAGAAGCCCGGCAGGCACGAGTCGCAGGGGGCGCCGCAGAACCGCTGGCCAGAGACGTCCTGGAAGCACGGGTTACCGCCGCACTGCGAGTCGTCGTTGCAAAATGCGCAGATGAGGTGCCCCGGCTTGGATTCGTTACAGCCGAGGACCAACACAGCGACGGTAGCCATCAAGAACATCCGCATATCCCGGGTGAATGTCGCGTGCCGGGCAGAACCTTCAGATAAAGTGCGCGCGTGAAACACGAGCTCCGGGTGGAGGATGACGAGGACGGCCTGACGCTGGCGGCGCTGGTGCGCGGGCGGCTGGGAGCGGACGGCGTCGAGGTGACCTGGTCGCGCGCGCGCGGATTGGTGACGCGCGGCAAGGTGTCGGTCGACGGCGTGGTGGTGCTCGACGCGGCGGCGCGCGTCAAGCGGCGCCAGAAGGTCGTCGTCGACGAGCAGGCCAAGGTCTTGAAGCCGGAGTCGGCGGCGACCATCGTGTTCGAGGACGCGCACGTCGTGGTCATCGACAAGCCGTCGGGCATCTCCAGCGTGCCCTACGACAAGCGCGAGCAGGGGACCGCGATGGATGCGATCCGCTCGGCGTGGCGCCATGCGGGGCGCAAGGCGACGCAGACGCCGCTGCTCGTCGTGCATCGCATCGACAAGGAGACCTCGGGGCTGCTCTCGTTCGCCAAGACCAAGCTGGCCGAGCGCGAGCTGCAGGCGCTGTTTCGCGCGCACGACGTCGAGCGTACGTACCTGTGCGTCGCGCACGGTCGCATGGAGGACCGTCGCATCGAGTCCAACCTCGTCGAAGATCGCGGCGACGGCATTCGCGGCTCGACGCGGCGCGTGGGCCAGGGCAAGCGCGCGGTCACGCACGTGCGCGCCGTCGAGGAGATGCCGACGGTGACGCTGTGCGAGGTCAAGCTCGAGACCGGCAAGACCCATCAGATTCGCATCCACCTGGCCGAGGCGGGCCACCCCATCGTCGGCGAGAAGGTCTACATCCGCGACTTCACGAAAAAGGGCGGCGAGCTCCTACCGTCGCATCGGCTGCTGCTACACGCGGCGACGCTCGGCTTCGTGCATCCCGTGACGGGGGGGAAGGTGCAGCTCTCGTCGCCGCTGCCGCCCGATTTTACTTCGGAGCTATCGCAGCTGCGGCGACGTCGGGGCAAGTAACCGCCGCGAACGAGATGGCGGTGTCGTCCTCTTCCTGCGACTGCCAGGCGACGCCGATGCGCCCCTGGGGCCCGACCGCGAGCTGCAACGAAAAGATGCCGCGCGCAGCGACGGCGACGCGGGTCAGATCGCTCACCTTGCCGTCGACGAGATCGCCGCACGAGAGCTCGTCGATGTGCTCGGTCTCGGTGGGGTCGGTGTCGCGCAGAAAGCAGATGGCGGTCGCGCGCGGACCGCGCGGCGCGGCGGCGGGCAGGTGGCCTTCGACGAGCCGCTTGGGCTCGCCCCCGCCGAGCGGCGCGGTGTAGATGGCCTGCTCGTGCGCGCGCTCCCAGACGAGGACGCCGTTGCCCATGCGCGGAGTCTCGCCGAGGCCGAGGTCGACGCGCCCCTCGAGGCGCGCCACGCCGAGATCGCCGACGACGACGTGCTCCCGCTGGTCGACGGTCTCGTCCCACGCCACTACCGTGACGGCGCGGTGACGCAGCGTCGTGCCTTGCACGATGTCGACGGTGGGATCGGGCGCGGGTGCGCGGGTCACCGTCACGGGGCGGCCGAGCGAATGGCCCTCTTTATCGAAGAAGCTGACGGCGAGCTGATGCGGCGTGCCGCTCCAGTTCCACCAGGCCAGCGCCATGCCCGCTTCCGAGCCGACGGCGTCGAGCGCGCGCGCACCGGGGGCGACGACGACCGGAATGACGTCGGTGCGAGGCTTGCCGGTGCGATCGACGCGCCGCATGGCGATGGTCGAGGTGTCGGCCTGCTCGGTCGACCAGAAGACCGCGAAGCCGTCGGCGGGGTTGGCGAAGGCGGCCACGCGCGGCTCGGCGACGGCGCTCGTCACATCGCCGACGTCGACGGTGGGCCCGAGCGGCTCGGCGTTGGCGCCGAAGGTCTCGACGCGCACGGCGCGATGGTCGGCGGTCTCCTCCCACGCGACGATGAAGGCGTCCGAGGAGGCGGCGATCTGTGGGCGCGCCCCGCCCTTGCCGTACGCCGAGAGGCGCCTTACCGCATAGGTACAGCGCGGCGCCGCCTTTGCGACCGGTTTGGGCTGCCCCGGCGGCGGAGCTTGCTTTTGCGCGGGGCCACAGGCGGCGAGGGTCGCGGCGAGCCAGACAGCGAGACACGAAGCGAGCCAGGGCGGCAAAGAGATCGGGACGAAGCGGAAACGATGCACCACAGGAGTTTCGAGTTAGGCTGGACCGCTTGCAAGCCATGACCGCGCAAATTCAGGTAGAAAAGTTGGTGAAGGAGTATCGGGTCCACGAGCGGGGCGCCGGAGCCTGGGCGTCGCTGCGGTCGCTGTTCAAGCGCCAATATCGCGCCGCGCGCGCCGTCGACGAGCTCTCGTTCTCGATCGCCGCCGGCGAGCGTGTCGGCTTCCTCGGACCGAACGGCGCCGGCAAGACGACGACGCTCAAGGTGCTCTCGGGCCTGCTACACCCGACGGCGGGCACGGTGCGCGTCGACGGCTTCGATCCCAGGAAGCGCGACTTCGATTTTCTGCGGCGCATCACGCTCGTCATGGGGCAGAAGCAGCAGCTCCTGTGGGATCTGCCGCCCGTCGACACCTTCGCGATGAACCGCGCCATCTACGACATCCCGCGCCGCGAGTTCGACGAGACGGTCGCCGAATTGACGACGCTCCTCGACCTCGGCCCGCTCATCAAGCGGCCCACGCGCCAGCTGTCGCTCGGCGAGCGCATGAAGTGCGAGCTGGTGGCCGCCCTGCTCCACCGCCCCAAGGTGCTGTTCCTCGACGAGCCGACCATCGGGCTCGACGTCTCGATGCAGCTGACCATGCGCGCCTTCATCCGCGACTACAACGAGCGCTTCGGCGCCACGGTGCTGCTCACCAGCCACTATATGGATGACGTGGCCGCGCTCTGTCCGCGCGTCGTGGTCATCGACAAGGGGCGGCTCATCTACGACGGCGATCTCGCGGCGCTGGTGCGCAAGGTGCGACCGCAGAAGCGCGTCGTCGTGCGCCTGAGCGACGGCAAGACCGAGACGCATGACGTGCCGGACGGGGAGTTGCAGTCGTGCATCGCCAAGCTCTTGCAGCGCGGCGTCGTCGATTTGACCGTCGAAGACCCGCCGCTCGAGGACGTGATGCGCGATCTCTTCCTCGGGAACCACGCCGCGTGAGCCGCCGCCCGTGAGCCCCCGCCCGTGAGCGCCCTCCGCCGCTTCGCGCGCGCCTATCCCACGCTCCTGCGCATCGGCCTCGCCGAGGCGGTCGCCTATCGCGCCGAGTTCCTGGTGTGGATGCTGGCGACGACGATGCCGCTGGTGATGCTGGCCGTCATGTCGGCGATGACGCGCGAGGGGCCGGTCGGGCGCTTCGATCACAAGGCCTTTGTCGCCTACTACCTCGTCACCTTGATCGTCCGGCAGATGACCGGCGCGTGGGTGGCGTTCGAGATGGTGCGGGAGATCAAGGAGGGCACGCTCGCCTTGCGCCTCCTCCGCCCGATTCATCCGCTCGTGACCTATTCGGCCGAGTCGCTCGCCGCGCTGCCGCTGCGCGCCATCGTCTCGATCCCGGTCGCGGTAGTCATCCTTCTGACCGCCGCCGGCAGCGAGATCTCGCGCGACTGGTTCAACATCGTCGGCTTCTTCGTGTCGCTGGCCGGCGCGTGGCTGCTCAACTTCGCGGTCTCCTCGATCGTCGGCACGCTCGGGCTCTTCATCGAGAGCTCGATGCAGGTCTGGGAGCTGTGGTTCGGCTGCTTCATGCTGCTGTCGGGCTACCTCATTCCGCTCGAGCTGCTGCCGCACTGGCTCTCGCAGGTGGCGCGCTACTCGCCGTTCGCCTATCTGCAGGCGCTGCCCGTCGAGACGCTGACCGGGATTCGCGATCGCCATCAGGTGCTCATGGGCCTCGCCGCGCAGCTCGGCTGGGTCCTCACCGCCTGGGTCACCCTCATCGTCCTGTGGAAGCGGGGGCTCAAGCGCTTCGCGGCGTACGGGGGCTGAAGCCTATGCGATACCTACGGCTCTTCGTCGTGCAGCTGCGCGCGTCGGTGCAGGTGACGATGCAGTATCGCGCCGAGTTCTTCGTCGGCGTGTTCATGGCGCTCTTCTACGTCGCGTGGAACCTGATCCCCATGTTCGTCTTGTGGGGGCAGCGCACGACGATTGCCGGCTGGACGCTCGAGGAGGCCGCGCTCGTGACCGCGTGGTTCACGCTCCTGCGCGCGCTGCTCGACGGGGCGGTGCAGCCTTCGTTGCAAGCCGTCGTCGAGCACATTCGCAAAGGCACGCTCGACTTCGTGCTGCTCAAGCCCGCCGACGCGCAGTTCCTGGTCTCGACCGCGAAGTTCGAGGTGATGAACTTCTTCGACGCCTCGGCGGCAGTGGCGCTGGTGTTGTGGGCGCTGCATCGGCTCCATCGCGTGCCGTCGCCGGCGCAGATCGGCGCGGCGCTGCTGCTCACCGTCGCCGCGGCGGCGCTGCTCTATGCGCTCGCCATCCTCGTCATCTCGGCCGCGTTCTACGTGGTGCGGCTCGACAACTTGATCTACCTCTTCAACAGCGTCTTCGACGCGGGACGCTGGCCGGCCTCGGTGTTTCGCGGCACCTGGCGCATCATCTTCACCTTCGTCGTGCCGTTGGCGCTCATGACCACCTACCCGGCCCTGGCGCTGCTCGGACGTCTGGAGACCTCGACGACCGCCATCGCGCTCGGCGGCGCGCTGGCCTTCGTGATCGTGGCGCGCGCGGTGTGGAAGCGTTCGATCGGGCACTATCGCTCCGCTTCGTCGTGAGCTACACTCACCGCGTGGACCGCGAACGTCGACTGATCTGTAAGGCCGGGCTGGCGCTCGGCGCCGTGGCCGTCCTGCCCGCCTGTGGCGACGGCACCACCGTGGCTGCCGCCTGCAGCAGCAGCTCCGTCGGCGTCGGCAACGCCGCCGATGTGCCGCTCAACGGCGCGATGATGCATCCGACGCCGCAAGCCAACGTCTTCGTCTGCCATGACGCCAACGGCTTCTACGCCGTCGATGCCGGCTGCACGCACCTCGGCTGCGACGTGCAGCTCGCCAACGCCGCCGATCTGAAGCAGGGCTTCACCTGCCTGTGCCACGGCGCGACCTACGACGCCAACGGCGAGAAGCCGACGTCGCCGGCACCGGCGCCGCTCAAGCACTACCTCCTGTGCGCGCAGCCGTCGGGAGCGTTGGTGGTCGACGTCACCCAGGCGGGCGTCGAGTCGACAGTGCGTCTCAAGGTCTGACTGCTATCCTAGAGCAGTGAAGGCTTACCTCGTCGTCGCGCTCGTCACCATCGCGGCGCCGCTCGCATCGACCGGCTGCTGGAGCGGCGACTACCTGGCGAAGCAAGGCGTCGGGCAGCTCAAGCTCCTGCGCGCGCGCCGCCGCATCGACGACGTCCTGCGCGACCCCACCGTCGCCGCCGATACCAAGCGCCGCCTGGCGCTGGCGCGTGACGCGCGCGAGTTCGGCGTGCGCGTCCTCGGCCTGCACGGCGGCGACGGCTTCACCCGCTTCGTCGACTCGCACGGCGCGCCCATCGCCTGGAACGTGACCGCCGCGCGCAAGGACAAGCTCGAGGCGCACCTCAACTACTTCCCCGTCGTGGGCGCCATTCCGTATCTCGGTTTCTTCGACGAAGCCGATGCCCTCCGCGAGGCCGCGCGCCTGCGGGCGCAGGACCTCGACGTCTACGTGCGCGGCGTCGCCGGTTACTCGACGCTCGGGATGACGTCCGATCCGATCTACTCCTCGATGCTCGACGGGCCGGACGCGCGCATCGTCGAGGTGACCTTGCACGAGATGCTGCACGCGACGGTCTATCTGGCCGGGCACACCGAGTGGAACGAGAGCCTGGCGACGGTCGTCGGCAACGAAGGCGCGGCGCAGTTCTTCGCCGCCCGCGGCGACGCCACCTCGGCGGTGACGCTGATGGAAGATGCGCGCCGCCGCGAGCGCGACCAGGGGACCTTCGCGCGCTTCCTCGAGCCGGTGGTGCGCTCGCTCGAGTCGCTCTACGCGCAGGCGGCGCTGTCGCGCGCGGCCAAGCTCGAGGCGCGCGAGCGCATCTTCTCGACGGCGCGTGCAAAGTTCCTGACGCTGTTTCCGCCCCAGCCCGGTAAGCCGGTGCCGATCTTCGCGGCGGCGCCGCTCAACAACGCGGTCGTCTTGTCGTACTCGGTCTACCACCGCACGACGCCGCAGCACCTCGAGCTTCTGCGCGCGCTCGGCGGCGATCTACGGACCTTCGTGGGGCTGTGCCGGCACGCGGTCGAGGACAAGCCCGACCCGCTGGCCTATCTCGACTACGTACGGGCGAGGACGAAGTAGGCGTCGATCGGTTTGCCGAGCCGCGTGGCGGCGCCGATGATCACGGTCTGGCAGACGCGACGGCAGAAGTCGTGCATCCCGCCGTAGACGAGCTTGCCGGTGCCGCCCGTGTTCGGCTTGACTGCCGGCCAGCCGGACGGCGCCACCGACGGGACCTGCGTGTAGTCGAACAGGATCTCTTTGGGCTTGCCGGGCGCCTGCACCGTCGTGAAGTAGCCGGGCCCGGTGAACCAGGCGATGCCGGGATTGAAGTTGTAGCCGACCACCGTGCCGCTCTGGCGGAAGAAGCGCTTTTCGAAGTGCGTGAACAGCGGCAGCGAGTTCTTGCCGGCCCACCGCACCTCGGCCGTCGCCGACGACGGGATCAGATCCTCGAGCGTGAAGGCGGGCGCCTCGGCCGAGACCTCCCAGAGGCGGCGCTGCTGCTTCTTGCCGAGCGCGCGGCACTGGCGCACCCGCTCCTCGACGTCGAGCGCATCGAGGTGCGTCTGCAGGAGCGACTGCGTGCAGTCGGGACGGGCGAGCAGATCGGCGAAGGTGGCGTTGGCATTGGCGACGGCGACCATGCGCGAAGCCTACTACATTTTCGTGAGCTGGAAATCGGTCGTGGTCGGCATGCCGGCCGTGATCGTGATCTGCTTGGTCGAAGGAACGAAGCCGGGCGCGGTCGCGGTCGCCTCCCAGGTGCCGGCCGGGAGGTTGGTCAGGTTGTATTTCCCGTCGCTGCCGCTGGCGGTCGAGTTGAAGAGGCCGCGATTGATGGTCACCGCGGCGCCGGCGATCGTCTTGGCGGTGCCGGCGTCGATCCAACTAATTTGACCGTTGAGCGTGCCGTTTCCAGGGGTGGTGGCGGCGATCCACGCCTGGTAGTGGGCCACGTTCCTGGTCTGGTAGCCCTGCTTGTCGACGGTGACCATGTGCAAGATCCAGATGCCGTCGTCGAGGTTGGAGAGCTGCAGCTTCTGCTGCGACGTCGGGATGAAGGTGCCGGTGGCCGACGTGGGCTTGGTGTTGGCGTAGTGGTCCAGCACGTAGCGCACGCCCTGGAAGTTCGTGTCGGCGACGGGCATCGTCCAGGTGAAGTACGGGTTGTGGTTCGTCGACCAGGTCGCCTGCGGGTGCGTCGACGAGGTGAGGCTCGGGGGCGAGGTGTTGAGGTTGATGCGGTAGGTCGACTCGATGAGGCCGATGTTCGACATGTTGTCTTCGGTGACGACGTGGAAGTAGTTGGCGCCCGACGAGAGCTTCGATGGATCGAGCGAGAGAAGCTCGTTCGCCTGGAACATGCCGCCGTTGGTCGTCGTCGGTGGATTGGAGGCGCTGCGATCGAAATTGACGTAGTAGCCGAGGCGGTTGGCGTAGGGCTGATTCCAAGAGAGCGCGACGGCGTTGAAGTCGTCGTTGTAGGTGAGCGACGGATCGGGATGCGTCGTCGAGGTGATGGTGAGCGGCGGGATGAGCCCCTTGGTCAGCGTACCGGTGATCGAGCCGTTGGTCGCCACCGACGAGCCGTAGACGATCTTGACGCGGCCGACGGCGCCGGCGCCGCCGAGGTAGTTCGCGTTGTAGCCGGTGCCGGGCTGGCCGCCGGCGGCCGAGATGATGCCGGTGCCGGCGATGCTGACGTTGTCGGCCGCGACGAGGATGCCGCCGCCGGCGCCGCCGCCGCCGCCGCCGTTTTGGCCGCTGACGATGCTGGCTCCGGGGGCGCCGTCGGCGGAGACGCGGCCGGCGATGCTGATCGAGTCGCTGGCGATGAGCTGCAAGACGCCGCCGCCGAGCCCGCCGTTGGCGCCCGCGTAGCCGTTGCCGCCCTTGCCGCCGCGCGCGACGGCGGAGTCGGTGGCGGAGCCGAAGAGCGGCCCGAGGGTGCAGTAGCCCGCGATCGCGGGCTGGCCGCCGGCCGCGCCGTAGCCGCCGCCGCAGCCGCCGTAGGAATTGGAGCTCGTGCCGTCGCCGAGGGTGCCTGAGCCCGACGGATTGGCCATGAGCGCGCCGCCCTGGTCGACGGTGATGGTGCGCGCGCGGATGATGAGGCCGGTGTTGGTGATGAGCTTGGCGTTGGCCATCACCTCGACCGCGCCGGCGACCACGACTGTGCCCTCCATGACGGTGTCGGCGGAGATGGTCAACGACGCCAGCACGCAGCTCGACGAGGCGGCGTCGCAGCCGGTCGCGCCGCACGCGGCGGTCTGGGTCCAGCTGGTGCCGGCGGCGTCGCAGCTCTCGACGTTGGCGCCGTTGCAGCGCTTCGTGCCCGGCGTGCAGCCGCCGGTGCAGAGGCCGGCGTTACAAGCGACCGCGCAATTCGAGGACCACAGCCACGCGGAGCCCGCGGAGTTGCAGATCTCGACGGCGGCGACGTTGCAGCGATAGGCGCCGGGCGTGCAGTTGACCGTGTTCACGCACGAGCCCAGGTTGCAGCCGAAGGCGCACGAGGCGGTCTGGGTCCACGAGCTGTTGACACACTGCTCGATGTTGCCGATGGCGCTGCAGCGCTTCGCGCCGTTGGTGCAGGTGAGGCACTGGTTGGCGGCGCAGCTGCCGCCGCCGGCGCAGAGCTGCGGCAGCGACCAGTCTTTACAGCCCGACGCCTGCACGGCGCAGCTCTGCAGCTGATCGTTGCCGACGCAGCGCTTGTCGCCGGTGACGCACTGATCGGTGCAGGAGGCGACGCAGTTGCCGCCCGAGCAGACCTTGGCGCCGCCGCAGGGGACGGGATCGGACCAGTCGCGGCAGCCGGACGGCTTGATCTCGCACGACTGCACGCCCGAGCCGCTGCATTGCGTGGCGCCGGGGGCGCAGCGATCGGTGCAGGCGGTGGCGCAGGCGCCGCCCGAGCAGACCTGGCCGTTGGGGCAGGCGGTCACCGTCGCCGACCAGTCGTTGCAGCCGGAGACGGTGCCGATGCAGGTGCGGAAGCCGGCGCCCGAGCAGTAGGTCGCGCCTTGGACGCACTGCGAGCTGCACGAGCCCTGACACTGGCCGCCCGAGCAGACCTGCGCAGCGGGACAGGCGACCGCGGCCGACCAGGCGCCGCAGCCGCTGGGGTCGGCGGCGCAGCTGCGGACGCCGTTGCCGTCGCACGATTTGGCGCCGACGGAGCAGCCGGTCGGGCAGCTGCCGTTGCCGCCGGTGCCGCTGCCCATGTCGTCGCTCGAGCCGCCTCCGCCGCTGCCGCCGTTGCCGCCGCCGCCGGTGTCGGTGGCCATGTCGGAGTCGTGGGCGGGGTGGGTCACGACGGCGCCGCATCCGACGGCGAGGGTCAATAACGCGGGCAGCACCAGCGCGCGGACAATGCTCATGAGCGGTAGCTACGGCATGGCCCGCGCAATCTTACGCACGCATGCACCTCGCACGCACCACGCACGCACCTCCTCGATGCGTGCCAGCGATGGGACGCGGCAGTTGATGACCAGCCAGTCATTCAGGTATCGTGCCGCCATGCTCCCCGTCGACGCCGCCCGCAAGAACCCGTTCGTGGCCGATCTCATGAAGGGTCAATCGGTCATCGTCACCGGCGGCGGCACCGGCATCGGCCGCGCGACCGCGATCGAGCTCCTGCAGCTGGGCGCGCGCGTCGCCATCGGCAGCCGCAAGCCCGAGCACCTCGACCCCACCGTCAAAGAGCTGTCCGCGCTCGGCGAGGTCATCGCCCTGCCCTGCGACATCCGCGAGCCCGACTCGGTGGCCGCCTTCGTCGACGGCGTCCTCGAGCGCCTCGGCCGCATCGACGTGCTGGTCAACAACGCCGGCGGTCAGTTCCCGTCGCCGGCCGAGCATCTCAGCGCGCGCGGCTTCGAGGCGGTCGTGCGCAACAACTTGAACGGCACGTTCTTCATGACCCGCGAGGTCGCCGTGCGCGCGATGATTCCGCAAAAGGCGGGCAGCATCGTCAACGTCATCGCCAACATCGCGCGCGGCTTCCCCGGCATGGCCCACACCGGCGCCGCCCGCGCCGGCGTCGAGAACCTGACCAAGACGCTCGCCGTCGAGTGGGCGCAGCACGACGTGCGCGTCAACGCGGTCGCCCCCGGGATCATCCAGTCGACGGGCATCGCGCAATATCCACCCGAGCTGGTCAAGATGTCGGTCGCGCGGACGCCGCAAAAGCGCATCGGCACCGTCGAGGAGGTGGCGCACTCGATCGTCTACCTCGCGTCGCCGGCGGCGGCGTTCATCACCGGCACGACGCTTCAGATCGACGGCGGCGCCTCGTTGTGGGGCGACTCCTGGCTCATCCCCGACCGCGAGTGATCTAGAAGCGGACGGGAGTCAGATCGGCGACGAGGTCGAGACGGTCGGGAGCCTGCTCCGACAGCCCGCGCGCCTCGGACTTCTCGATCTTGGCGAGATACTTCAGGGCCACGCGCTCGAGCGGCTCGGTGGCGCGCGCGTAGTGCTGCTCTTCCCACGGCGTCCGACCCATCGACGGGATGCTGTCGATGAGCCGCTTGCGCAGCGCGCGCGCGTCGGCCAGCGTGCGCTTGGCCTCGCGATAGTCGCTGAGGTGATAGCTGATGACGCCGTAGTTGGTCAGCGCCACGACGTCGCGCTCGTTGGCCGCGACGGCCTGCGCCAACAGCTTGCGCGCGACCGAGTACTGGTGGCGGTGCACGGCGATGACCGCCAGGTTGTTCCACACCGGGCTCCAGTCGAGCCCCAGCGCCAGCACCTCGCGATAGAGCGCCTCGGCGCGCGAGTCGTCCGCCGCCAGCTGCGCGGCGATCGCCTTACGGAACGCGGCATCACCCTTGTGCTCGATCGCCAGCGGTGCGCAGCCGACCACCAACGGTACCAGCACGAGGAGCATCGGAAATAAGCGCCTCATGCCCCCAGTATAGCACCTGGCGAAAATGGTGCACCGGGCGCGGTCCAGTCGCGCATTACCCCCATTCGCGGTAAAAACGTCGCGCCATGGTCGGCCTCCTGCCGCTGCGCCCCTTCGACGCCTCCCTCGACGGCTTCCGCAACGACGCGCTCTTCGCCATCACGACGCTGATGGTGTCGGTCCTATTCGTGATCGTGTGCGGCATCCTCCTGTGGGCGGTGGTCATGCACCGCCAGGGGCGTCACGCCGCCGTCTACGAGCGCGGCGTCGGCCAGCGCCATCTGCTCTTCACCGGCTTCATCACCGCGGTCATCTTCTTCGGCATCGACGGCACGCTGCTCGTCGACGCCTGGCTCGATCTCGATCAAGCGCTGTGGCGCTTTCCGCGTGCCGACGAGCATCCGGTCGAGATCGAAATCTGGGCGCAGCAGTGGTCGTGGAACGCGCGCTATCCCGGACCCGACGGGACCTTCAACACGCCCGACGACATCGTCACGCTCAACGACGTGCACGTGCCGCTCAACCGCCCCGTCGTCTTGCATCTGAGGTCGAAGGACGTCGTGCACTCGTTCTACCTGCCCAACTTCCGCATCAAGCAGGACGTCCTGCCCAGCGTCGAGACGCGGCTGTGGTTCCAGGCGAGCGCCGCCGGCGTCTACGAGATCGGCTGCGCGCAGCACTGCGGCGCCAGCCACTACCGCATGCGCGGCCTCCTCACGGCCGAGCCGCCCGCCGACTTCGCCGCCTGGCTCGCCGCCGCCGCCGCCGATGCCGCGCGCAAGTACGACGCCTCCGACGTCGAGGCGCACTGGGGCTGGCCATGGACGTGACCGCGCCGCGCGGGCTCGCCCGTGTCTTTTCGCGCGATCACAAAGTCATCGCGCGCCAGTTCCTGTGGCTCGGGCTCGTCTTCCTCCTGGTCGGCGGCCTGATGGCGATGTACATGCGCTGGCAGCTCGCCTATCCGGGGCGGCCGGCGCCGTTCGTCGGTGTCATTTCGCCGGCCGGCTACACGACGCTGTTCACGCTGCACGGCACCATCATGATCTTTTTCGCCATCACGCCGATCCTCATCGGCGCGTTCGGCAACTTCTGCATCCCGCTGCAGATCGGCGCGCGCGACATGTCGTTCCCGACGCTGAACATGCTCTCGGTGTGGACGCAGGTCGCCGCGTCGCTGCTGCTGACCGGCGCGGCGCTCGCACCGTCGGGCGGCCCCAAGGCAGGCTGGACCGCCTATCCGCCGCTCTCGACGCAGCTCGGCACGCCCGGCGTCGGTCAGACGCTGTGGACCCTGGCGCTCGTCCTCGCCGGCGCGTCGACGACCATGGGCGCGGTCAACTACCTCACCACGGTCATCCGCGAACGCGCGCCCGGCATGACCTTCTTCCGGCTGCCGCTGACGATCTGGGGTCTGTGGCTGACCTCGATCCTCAACGCGCTCTTCGTCCCGATCCTCGGCGTCGCCATGCTGCTGCTCTTCTGCGATCGCGCCTTCGGGACCCACTTCTTCCTCGCCGCGGCGATGGTGCGCGCCGGCGGCGACCCGATGCTCTATCAGCATCTCTTCTGGATCTTCGGCCACCCCGAGGTCTACATCCTCATCTTGCCGGTGTGGGGGATCACCTCCGACCTGCTCGCCTTCTTCGCGCGCAAGCCCGCCTACGGCTACCGCGTCTCCGTGCTGTCGATGTGCACCGTCACGCTGCTCTCGGCGCTCGTCTACGGGCATCACATGTACGTGTCGTCGATGAGCCCGCTCCTCGGCCGCGCCTTCATGGTGCTGACGCTGGTCATCTCCGCGCCGGCGATGATGCTGGTGCTCAACTGGATCCACACGCTCTGGCGTGGCTCGATCCGGCTGACGGCGCCGATGCTGTTCACCATCGGTGTCCTCTTCGTCTTCGGCGTCGGCGGCTTGACCGGTCTCTACCTCGCCGACATCCCGCAAGACGTCTACCTGCACGACACCTACTTCGTCGTCGGACACTTCCACTTGATCATGGCGGCCGCCGTCTTCCTCGGATCGTTCGCCGGCATCTACTTCTGGTTCCCGAAGATGTTCGGCCGGATGATGAGCCCGAGGCTCGGCAAGATTCACTTCTGGCTCACCTTCGTGCCGCTCTTCTGCATCTTCTTCGGCATGCTCATCCTCGGCAACGCGGGCATGCAGCGACGGCTCTATGACCCGTCGGTGTACGAGACCTTCCGTCCGCTGCAGAAGTGGAACAAGGGTCTGACGCACATCGCCTGGATCCTGCTCGCCGGTCAGCTCGCGTTCATCTGGAACTTCTTCTGGTCGCTCTATCGCGGCGCGCCGGCGCCGCAGAATCCGTGGGAGGTCGGGACGCTCGAGTGGACGCACGCGTCGTCGCCGCCCTCGGTGCACAACTTCGACGAGATCCCGACGGTGCTGCACGGCCCGCACGAGCTCAACCATCCGCAGCTCACCGGCAAGGATTGGCTCGGGCAGGCCGAGCCGCTGCCGGGCGGGCGCGAGCCGGGCGCGCGCGAGCCCGAGGAAAAATCGTGATGCAGGCGGCGCGACGCGACGCGACCTCGTTCGTCGGCATGGCCATCTTCCTCGGCGGCTGGACCATGACGTTCGCGGCGCTCTTGTTCGTCTGGGCCGACGTCCGGCTCTCGGGCGGCGGCTGGCCGCCCGACGGCGAAGCGCGCGCCCCGCTCGTGTATCCGGCGGTGGCGACGCTGGTGATGGCGGCGTCGTCGTGGGCGCTGGCGCGCGGCCGCATGCGCGCGACGCTCGTCCTCGGCGTCGGGTTCCTCGCCGTGCAGGTGTGCGGCTGGGTGGCGCTGTGGCGCGCCGGGGTCACGCCGTCGTCGGGGCGCTATGGATCGCTCCTCTACACGTTCTGCGCTTTTCATGCGCTGCACGTCGTGGTCGGTCTCGTCGGTCTCGTCGCCGCGCGCGCGACCCGGCGCAACTGGCGCATGTTCTGGCACTACGTCGGCGCCGTGTGGCTCGTGCTGTTCGCCGCGCTCTATCTCGCCGGCTGCAGCAACGACCATCCGTTCACGCAGCCCATGGCGCTGCCGGGGCGTACCGTCGACGCGGCGACGCTCAACCGCGGTCGCGACGCCTATCAGCAGTACTGCCGCCCGTGTCACGGCGAGCGCGGCGACGGGCGCGGCTACTCGTCGGCAGGGCTGCGGCCGCCGCCGCGCGACTTCACGCAGGCGCTCTTCAAGTTCGGCCATACGCCGATTCCGGCGCTGCCGCCCGATGCGGAGCTGGCGCGCATCGTGCGCCGCGGGCTCAACGGCACGGCCATGCTGCCGTGGGACGTGCCCGACCATGAGCTCGATCCGCTCTTGCAGTACGTCAAGACCTTCTCGCCGCTGTGGCGCACCCAGCCGCCGGGCGAGGCGATCGTGCCGTCGCCGGATCCATACGGCGCGGCGCGCGCGGCGGAGGCGGCGGCGCACGGTGACGAGGTCTTTCACAAGACGGCGCAGTGCGCGCGCTGCCACGAGAGCCACGAGCTCAGAGATTCGCCCGAGTTCTGCCTGCGCTGGAAGCCGGGCTACAAGACGATCGAGGAGCGCGAGTGCGAGCAGCCCGTGCGCCAGGTCCCTCCCGACCTCGCCTGCGATCCGCTGCGCACCATCTACAAAGGCACCGAGCTGGTCGATCTCTATCGCGTCATCGCGGC
>JAQBQH010000356.1 GCA_028287105.1 Myxococcales bacterium
GCGACACTGCGCCATGCGGAGACGTCGCCAACCAATCGAGCTGCCTCATCTTGAGCCATTCGTGCGTCAACTCGACCAGCGCGTCGTTCTTCGGCGACCCGACGGTGCGCATCTCCGCAGTCGTCAATGCGGTGCCCAACTCGCAGCTCACGTCGCTGTGCGACGCCGACTACGGCCCAGCGCTCGACGGGCTCGCGCAGAAGATCCTCGCGCGCCTGCAGTAGCTTCAGCGGGCGCGCAACACAGCGATGCGCACTTCGCCCTGCTCGGCGAGCGGCGCGACCTTGAGGCCGTCGGCGTTGCCGCTGTCGGCGACGAGATCCTCGGGGCCGGGCTTGCCGTCCGGTTTGCCGTCGGGGCCGCGGTCCTCGACGAGCGCGACAATGTGGTCCCACGAGCGCGGCAGGTCGGTGAAGCCGACGTAGTCGAGCGCGTAGAGGTCGCCCGGCCTGACGGCGCCCTCGGCGTGCGGCAGCGTGTCGACGAGCTCCGCGACGCTGGTGTACTCGAGCCGGGAGCCGACGTGGCGTAAGGCGGCGACGAGGACATCGGCGCAGTCGGCGCCGAGGTAGCGCTCGGCCTGGTTGCGCGTGCCTTTGCCGGCCGACCCGAACAGATAGGGCACGTTGAAGTACGCGGTCAGCCAGCCGAGGAAGTCGTCACCGCGACGGAAGCTGTAGCGGAACACCTTGGGCGAGATGAGCCCCTCGGGGGCATCGTCGGCGCCGGCCGTCTGCCATTCGTCGCCGCCGACGCGCACCGTCGCCGCCAGGCGCATGACGCCGAGGCCGTCGTAGCCCTCGGGCCGCGGCGGCCCTGCCACCGTCGCTGCGGCGTCGCGAACCACGCGCGTCGTGCCGTCGCCGGGCAACGCGGTCTCGAAGTACTCGAGGCGATCGAAGCCGATCCACTTGCCGTGATCGGGGCCGAGGACCACGGCGTTGGCGTAGACCGGCACGCTCGCGTTTGGCGCCTTGGTCGCGACGTGCTGCATGCGCGGCTCGACGCGGCGCCACGCGACGTGCGCGTCGCACGCG
Source organism: Myxococcales bacterium (assembly GCA_028287105.1). Classification (GTDB taxonomy): domain Bacteria; phylum Myxococcota_A; class Polyangia; order Palsa-1104; family Palsa-1104; genus JAQBQH01. The sequence continues at coordinate 1,038 of JAQBQH010000356.1, forward strand.
GTCCACGGCGTGTGGCCGCGCTTGCGATCATCGCTGAACACGACGCGCCGCCCGTCGAGAGTGCCGTTGGCCGCGACGAAGAGCTCGATGCTCTGCCCGCGCCGCGCGTCGACGGCGTGTGCCGCGCGCGTCGCTCCGGCCAGCCGTCCCTCGAGCCACGGCTGCGCGCGCAGCTTGCAGACCGGTGCCGCCTGCGCCGTCGCGGCCATCAGACACACTACTGCCAACGTCTTCACGCCCTTTACTACGGCGGCGGCGGGTAGCAGCTTCCGTCGGTGAGCTCGGGGCGATACTCGAAGTGCATGGTGTCGAAGTGGTACCAGCGCCCGCCCCAGATGAACCCCTCGGTCTCGAAGGCGTCGACGATCGCCTGCGGAATCCGGTTCTTCCAGCCGCCTTTTTCCCAGCGCCAGTAGCTCGACAGCTTGTCGTTGAGATCGATGGCGATGCCGTACGAGTGCGCGCTGGCGCGGTCCGTGCCGGCGATGTTGCGCTCGTTGAAGGTGCCGCCGAGGCGCGCCACGAACGGCCCGAGCGCCGCGTCGTGCGTCATCGCTTTTTCGATCCGCGCCGACACGCGCGCGAACGCCGCCGCCGACTTCTTGTGCACGCGCACCTTGTGACCGGCGAACGTCACCGTCGTCAGCTCGCTCGTGGGATAGGCGGCGCGAAACATGACGTCGAGGCGGGCGCGGCCGGGGTCTTCGTCGGGCGAGGTGATGGGGCGAATCGGCCCCGTGCGGTAGCGCGGCGCAAAGGTGTCTTCGGCATCGGGATGGTCGAGCCGCTCTTCGGCCGTCTTGGGTTTGCCGTCGTCCCACGCGATCTTCGCGTCGCCGATGCGCAGCCACCAGGCGCCGGCGCTCGATTCGGCCGCGACGCCGTAGTACTTCGCCAGGCAGGCCAGCCCCGGCGGCGGCGCCTCGGCGACGGCGATCGCGGGGACGAGGACGGCGAGGAAGGCGAGGGTGCAGACGAGACGTATCACCAGCATCGATGTTACCGTGGATAACATGACCCGCTTCTTCGTCCTCGCAATCGTCCTCGGGGCCGTCGCCGCCGGTGACACGCGCGCCGACGAGCCGTACACGCCGGCCCCGCCCGACAAGGTGCCGAATTACTTCGCGCAGCCGATGCCGTGCAAGATCTCGCGCGAGTCGCGCACCGAGATCAACTGCGACGGCAAGCTCCTGGAGAACAAGTCGCTGCGGCAGCTGTCGGTGCTGCGCAACACGATCTACGCGCGCTACGGCTGGGACGGCTACCGCAAGCCGTGGCTCAAGGCCTACTTCCACGCGCAGCCGTGGTTCAAGCCGAACCCGAAGTTCACCTACAAGGTTCTCAGCGACGCCGACAAGAAGAACGCGCACTTCATCGCCGTGCGCGAGCAGTCGCTCACCGACGTGGAGCTCGGCCGCATGCGCGACGACATCTACGCGCACTACGGCAAGACCTGGGCGGAGAAGCCCGAGTGGCAGCTCAAGAGCGGCAAGACGGTCAAGGTCTGCACGCGGCCCAAGGGCGCCGACGAGCAGTACGACGCCGAAGACATCGATCGCAGCTATCCGGCGTGTCACTACGCCAAACAGAAGTGGTACAAGCCCGACCCCGCGTTCTCGCCGTCCAAGATCTCGGACGACGACAAGATCGAGCTGGGCCTCTTGTCGCGCGCGATGGGGCAGTTCGCGCTCGACGACGAGTCGCGCGGAAAGAGCGAGAGCTCGCTCGAGCGGACGCTGCGGCTCGAGGAGCTGCGTCAGCTCTCGTTGCGCGACCTCCGTCTTCTGCGCAACACGATCTACGCGCGGCGCGGTCGCACCTTCAAATCGGAGATCCTGCGCGACCACTTCAGCGGCATGGAGTGGTACAAGGTCCGCGGCGACTACAGCGACAAGCTGCTGACGCAAAATGACGTTCGCAACATCTCCATGATCAAGTCTGTGGAGAACGAGTTCGGCGGTCCGCTCAGCGACGAAGACTGGCTCACCGAGCCGGCCACCGACGGCGCTTGATGAGCGCCGGCCGCTCCGGGTGAGCGGCAAAGAAGACGAACCGCCCGCTTCGGTCGTGTGAACCGGGGTTGTCGGTGTGCGTGGACCTGCGTGCACGATCGTGCAAGAAGGCCGCGCGCGGCGGCGCGACGTGGCTGGCACGACAGATGCGTTGCAGGGCCGCATGCGAGTGGCAGCGGCAGCGCTGTTCGGCCTGATCCTGGGGCTACCGTTCGTCGCGCGCGGCGGCGGCGATCTCTGCCCGCGGCGCGTCGACCACTACGACGAGCTGACGCTGGAGCTGATGGCGGTCACCGTCGACGGCGAGGCGCAGGCGCTGCCGGCGGCCACGATGCAGGGCGCGCTCTTGAGCGACGCTGCGCCGCCGCTCGCCGACTACGATCTGGCGACGGCATCTCTGCCCGATGCGACGGATCCGACGCGCTCGCGGCCGGTGCGGCTCAAGAGGCTCCACTGATGCGCGCGCTCGCAGTCGCGGCCGGCCTCTTGTTCGGCATCGGGGTCGCCGGCATCGGCGGATGCGATCGGCTGTGCGAGTCGCGCTCGTCGCTGGCGACGGGCAGCTACGCCATCGACGACGACGAGCGCTCGAGCAGCAACTTCGCCGCCGACGGGTACGCGCTCACCGTCGCCGACGATCGCGCGACCGTCACCGAGCGCTTTCGCGTCGGAGAGAAGCGCTACGAGCTGACCTACGCGGTGACGCGCGCGATGCGCCACTGACGAGCGACACGCCACTGACGAGCGCGCCCTATTTCTTCTGTGCCCGGGCGCGACGCTTCATCTCGTCCTCGCCCACCTCCTCGATGCGCGAGCCGATGTACCAGCTGTTGCCGACCGGATCCTTCACGCCGCCGTTGCGGTCGCCGTAGTACTGATCGGCCGGCGCGCTCAACGACGTGCCGCCGGCGGCGAGGGCGCGCTTGTAGACCTCGTCGCAGTCGGGCACGTACATGTAGATCGTGATCGGCGTGCCCGGATATTCCGGCTTGCCTTGCGACAGCATGAGCATCGAATCGCCGACCTTGACCTCGGCGTGCTGCAGGGTGCCATCGTCCCCGTCGGTGCGATGGCGCACCTCGGCCCCGAACGCGGCCGCGAGCCAGCCAAGCAGCCGATTGGCATCGGAAGCAATGATGTACGGCGTGATCGTGTGATAGCCGTGCGGAACCGGATTGATCGCCATGATGTCCTCCTGGGTGCAAATCTAGTGAGCCTGGGTGAGCGCGTCTTGGAAAAAGGGGGCCGAGTGAGAGCGTGGGCGCGAGGCGAGGGAACATGTGCGGCGGACGTGCGCTTACGCGTCGCGCTGCGAGCGGCCCCGTGCGGCGCCGCAGGCGACGGGCAAGGCCGCGTCCGCCGCCCGCGTTCCCCCACCTCGCGACCCCGCTCGTGCTTTCCTTGCCGCGGCTGCCACAACGCGCACGGCATGCCCGAAGTCTACTCCACGGTCACCGGCGACGACAGGTCGCGGCAGAGGTCGAGGAGCTGCGCGCGCAGCTCGGGATCGCGCGAGCGCGCCGGCGGGCGCGAGAGCCCGGCCGCGATGGGCGTCACGACGACGTCGCGCGCTCCGTCGCCGTCGACGACGAAGCGCAGCGTGTACGCATCGGCGACGTCGGTGCAGTCGCAACCGAACGCGAAGTTGCCGAGCGAGTAGGCGATGACGCCGCGCCGATAGCGCTCCACGCCCTGCATCGCGTGCGGCCCATGTCCGAGCACCGCCGCCGCGCCGGCATCGACGAGCCGATGGGCGAGGGCGCGCTGCTGCGCTGTCGGCAACATCATCCCCGTGTGACCCCAATGCAGCGACACCAGCGTCGGTCGCGGCGCGCGCAGGACCGCCGCCACCAGCGCCGCCGCGTCGTCACCCTCGAGCTCCGCGTCCGGCGCAAACGCGCGCGCGATCAGCGTCAGCCGCCGGCCGCGTCGCGCGATGGTCGCGTCGTGCCCCTCGAACGCCGCCTGCACGCCGATCGCCTCGAGCAGCCTTACGCTGTCGTCGCGTCCAGCGATTCCTTGATCGAGCGCATGATTGTTCGCCAGCGACACGACGTCGATCTGCCCGCGCAGCCACTGCGCGCGCGCCGGCTCGAACGCGAAGCGCTCGCCCTCGGCCGGTCCGCGCGCGGTGAGCGGCCCCTCGAGATTCACGAAGCGCACCTCGCCGTCGAGCAGCGTCGCGCCGGCAAATGGCGACGCGGTCAACGTCGCGCCGAGCTGCAGGTCGCCGCCCGCCGCAACACGCACGGGCTCGCTCTTGCGACAGCCCCCGACGCAGCACGCGCCGACGACGATCGATGCTAGAGTCAGCCAGAGATGGAGCTTCTGGTCCTCGGCCTGGTCGCGGGCATCAGCTTCGCCTCGTACGCGCTGTGGCACAAAGGGCGTAAGGACGAGCGCGACGACCCCGGCGCCGACCGCAAGCGGCTCCTGCCCGCCGTCGACCGCTCGCCGACGACGCTGCAGGTCGGCGACGTCGTGCAGCACCTCGGCTCCGACTACCTCGTCGAAGGCGTGGTCACGCTGAGCGAAGACGGACGCGGCGCGCGCCTCTATCGCCTCTTCGAAGACGCGGGCGAACGCTTCCTCTACGCCAAGGCCGGCGGCTCCGATCCGCTGCTCCTCGCGCCCGTCATGGTGCCCATCGAGGGCGATCCCCCCGAGATACTCGCCCACGGCGGCGCCTCCTATCGGCAGACCTCGCGCGTGCAGGCGTCGGCGATTCGCGTCGGTCAGCTCGGCGCGCGCAAGCACGCCGATCGCGTGCGCGTGTTCGAGTACGCCGGGCCCGGCCCGCAGCGTCTCCTGCTCGTGGACTGGGGCGATCGCGTCGAGAGCTTCGCCGGCGAGCGCGTCCTCGCCTCCGCGCTCGAGATCCTCCCCGCGCGCTAGCACTACCGGCGGAGCAGGTGCTGCTCCAGCTCGTTGTAAGCCTGGGTCAGCGACATCGTCAGCTGGGTCGCGGTCTTGTGCTTGGCCGGATTGGCGACGTGCAGATCGGGATGATATTTGCGCATCAGCCGGCGGAACGACTTCTTCACTTCGTCGAACGGTGCGCCGTAGGGCGTCTCGAGCTGCGCGTAGAGCTCGCGCAGTCGCTTCTCCGCCAGCGACGGGAACCCCGACGACGAAGGCGCGCGGCGCTGCTCCTGCCGCGGCGGCGGCGTCCCCGCGCGCGGCGGCGGCGTCCCC
>JAQBQH010000358.1 GCA_028287105.1 Myxococcales bacterium
TGCGCGGTGACGTCGACGATGGTGTGCGTGAACACAGGCACCGTGGAGATGTCTTCGAGTGCACGGCCATAGATGTTGAACGCGGGCAGCTTGAACCAGAGCTGCTGTCCATTCACGCCCTGAGGGAATGGCAGGTGCAGCACTGCGTCATCGCAGCGGACGAACGTGGAGCCGCTGCTGTGCGCGCGCGGCTGCGTCGCGTAGGCACCTCGTCCGAGCGTCGTGAGCGAGTACAGGCCCGTACCCGTGAGGCTCGCCGTGGCGAAGGACAGAAACTCCCCGTCGACATAACACAGGGTCAGTAGCGCCGCGACGTCGGTGCTCGCTCCGCTGGCGAGCGCCGCTCCCGACGCGGCGATATTCACAGCCAGCGTATGCGTCGAATCGACGGCCGGAAGCGCCGGCGCCGACGCGAGCGATGCGGTGAGCGTGCCGTAGGCCGCGCGCTTCGTGATCGTGCCGACCTTGTGATAGGTCGTGCCGTCCGTCGAGACGTGGACGTCGCACCCGCCCCAGTTCACGCCGCCGGCCGCCGCGATGCACACCTCGAGTGGATCCGTGGGCAACGGGCCCGGGCTCTCGAAGATCGCCGGCGTGTTCGTGTTCCCGGGTGCGATGCCTTGGAACGGCGCGCTCCCACTTCCGACTTGCGTCGTGTACGCCGTCGCTGACGCCGTGCCAAAGGGCCAGTCCTCGGCGACGACATCCCACCCGTCGTCGATCTCATGCATCTCGGTGATGCGGACCGGCGTCAGCGTGAGACCAAACGAGGCTTCGGTGAGCGTGACGAGGTCCATCGGCTCGAGCAGCGAGAACTTCCACCCGAGCCGAAAGCGATATTCGCACCGAACGTTCAACTCGCGCTGGAGAAGGTATTGCGCGAGGAGTCGCAGGATTGTGACGCTCTTGATCAGCGGGAGTGAGATCTTCGGCGCGGGCCGGAAGATCCCGAGCTCGAGCGAGGCTTGGTCCTTCGCTTCACCCACGGTCGGCGCATACGCGGACGCGCCGTTGATGTAACGCTCCTCACCCTCGACGAATATCTGATTGAACGCCTCTGCGGCCCGCTTCCGTGTGACGCGAACCGGCTCCTCGTCGCCCTCGCGCAGAAAGTGGTCATCATTGAGGTCGTAGAGGGGCGTCGTGTTCGGCGTGTACGTCACCGCGTTGCCGGTGAGTGGCGTATCACAGTACGGAATCACTTTGAGCTTTCCGTCGGACCACACCGGCGCGGAGTAGCTCGCTTGGAACAGTTCGCGGAAGTGTTCGATGCCCGGCCGCTGTGCTGTGTACGCCGGACTGACGAACAGGCCGGCCGCCGTGCAGTACGTCTGGTAGGCGCTCAGATCGCCAAAGAACGTGGCGGGCAGCGCGAGGCCGTGGTTCACGTCCGTGACGAGGTCGACGAGGATGTCCTTCGGGTGCGCGTCGAAGTTTCCGCCGCCAATCGCGAGGAGGCCGTCGACTTCCCATGTGTAGTTGGCGAGCGACCCCGAGGGCATGTCCAGCCCCTCGTTCCTGAGATACGCGAGGAGCTGGTACGGGACGGCCTCGCTGACGTGATGCGCGGTGAGATAGCTCCACGCCGCTTGCGTCGATGTCCCCAACGCGACGGACCATCCTTCGGCCGTGAACCGGCTCATGTCGCGCACGCCGCTCTTGTCGGCCCAGCCGCTAATGACACCGGCGATCGGACCTTCACAGAGAGCGAGCGCCACCGCGGCGCGCAGCGCGTACTGCGTCGCGCCGCTCTTGCTCGCCGCCTTCCCGCCGCTCTGGACGGTGCTTTGCGCCTGGTCGAGCAGATGAATAAGGTTCGCCGCGATGCGCGCACGGCCGTACACGATCGGGATCGGCAACCCATAGACAGAGGTCTGCCCCTTCAAGCCTGCGAACGCGGGCGCGCTCGAGTTGCCGCCGAAGAACGAAATCAGGCCGCTCATGCCGCCCACCGGATGAGTCGCCGCACGCCGGCGAGCCGCGACGTCATCGCGCCGGTCGGCGTGAGCTCGTCGAGCGTGACGCCGATGCCGCGAAACGAATGCACCATGATGGGATAGGTCGTCTCTGATGCCTCGACGATGATCCCCGCGTGGCTCACTGACCGGCCGTAGCGAAACATCGGCATGTCGCCCAGCTCGAGGGTCGCGCCTTCCGCCACCGGCACCGTGTAGCGATCCATCTCGTCGAGATACCGTTCCCGGTCTTCATGGAGAAACCAGTCCGCGGAGTACTCGGGCAACGTGGCATCTTCGAGCGCGGCCTCGGCGAACACCGCGGCCAGCAGCTGTGCGCAATCGACGCCGACGCCCTTGATGCGGGCGTTGTGATGGAACGGCGTGCCGATCCAGCTCCGCGCGATCGCGGCCACGCGCGCGCGTTCGTCGGCGGCATTCACAGCCCACTCTCCGGCAGCGGGATGTACGGCAGCCCCCGAAAGTGCGTGAGGTTGCCAAACTTCGACGAGCACGTGGCCTGCTGCTTATCGCAGCCGGCGGCGATCGTGAATGCGTCACCCACGGCGGGAACCGAAGGGAACGCCACGATCGGGACGGCCACATTGCTCAGGTAGGTGCGCACCGTGCGTGTGAGCCCGGCGTTCGCGCCACTGGTAAACGTAACGGTGCCGAGCGCGTAGTAGCCATCGGCGCGCGAGAGGCCCGTCACGATCGACGCAGCGGTGCTGCCGCTTTGCGCGGTCGACGAGGATTGAAACGCCGCCTTGGCCAGCGTGCAGCCCGCGTCGTACAACGTGTGCAGACACCCGGGCTGGTAGACATTCCGCGGCAGCTGCGCCGTGAGCAGCTCGAGATCACTGCGCACCTGGATCTCGATTGACCCGCGCGATGGCGTCACTTCGCCGACGCGACCAGCGAACTGGATGAGCGTCCCGGCGGATGTGTCGCCTGCCGTGGCCATGAACAGGCGCTCGAGCACGACGCGCGCTTCGTCCAGCGCACCTGCGCGAACGGCGGCCGGCCATGGGACACCGCCGAGCGTATGCACCAGTGGATCGGGCATGAGCGTGAGCGCCAGCGTGTCGACCTCGAGGCCGACGACGATCTTGGTACGCCCGCGCGAGAACGGCAGGCTGGACGTCCACGTATGCGTCGCGTTGTCGATCTGACTGACCGCGGTGAGGTTCGCCACCGCATCGGTGAGACGCGTGACCGTGCCGCTCTGCTGGGTGATCGTCAGGAGATCGGCGACGAAGACTTGCGAGGCGCTGTTGAGCAGCGCGATGAGCGGAGCGGACGCGGCGCGCATCGCCTAGAGCACCGACACGAAGGCGAGCTGCTTCAGGCTCCAGAGCAACGCGAGGAAGTTCGTCGCCTCCGCCATGTCCTGATCGAAGCGCACGCGCCAGTAGTAGGCACCGGTCCACGTCAATGCCGCGGCAGCGGCTGGCGCACTCGAAAACGTGACGATGCCGGTCGGGCCTATGGTGTAGCCAGAAGTTTGCAACACGCCCGCCTTGTAGATCGATGGCGCGCCGTTCAAGTCGTAGACGTTTTCTGTGAAGCCACCAAACGCGCGGGTAAGCTGGAAGGTCGTCGTCGTTCCGTTGCCGGTACCGAATGGCTCGAGCGTGACGGCGCTGTCGGTCGGATCGGCGTACAGGAATGAGTCGAACTTCCCGCGCCGCGCGTTGAAGAAGCCGAGCAGCTGTGAAAGCTCGCTGACCACCGTGTTCTGGCGGAGAACCTCGAATTGCAGGACCCACCGCCAGATCGGTGTCGTCATGTACGCCACGCGCGTCTCCTTTCCGCTCGACGAGCGTTGGACTTTCGTCGCCCACTGCGGCGTGCGCGTGACGTCCCACATCAAGCCAGGCAGCACAGGAAAGACGGCGTTGCTCACGCGCGGCCTCGCATCGCCTTGCTGAGGCCTGAATGATTGTTGCCAATGGCAGCCGCCACGCCGTCGCCGAAGCCATCGGGATTGCGCCGTGCAAAGTCTCGGAACGACTGCGCGTCCATCGCGTGGATGTGCACCACGGTCTGTCCGCCACCTCCGCCGCTGCCTCCACCGCCGCCAGCCATCGCACGCACCTGATTCGCGAGCTCGGCCGGCAGAACCATCTCCTGCGCGTGGAGCTGCGTCATCGGGTTGATGCCGGCTGGGATGTCATAGCCACCAGCCGCCGACGCGACGTGACTGCCGAGCGCGAACACGCCGGCGAGCGCGGCGCCCGCGACGACCGGGGCGAGAAACGGCCCGACGATGGGAATCGCCGAGATCGCGGCCCATGCAGCGGCAGCAGCCTGCGCGGCATACGACGCGATGTTCTGGATCGCCGCCCACGCATTCAGCGCGACCGACTTCAGCGCTGCCCACGATTCGGTCGCCACGCGGTGCGCAGCTTCCGACGTCGTGATCCCACGCTTGGCCATCGATGTCGCCAAGTGGTGTTGAAGCATCGTGACACCGGCGCCAATGGCGGAGGTAACCATTTCGCGCATGAGATTGTGCCAGAGGCCCTTGAAGCCCTCGCCCGCACGCGCCGCTTCCCGCAGGGCGTCCATGAAGCCGCGGCTAAAGCTGTCGAACATCGAATTCCAGTCTTGCGCGATCTCCAGCGTCGTCTGCTTGCTGATCTTTGCTGACTCACGGCCATGTGCGCGCTGTGCGGCCTCCATCTGCTTCCAGATGGTGGCTTGTTTGACGACATCGCCCTCGGCGGCTTCATACTCCTCGTTCAGCGACGTCAGTTTGATCTCAAGGGACCGCTGTGACAGGGCGAGCAACTGCTCCTCCGCGGTCGTGGCGTCGATCTCGCGCAATCCGCGGCGCTCCTCGATCGCCTGTTTTTCGACGTCAATCGACTCGAGCTGTGCTTCGCGGTCGATCTGCACGCCGATCTGCGCCGACTTCTTCAGGTCGCCGTCGAGCGCATGCTGTGCGGCCGCACGCTTAAGCATCATCTGCTCGCGCAGCTTGATGTCTTCTTTGCTATTCCCCGTGACGAGGTCGTGCTGTTTCTGCCAGTAGTCGAT
>JAQBQH010000374.1 GCA_028287105.1 Myxococcales bacterium
CGCCCCGCGGCGCGCGCCCCGGCGGTCCCGTCGGCGATGCGGCCGGCACCGACGACAGCGCCGGCCGGTAACGCCGGTCTCCTCGAGCTCCTCTTGACGCTGCTGGCGGGCGCGGTGGCGTTCGCGACGGTGACGCTGACCTTGCGGCCGCTGCGGCGCGCGCTCACCTTGCGCCACCTGCGACGGCCGTATTGGGCCGAGACGCTGGAGCAGCGCGTGTCGAACCTGTGGCAGCTGGCGCTCGTGGGGCTGCGTGACGCCGGCTTCCGCGCGCGTCCGGGCGAGCAGCCCGAGGAGCTGGCGCGGCGCGTTCACGTCGACGGCGTGGCCGGTTGCGCGTCGGTGCTGGAGCGCGCGCGCCACGGTCTCGGCCTCGCCGACGAGGAGCTCGGCGCGATGGCGCACGCCGCCGATGTGGCCTATCGCGCCGCGCGCGCCCGACTCGGTTGGCTCGCGCGCGTGTCGGCCGCGGTGCGCTGGCCGCTCGCCTAGGAGCGCTTACGAAGAGGCGAGCGCGGCTTCGACGCGCGCGCGCTGCTGCTCGAGGTCGCTGACCTCGCGGTGCCAGGTGTTGTGGCCGTCCCAGTCGGGGAAGGCGCGCTGAAACGCGGGGTCGCTCCAGCGCTGGGCGATCCACGCCGCGTAGCGCAGGATGCGCAGCGCGCGCAGCGACTCGACCAGCCGCAGCGACGTGTGATCGAAGCTGCGCATCGAGTCGTAGCCCTCCGCGAGCATGGCGCGCTGATGCACCGCCTCTTCGTCGCGACCGGGCGCGATCAGCCACAGATCTTGCACCGGCGGCCCGTGGAGGAAGTCGTCGAAGTCGAGGAAGAACGGCCCCTCGGCGCCCCACAAGAGGTTGCCGAGGTGGCAGTCGCCGTGGATGCGAATCGGCGCGACGCTGGCGAGCGCGCGGGCGCTGGCGTCGATGATCCCGCGCGCGGCGGCGCTGAAGCGGGCGCGCAGCTCGTGCGGGACCCAGCCCGTCATCGGGTCGGCGGTCACGAGGATCTTGAGGCTGGTCTCGCCGTAGTAGTCGGCGTCGAGGCGCGGGCGCGACGGTGCATTGTGCGCGGCGCCGACGGTGTGCAGGCGCGCGATCAGGCGGCCGAGCTGGCGCAGCTTGTCGTCGTCGAGCTCCTCGGGCGCGCGGCCGCGCGCCTTGGGGAAGACGGCGAACCAGATGGCGCCGCCGTCGACGGGTAGCTCGCCGAGCGTGGCGCCGTCGTCGCGCGCGATGGGCGGGACCACCGGCATCTCGGCGGCGTGGAGCTCGTCGAGGAAGCGGTGCTCGTCGAGGATCGACTCCTTGGACCAGCGGCCGGGACGATAGAACTTGGCGACGACGCGGGTCTCGTCTTCCAGCTCGATCTCGTAGACGCGGTTCTCGAGCGAGTTGAGCGCCAGCGCGTAGCCGGTGGCGCGGCGGCCGCCGAATTCGACGGCGTCGAGGATGCGATCGGGAGTGAGGGCGAAGAACTGCTCGACGAGTGTCGCCATGCTCAGCGCGAACCGAGCGCGGCGAGGACGACGCGATCTTTGTCGGCGGCGAGGAGCGCGAGCGCTTCGGCGGGCGCGGCGGGGTGCCTGGCGACGAGCGCGCGCACGCGGACGTACTCGCTGCGCGCCAGCTCGACGAGACGCGCGGCCGGAGTCTCGGGATTGGCAGCGTCGCCGAGACCCGCGTCGAGGTCGTCGGAGCGCTCGGAGCGCTGCGCCTCCACTTCGCGGGCGATCCAGGCGGCGAAGCGGGCGCGGGTGGCGGTCCAGGCGGCCGCGAGCTGGGCCGGCGAGGCCTTTTTGGCGGCGGCGAGCGCGCTGGCCGGGTCGTCGTCGTCGCTCGTCAGAAGGAGCGGCGCGTGGGGCCCGTCGGTGGCAAGGGCGATGGCGGGTGCGTCTTTGCCGGCCGCGAGCGCGCGGGCGACGATGAACGCGGTCGACCGGCCGGTCTTGCGCGCGGCGTCGCTGATCTCGTCAGCGATCGCTTGCGGCAGCTCGATCGCGGCTGTCTTGGACTTTGGTGGCACGGCGCGAGCGTAGCATGTCGTACGCGGCGAGGCCGAGGAGCAGGAGCACGCCGAAGAGCGCGGTGAGCGAGACGATGTCGCAGACGAGCCTGAGCGGCGTGCGGCCAAAGCCGATCGCGACCTCGTGGTGGCCGGGCGGGATGGCGACGCGGATGAGGCCGCCGTCGTCGAAGCGTGCGTAGCCGGGGCCGATCGGCTGAAGGACGCCGTCGACGCGCGCGCGCCAGCCGGGGAACCAGTGCGCGTTGAACTCGAGCAGCGACGGCTCGACGGCGTCGACGCTCACCTCGTAGTGTCCCGGCGAGCGCGCCAGCGACTTGAAGAGCGCCTTGCCGGCGACGACGTGGGCGACGTCGCCGAAGCGCGGCACGGTGCGCGTGACGGTGCGCGGCAGGTACTCGTTCATGCTGGTGACGTAGTCGACCTCGAGGCTGCGCAGGAAGGTCGGCACGTCGAGGTGGCTGCGCACGAGCGGCGCGGGCGGTCCGTACACCGGGATGAAGACGAGCATGAGCGCGAGGACTGCGCCGAGGCTGGCGAGCCAGCGCGCGCGGGCGCTCGGAAAGAAGGTCTCGACGGCGACGGGCGCGCACAGCGGCGCGAAGCAGGCGGCGAAGAGATAGAGACGCCAGGGGAAGGCGACGAAGCGGGCCAGCGGCACGTACTTGACGATGGGACGGCCGAGCGGCTTCGTGGCGAAGACGAGCGCGAGCAAGACGCCGGCGGCGCCGAGGATGGCGAGGAGCCGCGCGTCGGGGCGGTGACCGCGCAGCGGCTCGGCGCCGCGACGGCGCTGCACCACGACGGCGGCGAGGCCGGCGACGACGGCGAGCGTGCCGGCGACACCGACGTAGAGGCGCATTCCCCAGCGCGGCGCGGCCCACAGCATCTGCG
>JAQBQH010000410.1 GCA_028287105.1 Myxococcales bacterium
ATACGTCCCGCCTTGATGTCCGATTCGAAGAAGCGATGGAGCCACTTCTCGTCCTACGGGATCGAGCGCATCGAGATGATAGGATAGCCGAGGACCTGAAACTCCTCTAGCACGCCGTGGATGAGGCAAGGATCCGAGTGGTACGGACGCGCCAGCAAGAGCACCGCGACGCGGTTCTCCTCTTCGACCTGCTCGAGGATCGCCTTGCCTTTAGCCTGCAGATCCTCATCGACCTTGGCGAGCGCCTTCCACGCCTGATCGACGGCGAAGTCGTTCTCGTCCTCGGTGATGTCGAGCTCGGGCCCGAACGATCCGAAGAGCTGGCTCTTCAACAGGCTCGGCTCGGTGAACGTCATCGCCGGATCGAGGTACTTGATCCCGCGCTGCGCGAAGAAGTCGGTCTCCTTGGTGAAGGCCGCCTTCATGACCTCCGGCGCACCAGCCACGATCGGGCACGACGCCGTGTCCATGACCTTGTTGAGACCGGCCGGCACGTGCGTGATGCACGGGAAGAAGATGTACTTGAGCTTCTTGCCGCCCTCTTCCTCCTCGTGGTGATGGAACAGGAGGTTGTGGATGTGCGCCTGCGCCACCTTCGACGGATAGCAGGGATCGATCGAGCCGTACTTGCCGCCCTCGAGCCACATCTCCTCCGACGTGTAGTCGGAGAACACGACGTTCTGCTTCTGAATCCCGAGCGCCTCGAGATACGTGCGCAAAAACGGCGCCAGCGTCCAGATGTTGAGCACCTTGGGGATGCCGACGCGGATGCGACGGCGCTTCTCCTGCGCCTCCGCAGAGCTGCGCTGGAACGGCCGCTGAATCGCCGTCTTCTTGATCCCGAGGAGCCCCTTGGAGACCTTGACGTCGTCGATGATCTGCGTCGCCTCCGGCATCGGCTCGGCGTCGTAGAAGTGGCGATAGACCTGCTTCGACTCGTAGTCGACCAGGTTGGGGAACTTCTTCATGAGCTGCTTGCGCGTCTTGGTGAGCGCCAGCATCGCCTCTTCGGACTCGACGGTGCCCTTCTCGCACGAGAAACCGCTGATGTAGCGCGACGTCCCGCCGTCGGGCGTGAGCGTATCGATGAAGGTACGCGCGCACAGGTTCGGGCAGAAGTGGCAGCGCGTCTCTTCGTCGTTCTTCGACGTGTACGTGAGGTTGATGGCGTTATCGATGCCGATGAACGTCGAGTAGCCGCGACGCATGACCACGCGACGTGTCTCCATCGCCGCGCCGATCGCGCCCGCCTCGCCGGTGTGCGGATGCACGTAGACCTCGGCGCCGGGAACGCGTGCCTTGATGTAGTCGACCTGCGCCTTGAGCGCCGCCAGGTTGTGCTGCGTGCCGCCCTGGAGGACGAACTTCTTCCCGAGCTCCGCCATGCGCGGGATCTGCACGACGTACTGCCACACGTTCTTTGGCAGCACCTGCGCCAGGCCGGCGAGCAGCTCCTCCTTCGAGTAGCCTTCCTTCTGGAAGTTCACGCGGTCCGAGTCGAGGAACACCGCGCAGCCGTACGAAAACTTCGGCGACAGCTTGGCGTTGAAGGCGACGTCGGCGTACTCGGTCACCGGCACGCCGAATTGATCGGCCATCGCCTGTAGGAGCATGCCGTTGCCTGCCGAGCACTGGTTCGACAGTCGGAAATTCTTGATGTCGCCGTTCTGCATGAACAGAACTTTGATGTCCTGTCCACCGATGTCGCAGATGACGTCGACGTCGCCGAAGTAATGCGTGGCCGACATCATGTGCGCCACCGTCTCGACGATGTTCGCGTCCGACTTCACCGACTCCTGAAGCACGTCGGCGGCGTAACCGGTCGCGCCGAAGCCCATGACCTCGAGCTCCGCGTCCTGATCGGTCACCCACTGCTTCAGGCGCGCCAGGATCTCCTTGGTGTCCGCGATCGGATTGCCCTTGGAGAGCTGGTACTCCTTCTTGAGGAGCTCGCCCGACTCGTAGTCGATCATGACGGCCTTGGACGACGTCGATCCGCCGTCCATGCCGATGACCACGCGAACCTTGGTCTTGGGCGCGTACTTCTGCGCGTCGAACCTCGGGATCGTGTAGTGCTGCTTGAACTCTTCGAGCTCCGACATCTCCTTGATGAGCGGCGGTCCCGCCGACTCACCGAGGCGCGAGGCGCGGCCGTGGTTGATGAATTCGCGCAGGCCGTCCATGCCGGTGTAGACGCCGACGTTGGCCTCTTCGTAGAGGCCGTAGACCACCGCGCCGTAGGCCGCGTAGTACTGCGCGTTCTCGGGAACGATGATGAGCTCATCGATCGGAACGTCCTTCGGATAGTCGTAGCCGCGGTCGTTCCAGGTCTCGGGGATGCGCTTGCGCCAGCAGTCGCGCAAGAAGGGCAGATACGTATTCGGTCCACCGAGGAGCAGCACCTTGTGACGCAGCGTATTTCCGCGCGTCAGCACCGACAGGTTCTGCATGACGATGGCGTCGGCGAGCGAGTTCATGATCTCGAGCGACGGGATGCCCGACTTCACCAGGTTGACGATGTCGGTCTCGGCGAACACGCCGCACTTGGCGGCGACGTGGTGGAGCTTGCGATCGTCGAACTCGATCTTGACGACCTCTTCGTTCGGCAAGCCGACCTTCATGACGCACTTGTCGATCGTGGCGCCGGTGCCCGACGCGCACTTGTCGTTCATCGAGGTGATGGCGGTCTTCTGCCCGGTCTCCTCGTTCTTCTTGAAGATGATGATCTTGGCGTCCTGCCCGCCGAGCTCACAGACCGAGCCGACGTCGGGATGGAGGGTCTCGACGGCGAGCGTGACCGCGTTGACCTCCTGTACGAACTTCGCGCCGATGTGCGGCCCGATGGGCGCGCCGCCGGAGCCGGTGATGAAGAGCCGCGCGTCCTTCTGCACGACGTTGGGGAACGCCTCGGCGATGCGCTCGAGGAACGACAGCACGAACTCCGCCTGCTTGGTCTGATGCCGCAGGTAGTCGCTCCACAAGATCTTCTTGGTCACGGGATCGACCACAACTGCCTTTACCGTCGTCGAACCAACGTCGACGCCGATGGCAATCGGCTGCTTGCGTGGGTTGATCTCCTCGGCCACTCGCGACTCCTTAGACTGACAGGCCAGTCGGAATTAGACTGACAGCTCAGTCTAGCCCGCGCGCAGGGCTAAAGCAAGTGTGGTGGAAAGCGTATTTGTAGATGGGGGTTGGAGCTGACTAGCAGGTGAAGATTTTTTGCAGCTCGGCTTCGATCTTCTCTTCGTTCGAGCTCTTGGCAACGGCCAGCTCGCGGATGAGAAGCGACCGCGCCGTGTCGAGCATCTTGCGCTCGCCGAAGCTGAGGTCTTTTTCGAACTTGAGCAGCGAGAGGTCGCGCAGGACTTCCGCGATCTCGAAGACGCTGCCCGTCTTGATCTTTTCCATGTACTCGCGGTAGCGACGGTTCCAGGTCTGGCCATCCACAGCCACTTCGCGTGTCTTGAGGATGTCGTAGACCTCCTTCACCTCGTTCTTGTTACAGACCGAGCGAAGCCCGACGGCGGCCACGTTCTTGATCGGGACCATGATGCGCATCCCGTTCTCCATGATGCGGAGAATGTAAAAGGCGAGCTTCTTGCCGCCAATTTCCTTCGTTTCGATCCCGGTCACCTCGGCTACGCCGTGGGCGGGATACACTGCCTTGTCACCGATCCGGAAGGTTACATCCACCGGGCACCTCCGTTGCGGACACACGTCCGGAGACGTAGAGACTAACACGGTGCGGCACGATGTGCAAGCGACGGTGACGTACTTTACAGAACGGCAGCCGGATTCGTGGATGCAGCGACGGCGCGCGGCTTCTCGTCGAGGTAGTAGCGGCGCTTCTGCACGAAGGCGATGACCAGGCCGACGGTCGCGACGAAGAGCGCGGCGAAGCAGAAGGTGCGCGACAGCGTCGTCGAAGGAATCCACCAGGCGAGGCCGAGCAGCAGGCACTCGGCGATCACGCGCGCGCCCCAACGAACGGCGCCGTCCTCGGCGCGGTGATGCGCCAGCAGATTGTCCAACCCGCCGTGGGCCAGCTCGATGGCGACCAGCGCGATGATCGCCCACGACGCGGAGTCGGCGCGCGACTGCGTGCCGATGGCGACGCACGGCAGCACGATCGACGTCACGAGCCGGACGATCTCGCCGGCGGTGACGCGCCCGCGGCCGCGCAGCTTACCGACGGAGAAGAGATAGCCGAGCCCGCTGGCCCAGGTGATCCCGACGACGAAGTACATGAGCGACACCACGAGCACGTGGCCGCCGAAGCTGCGATGCACCAGCAAGAGAACCGAGAACGAGATTGCGAACCAGCCCGCCCCCTTCCAGCGCCGGCGCGCGATGAGGCGCAGCGCCAGGTAGCCGACGACGGGCAGGACGGCGAGAACCCCGAAGAACCAGTCCATGAAGGTCGGCGTGGCGGCCGACAAGAGCATCAGCACGCCGACGCCGCACATCTGCGCCCAGGTCTTGTAGCGCGACAGGTACGAAGACTTGAGCGGCGTGTCGCGACGCTCGTAGGAGGTGCGCGCCGCCGTCACGAAGAACTCGCGCACGAACAGGAGCGCCACCAGCCACGACGGCACCCACTTGAGATCGACCGCCGGCAGGAACGTGGCCGCGATGAAGACCTTGTCGGCGATCGGATCCATGAGCCCGCCCAGCACGGTGCCGCCGTACTTGCGCGCGAGATAGCCGTCGACGAAGTCGGTGCAGCCGAGCAGCGTCGCGACGATGAGCGCGACGTACTGGCCGGTGGTGCCCTGGTAGAGGAGCCAGCAGGGAATCGGGATCAGCGCCAGGCGGATGAGCGTGACCTGGTTCGCGGTGATGAAAGGCTTGTGCGGAGTGCCCGTCATCCTCGGCTCCCGTCGACCTCGCGCCTATTCGCGGCCCGCGAGGTACTCGACGATCGTGGCGACGCCGAAGCCGGTGCCGCCCTTGGCGATGTGCCCGAGCTCTTTGTCGGCGGCCGCGGGACCGGCGATGTCGACGTGCACCCACGGCGTGTCGCCGACGAACTCCTTCAGGAACAGGCCCGCGGTGAGCGCGCCGCCGTAGCGATCGCCGGTGTTGCGCATGTCGGCGATCTCGGACTTGAGCTGCTCTTTGAGACGCTCGGGCAGCGGCAGGTGCCACATCTCTTCGCCCGAGAGGCGCGCCGCCGCGAGCCAGCGCTCGACGAGCGACAGGTCGTTGCCCATGACCCCAGCGTGGTAGGGGCCGAGCGCGACCATGCAGGCGCCGGTCAGCGTCGCGAAGTCGAAGATCTCGTCGGGCTTGATCTCCTGGATCGCGTAGGTGATGGCGTCGCCGAGGGTGAGGCGCCCTTCGGCGTCGGTGTTGTTGATCTCGACGGTCTTGCCCGACATCGACCTGAGCACGTCGCCCAGCTTGTACGACTTGCCCGACGGCATGTTCTCCGTGCAGGCGGCGATGGCGTGCACTTCGTAGGGCACGCCCATGTCGGCCAGGACGCCGATGGCGCTGATGACCGCGGCGGCGCCGGACATGTCGATCTTCATGTCCTCCATCGCGGCCGACGGCTTGAGCGACAGGCCGCCCGAGTCGAACGTGACGCCCTTGCCGATGAGCGCGATCTTCTTCTTCGCGACCGTCTTGCCCTTGGGGCGATAGGTGAGATGGATGAAGCGCGGCTCTTCTTCCGAGCCGTGCGAGACGGCGAGGAACATCCCCATGCCGAGCTTCTGACACTCCTTGGGACCGAGAACCTTGATCTCGAGGCCGTGCTGCTTGGCCGCGCGCTGCGCGACGTCGGCCATCTTCGTCGGCGTGAGATCGCCGGCGGGCTCGTTGATGAGGTCGCGCGCGAGGGCGACGCCGCTGGCCACCTGCTCGCCCCGCTGCACGCCGCGCTTGAGCGCGTCGAGGCGGCCGGCGTCGACGTTGTCGGAGGTGGCGACGAGCTTGACCTCCTCGACGGAGAACGGCTTCTTCTTGTCGCCGGTGAGGTAGCGATCGAAGCGATAGCCACCGAGGACGGCCCCTTCGGACATGAACTGCGCGGCGCGCTCGGCGGTGGTCGTACCGCCGGCACCGTCGAGATACGGCAGGACGACGGCGACGTCGGCCGAGTGCGCGGCGGCGCCGCTCTTGACGACGCGGGCGACGAAGCCGCGCAGATCGGCGGGCTGAAGGTCCTTGCGCGCTCCGCCACCGACGAGAAGCAGGCGCTGTGGTGCGACGCGCGCGTGGGTGTGCAAGGAGAGCGTCTGCCCCTTCTTGCCCTTGAACTGCTCCTCGGCGACGAGGCGCGCGAGCAGTCCGTCGAGGCGCTGATCGACCGCCTTGAAGATGGCGCCCTCCCCCACCTGGTCTTCGAACACCAACAGGCCGAGGACGCCGCACGACAACTTCGTGACGTCATCCGTGTAGAAGGAGAGCTTCATCGTTCGCGTGTAATAGCCCGCGGAGGAGGGGTTGTAAAGGCGATTTCCCGCGTGTTTCTCGACGGAGAACGCTTGGTGCCAGCGTTGCGGGTGGTGATGCCAACAGATCCTTTGACGTATAATTAAATCAAATTTGTGCAAATTTGATTGACTGAGGATCTAACCTCCGGCAATATTGTTATCAATCTAACCCTCATTAGGAGGACAAACGATGGCCACGAAGAAGCGCAAGGCAGCGAAGAAGTCTGGCAAGAAGAAGGCGGGCGCGGCGAAGAAGGCGACGAAGCGCAAGAGCTCCAAAAAGAAGTAAGGGGGGCCCTGATGGCCAAGAAAGCCAAGAAAAAGGCCGCGAAAAAGGGCTCCAAGAAGAAGACGGCCGCCAAGACTTCTTCCAAGAAGAAGAAGGCGGCTCCGAAGAAGGCTGCTGGCGGTAAGCGCAAGGCTGCGGCGAAAAAGCCGGCGGCTGCTCCGAAGGCGCCCCCGCCGATGCCGACGCCGAGTTCGACTTTCACGTTTTAATCCCTTTCAGGCTCGCAATCGCGAGCCGCTAGGGACGGCAAAGGCGGCCCCTTCGGTGCCGCCTTTTGCCGTCTTTGGAGCAGGAAAGGCGTGAACGATGCGCGGGGCGTTGATCGTCGACGTCGGCGCGAAGGACCTCGAGGCGGCGCGCGCGGTCTTGGCCCGTGCCGTCGCCTCGGGCGCGCTCGGCGTCGGACGCGAAGTCAAAATCGTCCTCACCAGCGACGGGCGGGCAACGTACGAGCTGTCGCTCGCGCGGCTCGAGACGGTGCGCGCGGCGGAGGCCGCGATGGTGGCGGCCGCGGTCGCGGCGGCGGCGACGCTCGGCTGGAGCCTGCCGTTCTGGGTGGCGCTCCCCGTCGGTGCGGTGGCCGGAGTTGCGTGGGTCGCCCTCAGACTGCGCGGCGATCGCGCGCGCGTGCGCCGGCAGATTCGCGCGCTGGTCGCGTCGCTACCGGCCCTCCTCGACGCGCGACTTGAGTAGGCGCTCCAGCCGCGCCGGCTCGAGGCGGACGCGGATGGTCTTGCCGCCCGAGTGGGTCACGCTGCCAGGGCCCGATTTGGGCGGCTTGCGGACGAGCTTTCTCAGCACGTAGACGATGTCGACCTGGGTCTCGCCGCGCGCGTTCGAGTGGTGCGCGGCGAGGGTGGCGGCGTCGAGCAGCGTCTCGCCGTCGACGGGACGGCCGGAGAGCGGAACCACGACGTGGGCGCCGGGAACGTCGCGCGTGTGCAGCCACAGGTCGTTGCCCTTGGCGACCTTGAAGGTGAGCTCGTCGTTGCGATCGGCGCCGCGTCCAACGAGGATGGCCGTGCCGGTCGACGAGCGGAACTCGCGGAACGGAGGTGGCCGTTCGTCGCGCTGCTTCCTGCCGGCCGCCTTGGAGAGGCGCGGCGTGGCGACGAAATCGCCGCTGGCGAGCTTGTCGAGGCTCGCCTGGGCGACGGCGATGCGTCGTTCGATACCGTCGAGCGCGCGCGACATGCGCTTGTGCTCTTTGTAGAAGCGGGCCGCGTTGTCGCGCGCCGAGAGCGACGGATCGAGCGGAATCTCGAGCGGCGACCCGTCGGAGAAGTCGTCGGGCAGCGAGACCGACGCGGCGCCGCGCGGGATCTCGTGGAGGTGCGCGAGGAGGAGGTCGCCCCACTTGCGCTTGTCGACGGCGGCGCGCGCGCGGTCGCGGTCCTTGGTGAGCGCGGCGACGAGTCGGTCGAGCTTCTTGGTCGCTGCCCGCCGCTGCGCCTCCGCCTCGACGCGGGCCGCGGCGCCGGCGGCGTCGGCGTAGTGTGCCTCGATCGCGGCCGACGGCGTGGCGGTGGGGAAGCGCCGCGTCGCGGCCGATTCGCGCGGCGGGGGCAGCGTCGCGTCGCTGTTGGGACCAGGGCCGATGGAGCCGAAGACCCGGCCGTCCCCGACCAGCATCAGGCGCGCGCTCGGACCGTAGAGGAACAGCCGCAGCGCGCGCTCGTGTCCCTCGTAGGCGAAGAGCAGCTCCACGGCGCGCTCGCCGGCGACGACGTCGACGCGACGCAGCTGAAGGCCGGTCAGCTCCTTGCGCAGGAGCATGCAGAACGACGGCGCCGCCTCGCCGGTGCCGACCGGCTTGTCGACGAGGTGCATGCGGCCCGCGCGCGGGTCCGCCGAGAGCAGGAGCCAGCTGCCGCGCAGTGAGAGGAGGACCGTATTTTCGTCGGGCTGAACGACCTTCTGCACCACCCTGCCGTCGAGCGTGCGAGCGATCTCCCGCGCGACGTCTTCCAGCTCGGCGGCTTTCAGCGTCAATTGACTCGCCCCGACGCGAGCCGTACATTTGGTGTGCATGGCGCTGGCCGACGAGCTCTCACAAATTGCGGACGAGGCTGGGCGCGCACGTCAACGGCTCGAGGAGCTCGCGCGCGCCTGCGCCGAGTTGCGGGCGCAACTCTCGAGAGAACCGACGCCGTCGAACGAAGAGACACCACGCAAGCTCCAGTCCGTTTCCTAGCACCGCGCGAGGGAGGCCACCAATGAAGTTCTTCATCGATACCGGCGACGTCGGCGAGATCCGCGAAGCCTACGCCATGGGTCTGGTCGACGGCGTCACCACCAACCCGTCGCTGATCGCCAAGAGCGGCCGCAAGTATCGCGACGTCGTCGTCGACATCTGCGAGATCGTCAACGGCCCCATCTCCGCCGAAGTGCTGACGACCAGCTACGACGAGATGATGGCCGAGGCGCGCGACTGGCACAAAGTCCACAAGAACATCGTCGTGAAGCTGCCGCTCATTCCCGAGGGGCTCAAGGCGGTCAAGACCTGCGCGGAAGAGGGCATCCGCACCAACGTCACGCTCTGCTTCTCACCGGTGCAGGCGCTGCTCGCGGCCAAGGCCGGCGCCAGCTACATCTCGCCCTTCATCGGCCGGCTCGACGACGTCGGCGAGACCGGGATGGAGCTGATCGCCAAGATCGTCACCATCTACAACAACTACAACTTCGAGACCGAGGTGCTGGTCGCGTCGGTGCGCAATCCGGTTCACGTCGTCGACGCGGCGATGCTGGGCGCCGATATCTGCACCATCCCGTTCAGCGTGATGTTGCAGCTGTCGAAGCATCCGCTCACCGATACCGGCTTGAAGAAATTCGTCGAGGACGCGAAGAAGATCCCTCGCTAGCCGGAACGTAGTACCATCAGATCGCCATGGGCCACGTGTATGGCGACTCGACTCCCTTCCCCTACGACATCAATTTCGTCGAGCTGATCCGCCACGCCGTCGACTGCTGCGTGACGCTGATGACGGCGCAGCACAACATCGGCAGCGCCGTCGACCGTTCGGGCAATTTCGATCAGCTGCGCAAGCAGGAGCGCGCGCGCATGGACGCCATGTCCGACGCGGTCAAGTTGACGATGACCGCGTTCATGTCGTCGCACTCGGAGCGCATGGTGCGGACGGCGTCGCGCGTGCTGGAGGCGTCGCGCTCGGTGATCGAGAGCGAGCTGGCCATGCTCGAGGGGCAGGCCAACGGAGAGATTTCGAACACCCGCGCCACCGTCGACCGCTCGCGCGAGCTGAGCTTCCGCGCCGTCGAGGCGTTCGTGCTGCGGCACGATCTTCCCAATACGTCGGTGGGTCTCAGGCTGCTCGCCGGCGAAGAGAGCTACTCGGGGCAGGCGCTGGTGGCGACGCCGTTTGGCGTCGAGGCGGTGTTCGCGCTGCAGATTCCGCCGGCGCACGACTGGGGGCGGATTCGGCGCGTGAGCGAGCTGTCGGCGGGCACCGAGGTGCACGTGCCGCAGGAGTCGGGCTGGATCTCGAAGCGGGTGGCGGTGGCGCCGGTCAAGCTCGACAAGCTCGTCGTCACCGAGGTGGCGATGGCGTCGGACCGCTCGCTCATCACGCTGCGCAAGGGGCCGCGCTCGGGTTCGGGGTTTCAGCTCGAGGTGACCGCCGACGCGCAGCCGAAAGCGACGTTGCGCAAGCTCGGCGAGGACGGCTCGCCGACGCCCGATCCGATCATCCAGCTCGAGGGTGAGGACGCGGTTCACGCCATGCGGCTGTGGAATCGCGTGATCGATTCGGCGATGGATCTGGCGATGCGGCGGCAGGCGATGACGACCGCGACCTTCGACGGCAAGCCGCTGAAGGAGATCGACGATCCGCAGACGATCACCACCAAGATCATCAACGTGCTGTCGCCGATCGTGCAGGAGATCGCGCGGCGCTCGGGGGCGCCCGGCGAGCTGGTGCTGCGGCGCGACCTCGGCGAAGGGCGGCGCGAGGAGATCTACATCACCAAGGCGGAGCTGCACGAGAAGGTGCTGACGCTGCCGGCGACGCTGCGGCCGGTGTTCGATCCGTTCGAGCTGCACGAAGGGCCGCGCTCTCCGCGGGCGCCGGCGGCGAGCGAGCCGATCTACATCGACGCCGATGACGTCGAAGAAGAAGTCACGCGCAATCGCGATTCCAACCGCTGACGCTTGACAGGTTGACGGCCGGGGAGTAACTGACTGGGTAGTCATTCAGTCGGGAGAACCCGCCCATGATCTCTTTCGGCCTCGAAGAGGACCAGCAGATCATCCAGGAAACTGTTCGCAAATTCGCCGGCGAAGAGCTGCGGCCGAAGATGCGGGAGCTCGAGAGGTCGGGGGTGCCCGACGCGCTGCGGAGGCGATTCGACGAGACCGGGCTCGGCCTCGAGGAGGTCGACCTGCCGACCGCGGTCCTGGTGCACGAGGAGCTGGCGTTCGGCGATCCCGGCGCGGCCGTGGCGCTGTCGGCGCCGTACGACGGGGCGCGCGCGATTGCGATCCTCGCCGACGATTCGCAGAAAGATCGGCTCGCCAACGGCACGGTCGCCGTCTGCTGGAGCGAGCGCAAGGCGCCGCTCGAGGGCTTCTCGACGGTGGCGAGACGGGTCGGCGGCGGCTGGGCGCTCACCGGGCGCAAGGCGTTCGTCGTCGGCGGCGGGCACGTCGACCGGCATCTGGTGTTCGCGCAGCTCGAAGGCGCGGAGGGCTGGGACGGCATCGGCGCCTTCGTCGTCGACAAGGGCAGCCCGGGGCTCAAGGCGGGCGAGAAGCACGCGCTGCTCGGGCTCGAGGCGGTCGGCGCCTACGAGGTCCACCTCGAGGGGTGCGTCGTCGAGGATGTCAATCGGCTCACCGGCACGGGCGAGTTTCACGAGCGGGTCGAGCGGCTGTTCGCGCGCACGATGCTGGTCAACGCCGCGCGCCAGGTCGGACTCGCGCGGGCCGCGTACGAGTTCGCGCTGCAGTACACCCAGGAGCGCAAGGCGTTCGGCAAGCCGGTGGCGCACTTCCAGTCGATCGCGTTCACGCTCGCCGACATGGCGATGGACGTCGAGGCCGCGCGCTGGATGGTGTGGCGCGCCGCCACGCAGCTCGACAAGGGGTCGTGGGCCAGTACGGTCGCGGCGGCGGCACACGCCAACGAGGCGGCGTGGCGCGTCGCCGACAACGGCGTCCAGCTGCTGGGCGGCGCCGGCTACGTGCGCGACTACCCGGTCGAGAAGTGGCTGCGCGACACGAAGGCGCTGGCGCTGTTCGCGCCGCCGTCGGAGATCGCGGAGCTGGCGCTGGCGGGCGTCGAGCTCGGTCAGCCGGTGTCGACCGGCCTGCCGTCGAGCGCCATTCAACCGTTCTTCACCTAGGAGGGCGACATGATCGATTTCGAGCTCACGCCGCAGCAGGCCCGGGTGAAGGAGATGATTCACCAGTTCGCCAGGCATGTCGTGCGGCCGATTTCGCTGCAGGCCGACCGCGAGCACCGCATCCCGGACGAGTTCCTCCTCAAGCTTTCGAACATGCGCGCCATGATGTCGGCGGGCGAGGTGCCGGACGAGTACGGGGGCGAGGGCGGCGGCGCCGGCGAGGCCAAGGACAACAAGGGGTCGAGCCAGAAGAACCGGTTCGCGCTCATCGGCGGCGAGGAGATGGCGTGGGGCGACATCAGCGTGCTCATGTCGCTGCCGGGGCCGGGGCTGGGCGGTCCGCCGGTGCAGTTCACCGGCACGGCCGAGCAGAAGGAGCGCTTCTTCGGCGTCTTCAAGCAGCCGGGGCTGCACTGGGGCGCGTATGGGCTGACCGAGCCGGGCGCCGGCAGCGATGTCGCGGGCATTCGGACCTCGTGCAAGAAGGACGGCAAGCACTGGATCCTCAACGGACGTAAGTGCTTCATCACCAACGGCGGGCGCGCCGATTGGGTGGTCATCTTCGCGACCATGGATCCGGCGATGGGGCGGGCGGGGCACCGCGCGTTCGTCGTCGAGCGGGGAACGCCCGGGTTCTCGTGCGGCAAGATCGAGGACAAGATGGGCATCAGGGCGTCGGAGACGGCGGAGCTGGTGCTCGAAGACTGTCGCGTGCCGGAGGAGAACCTGCTCGGGGGCGAGGCGCACTACGAGCGCGGCAAAGAGGGGTTCATGGCCGCCATGAAGACCTTCGATTCGTCGCGGCCGATGGTCGGAGTGCTCGGGCTCGGCATCGCGCGGGCGGCGTACGAGTACGCGCGCGACTTCGTGAAGGAAAACTACATGCTGGCGCGGGCGTTGCCGCGCTACACGCAGCTCGCGCAGACCCTGGCGGGCGACAAGCGCCTCCTCGATGCGGCGCGGCTCATGTGCTGGCGGGCGGCGTGGATGGCGGACGAAGGGTTGCCGAACGCCAAAGAGGCGTCGATGGCCAAGGCCTACGCGGCGCGCGCGGCCATGAAGATCTGCTCCGACGCGGTGCAGATCATGGGGGCTCACGGCCTCGAGCAGCACCAGTTCGTCGAGAAGTGGTACCGCGACATCAAGGTCTTCGACATCTTTGAAGGTACGGGACAGATCCAGCGCATCGTCATCTCGAAACGCATCCTTCGCGACCCTCCGAATTTCTAGGTACTTGCAATTTTGCAGCGCCCTGTCGGTTGTCACGTCTGATGACTTGACGCGGGTTTAGCCCGAACCTAGAGTCGTGGGTGAGTAATAGGGACTCGCGTTGGAACGCAGATTTTCACATCTGGAAGCTCGTGCCGAATCATCGACCGCCGCTTCGTTAGAATCTCCTCTAACCCCTCCAACAGTTTGCAAGCACCGCGGCCTGCGGCCCTATCCGCACGCCTGAACCAAAGGAATCGCAATGGAAAAGGGTACTGTGAAGTGGTTCAACGACGCGAAGGGATTTGGCTTTATCACCCGTGAGGGGGCGCCGGACGTTTTTGTCCACCACACCGCCATTACCATGGACGGCTTCCGCAGCCTCGCCGAGGGCGAAGCCGTGGAGTTCGAGGTCGTGCAGGGCCCGAAGGGTCTGCAGGCCGCGAACGTGCGCAAAGCTGGCTGAGTCGTAGACGCTTCACGAAAGGGCCCGGGCAATCCCCGGGCCCTTTTACTTTCCGGAGCTCCCGAGTCGGGTGACGGTGGCGCCGAGCAGGAACGACAGGGCGCAGAAGAGCGCGCCGGAGCGGAGGGCGGCCACCACGCGCGCGTAGGGCCGCATCAAGCTGGTCACATAGCCGGGCGCGGCGCCTTCGGAGAGCCGCTGGCCGACCTCCCACTCTTCGTAGAAGCCAAGGAGCACGACGCCGCACACGGCCAGGACGGCGAGCACCAGCGCCGCCGCCATGAGCCGCGGCGCGGGCACCGGTCGCTCGCCGCGGACCGCGAGCAGCGCGCCCGCCAGGCCGATCGCCATGCCGGTCGACAAGCTGAACGGGCTGCGGAGACCGAGCAGCGCGATTCCCGCGCCGAGGAGGATGGCCGCCAGCGCCAGCCGGTCATCGCGACCTTTCGGAGCGGACGCCGGCGCGTTGCCTGTCGCCGGCGGCTCGCTCACCGGTTCCGCGCCTGCAGCTGCGACTCGAGCTCCCGCAGACGGGCGCTGGTACCGGCGACCTCCGATTCCAGCTCGTCGATGCGCAGGCGCAGCGCTTCGAGCTGACGCTCGGTCTTGAGCCGCTCGGCGGCGACGACGACGCGCTCTTCGTCGAGCACTTCCTGCAACGCGTCGAGCGCCGAACGCTCCGCTGGCGTCGCCGCCGGACGCTTGCGGGTGGTCGACATCAGCGCTTCCTCAGCCCTTCGAAGGCGATCGACAAGAGCTCGCGCACGACGGTGCGTGGCTCGGGCGGACTCTCTTCGTGCAGGAGCGCCAACGCCACGCGCTCGACCATGCCGATGTGCGCGTAGGCGCAAATCATCGGGTCGACCGCGCGGAAGAGCCCCAGCTCGATGCCCATGCGAATATTGTCGGCTTCGACGCGCGCCAGGTCGCGATAGAAGTCGCGCAACAGCCGCTCCAGCTCGGGATCGAGGCTCATCGACTCGCGATAGGTCAGCCGCGCGAGCTTGTGGTGCTCGATGAACACCCGCACCAGCTCCTGCGCCGCCTGCTCGCAGCGCCCGAAGAACTCCTGCGGGGTATGGACCTCGCGCGCCACCGACGCGCCGATGTCCTTGACGTGCTGCAAGAAGCTGCGCACGAGGTCGTAGTAGACCTCGCGCTTCTCGTCGAAATAGAGATAGAACGTGCCCTTCGCGACTCCGGCGGCGCGGGTGATGTCGTCGACGGTGGCGGCGTGATAGCCCTTCTGGCCGAAGACGTCGCGGGCGGCGGTCACCAGCTGCGCACGACGCTCGTCGCGCAGCGCCGGCGAACGGCGTTTGTCGCGCGATCCCGCCGGAGCTTCCTTCGGCGCGGACCGCTTCGGAGCGGCGACCGTTCGACGCGGCATCGCGGGCGAGCATAGCATGGCGTTGACCCGCCGGTCAGTGGGTGGTAGACGGCCGACGTGGCCCGTCGTCGCGTCCGCGTCCGTCATCACGTCAATCCGCTGCGCGTGCAGTTCCTGGCACCGCGGCCGGCGACGCTCACGCTGCCCACCGACCGCGAGGTCGAGGCGGAGCTCGGCTGCGCCGACGCGCAGTTCCTCTTTCAACGCGCCCCCCATCATCCCGACAAGCTCTTCATCGGCCTCGAGATTCGCGAGCCGCTCGTGCGCGAGGTCAACCGTGAGGCGGCCGCCCTCGGGGTTCCCAACCTGCGCGCCATCTACTGTAATCTCAACGTCGACCTGCCGTCGCTGGTCGCCGATGGATCGTTCTCGCGCGTCTACATCAACTTCCCCGACCCGTGGTTCAAGAAGCGCCATCAGAAGCGACGCCTCATGAACGACGAGCTGATCGCCGTCATCCACCGCAAGCTGCGCGTCGGCGGCGAGCTCTTCTTTCAGAGCGACGTGTTCGACCTCGGCCTCGACGCGATGGCGGTGCTCGAAGACGCGACCGGCCTCTTCGCCAACGTGAACGGCCCCTGGTCGTTCGCGCGGCACAATCCGTACGGCGCGCGCTCGCTGCGCGAGATGCGCTGCGAGGATCGCGGAATGCGGATCTGGCGCATGTGCTACCGTCGCCTCGGTGCGTAGCGCGATCCTCTTCGCCTGCCTGGTCGGTCTCGCTCTTCCTGCCGACGCCTACGAGCAGGCCGTCCACGTGTACCTGTCGCGGCGTGGCTACGCTGGTCAGGCGCAGCCATCCGCCGCGACGAGCAGCGATGCCGCCGCCGTTCGCGCGCTGCGCGAGCGCATCTGGCGGGCCGGCTCCGAAGCGCGCGACCCCGACGTGAAGCGGCGCTTCCTCGCGCGCTGGCCCGGCGCCCAGGCGTTCGATGCCTGGGCCATGAAGCAGCTGTTCGCGCTCAATCCAGAGCAGCACGTCGCCGGGTTCGACGACGACGTCGCGCTCCCCTCCGCCACCACGCCCGCCGAGATCTACGCTGCCGCCTCGCGCCTCCCCGACGATGACGAGCGCAATCGCAGGCGCTACCGCCACGACGCCGCGCGCGCCGTCGTCCACGATCCGTGGGGCCGTCCGCTGCCGGACGATCCGGCGACGCTGGAGATGGGCTCCTTGCAAGGGCTGTCGAGCCAGGCGCACGCGCACTACGGTCTGCCCAAGCTCGCCTTCAGCGACGATCCGTCGGTGCTGAAGAGCGAGCCGCGCCGCTTCGCCATCCCACCAACGGTGCACACCTTCGGCGCCGACTTCGCCGAGAGCTACACCATGCTCGCCGCGCTGGCCGCGCGTCTGCCCGGCGGACAGCGACTGGCGCTGACCCACGCCGGCGCCGCCGCGCACCACATCGAAGACGTGGCCAACCAGATACACACGGTCCAGGTCGGCATCTACGAGTTCTTCGTCGACGCCAAGATCGAGTCCTACAAAGAGGAGCTGCGATCGGCCGGCGGCCTGTTGCGGCCACGCTCCGACTTCGTCACCATCGGCATCGAGATCATCGCCAATCATCACGTCCTCGCCGAAGGGCTCTACGCCAAGCACCTCCTCGATCCGAAAGATCCCGTCGCTGCCCAGACCGCTGCCGCCCCCGCCGACGACACCTTGCAGCGCGACCTCGACGCGCAGCCGAAGAGCTGCAGCGCCGGCTTCGCGCGCACGCTCACCCGTTCGCTCATCGACCGCTCCAGCTTCGAAGGCGCCGAGGTTTACCGCGCCATTCGACGCGTCGCGCAGACCCGCTTCTCGCGCGCCGGCGTGCACTACAACGAGACCGACGATCCCGACGCTGCGCTCAAGCCCGACGTCGATCTCGCGCCGTTCTTCGCCCTCGAAGCGGCCGGCGCACGACGCGCCGGTCAGGCGCTGGCCGCCTGGTGGAGCCGCTTCAACGGCTGCGCCGCTCTCGACGACAGCGCCGCCGCGGCGCTCGCCGAACAGCTCGTGCGCGACCGTCTCGATGCGCTCGACGCCGCCGAAGGGCGTGCGCGCATGTGGTCACCCAAGCCCCCCGAGCGCGAGCGGCGCAACTGGTGGGTCCCGATCGGCTATGTCGTCGCGTTCCTCGTGATCGTCCTCCTGGTGCGTCGCCGTCTCCGTCGTCGCCGGGCCTGAACGCCCGCTTCGTCGCTCGCGCGAAAACGAGAAGCCCGGGCCAGGACCCGCCCGGCCCGGGCGCTCTCTTTGCTCACCGCTGGCGCTTCACCTCCGTCGACAGCGTCGTCGCACCGACGGTCGTGATGTACGGACGCAGGCGGCCGAAGGTCTTGCGGCCGATGCCCTTGACCTTGGTCAGCTCGTCGGCGCGACGGAACGGATGGCCGTGCCGCTGCGCGACGATCGCCTTGGCCTTTGCCGGACCAATCCCCGGCAACAGCGTGAGCTGCTCCTCGGTCGCGTCGTTGAGATTGACGACGCCCTCGGACGACTTCGGCCCCGAGACCGTCACCTCCGACGACTTCGCCGGCACGACGCGGCCATGCATCCCGTCAGCGTTCGCACGCCACGAGATCATGGTCACCGCCAGCGCCGCGGCCGCGGCGACTACCGCAATCCGCCGGCTCACTGGATCGTCTCGCCGAGATCGAACGGCGTCTGCAGCGGCACGCTCGCCTCGTTGTTGCCGTAGCGCGACGGACGCTCCGTCTCCTCGCGAATGTTGAGCTTGCGATCGAACGGGATCGCGTCGAGGTGCACGTTCCACGACTGATCGCGGTTGAGCCACGCCACGCCGATCTTCATCCAGATCGCCTTCTTGAGGCCGGGCTTCTCGATGATGCTGTAGACCACCCGCTTCGTTCTTTCCTGCTTCGTCTCGTCGTCCATGTCACTTCCTCCCCCGCTCGTGCCTACGAACGGAACGAGACCGCCCTTCAGCAATGCGCGTGCCGTGCCTCGGCAACGACGGCACCGTCGACAATTCAAGCGCTTGCGAAGAATGTACGGAGATTCAGATCCGGCACACGGACACGATCCGCATACCGGACGCCAGTGGCCTCGCCGCGCGAGTCGGTGTAGACCCAATAGTGTGTCGAGGCGCGCAGCGTTGGCAGGTCCGCTGGCGATCTCGACGGCCGGTCACGCCGTCGTGCTGGCGCTCCTGTTCTTGTCGGCGCACCTGACCTGGCCGGCGCCGCCGATCCCCATCGAGGTAAGGCCGGCGCATCGCGCGGTGCAGCGGGTCGCGCCCGTCGAGCATCGCGGCGATCCGAGGGCCAACGACAAGCCGAAGCACGACCCCAAGGCCGGCCCCAAGCCGCCCAGGCCCGCGCCGCCGAAGACGCCGCCGCCGCCGGAGACGACCGATCTCTCGCCCTTCGCCCCCGACGACGCCAACCTGGTCGTGCTCCTGCGCATGGACAAGCTGCGCAAGTCGCCGCATCGCGCCGGCGCCGAAGCGCTCATCTCGGCGCTGCCCGATTGGTCGACGCTGGTCGCCGGCTCGGGCGTGTCGCCGATCGACGACTTCGAGGCGCTGCTCATCGCCACCGCCAATCCGCACGACGTCACCGCGACCTTCCTGGCGGCGCGACACGCCGACACACCGAAGGTGCGCGCGCTCGTCGGCCGCACCCTGCCTGCCGGCGATCCGCGCGTCTTCAAGGTCGTCAAACCGGGTCTGACGATCCTCACGCAGCCGAACGAGCTGGCGACCGACATGGGCGATCCGCGCATCAAGTGGCTGGCGCAGCTCGCGCAGTTCGATCAGGTCGCGCAGTCGGACAGCGGGCCGGCCGTGCTCGTCACGCTCTCGGATGCGCCGTCGCTGGTGCATCTGGGCGCCGGCCTGCCGACGCCGCAGGCGATCGCGCTGGCCGCCACTGCGGATGCGTCGCCCGCCGTGCGCGTGCGCGTCGTGTTCGCCAACGCCGACGAGGCGCGGCAGTTCGCGCGCGCCTGGCCGGAGATCCTTCAGCGCTACCGTTCCGCCACGGCGCTGCTTGGCCTCTCGCGCGCGCTCGACGGGATCGCGATCGAGCAGAAGGAAGAGGACGTCGAGCTCACGGGGCGGATCGCCGAGGTGCAGATGCGGCTCGGGCTCAACTGGGTCCGCGCGCTCCTGCCGCAGCACGCGCCGCTCGACGCCGGCACCGCGCCGCAGTAACCTCGACGCGCGATGGAGCTGCGCGCGATCACCTTCGACTGCTACGGCACGCTGATCGACTGGGAGGCGGGGCTGCGCGCGTACGTGGCGCCCATCCTCGCCGCGACGTCGCATCACGGCGTCACCGTCGAGCAGTGGATCGAGCGCTGGGAGAAGATCCAGTTCCAGATGCTCACACCCTATCGGCCGTATCGCGAGATCATGCAGCGCAGCTACGACGCGACCATGCAGCACTTCGGCGTCGAGGCGTTCGTCGACGCCGGCGCGGGACTGGCGCGCTCGGTCGCCGACTGGCCGCCGTTCGCCGACTCGCGCCGCGCGCTCCGGCGGCTGGCGCGACGCCATCAGCTGGCCATCGTCTCCAACATCGATCGCGATCTGCTCGCCGACTCGGTGGGGCAGCTGCAGGCGCCGTTCTCCTGCCTCGTCACCGCGGAGGACGCGCGCGCGTACAAGCCGAATCCCAAGCCGCTCGCGCTCGCCATCGAGCGACTCGGCGTCGAACCCGGCGCGATTCTGCACGCCGCGTTTGGATGGAAATACGATCTGGCGCCGGCGCGCGCGCTCGGCATGCGTACCTGCTTCGTCAATCGCGGCGGCGTTCGCGCCGAAGAGACGAGCGACTTCGAAGTGGCCTCGCTCGCAGCGCTCGCCGATACGCTCGGCGCCTGATCGCCCGGCGTCCCGCCGCCCGACTACGCTGGCCCCCGGCTTGCGATATCAGGCTGCGGAGGGTTTGCGCATGCGCCTGCAAGCACTAACGGTAGCGTTTCTCGTCGCTGGTGGAATTGGTTGCTCCTCCCGGAGCCAAGGCGGTTCTACAGTCGGGCCCACCGGTGTGTCTGGTGACAACGGCAACGGCGGCTCCGGCGGTGGCGGTGGCGGCGGCGGCTCCGGCGACGGCGGCTCCGGCGACGGCGGCTCCGGCGACG
>JAQBQH010000412.1 GCA_028287105.1 Myxococcales bacterium
GCCGCCTGCCGCCAGGCCGGCCGTTGCGCCGCCCGCCACGAGGCC
Source organism: Myxococcales bacterium (assembly GCA_028287105.1). Taxonomy (GTDB): domain Bacteria; phylum Myxococcota_A; class Polyangia; order Palsa-1104; family Palsa-1104; genus JAQBQH01. The sequence goes on from JAQBQH010000412.1 coordinate 46, forward strand.
GACTGCCGCGGCCAAGCCGCCGGCCGCCGTCGTCGCCAAAGCCGATCGCGTTGCGCCACCCGCGCACGCACCGGCCGCCGTCGAGAAGCCGGTCAAAGTCGCCGCCGCCGATAAGCCGACCGCCGCCGATCGGCGCAAGAAGGACAAGCCCGCCGAGGGCTTCAAAGATCCCTTCGCCTCCGATGCGCCGAAGGCGTCGGCGCCGAGCGCGTCCGAATCGGCGCAAGCCGAGTTCTTCGTCAAGCTCGGCCGCCAGAAGCTCAGCGCCGGCGACGTCGGCTCCGCCGCCGCCAACTTCAACAAGGCGCGCGAGTACGACATGCGCAGCTCGGAAGCCGTCGCCGGTCTCGGCGAGGTGGCCTTCGAGCAGGGCGACTACGCAGGTGCCGCCGTGCACCTCAAGCAGGCGCTGAGGCTGTCGCCCAACCGCTCACGCTACCTCGTGCTCCTCGGGCAGGCCTACTACAAGCTCGGCAAGCCGAAGGACGCCGTCGGGGAATACAAGAAAGCGTTGCGCGTCGATCCGAACAACCAGGAAGCGCAGCACTCGCTCGAGGTCGCCGAGCGCAAGCTACAGTCGGGCGGCTAGCGGCGCCGCTTCGGGGGCGCGATATAGCGATCCCGCTCCGCAGTGACGACCGTCGTATTGGGATCCCGACGGTGGCTTACTTTCAGTGAAACCCTCCGGTGCGACGCTTTCAGAGTGACACGGGGTCGGCCGGCCTGCAGCGGGCTTCGCATGCGAAGTGGACCTCCATCCAGTCTCTCTTAGACTGTGGGGTCGGCGATCAAAGAGGTCAAGTTTCGAGTGTGTGACTTCTGCATCGGGTAGCGACCATCACGAGCAAATTGTCGTCGGTGGCTAGCTGGCAGGCCCCAGGCGCTTATGTTATGCTAACTGTCGAGCCGCGGGCTGGCTCACGGAGAATGAGGTGATGCAGCACCACTCGTTCTTTCAGGACCGGGAATTCGAACGGGAATGGGAGCCGGACCCCCTCGAGCTGCCGCTCGTGGATGCGTGGCCGCGGCCGCTGGCACCGACGACCATCGAGATCGACGCGCCCGAATCGCTGGAGCGCGGCTCCCGGGTCATCATCATAGAGCTCGCCTGACGCATTTTCGTGGCCCCGGCCATCGTCTGCTTCGACGTCTGGGCGAAGGGCCCGTCGCAGCCGCCTTTCGACAGCGCTGAAAAACGCAGCGATCTGCTGCGCCACATCGAGACGCTGCACCTCGTGGCCCAGCGCGAGGGCGCGCAGTTCGTCGCCGGCGGCCGACTGCGCGTGCGCAGCGGGATCGACGCGCAGGCCGCGCAGCGACTGGTCGCCGAGCTGGAAAAGATCGGAGTTCGCGGCGAGGTCGAGCCGACCGAGGCGCCCGAAGAAGCGATCCTGGCGCTCGATCAGTTCTTGGAGCCGGAGCCCGATGCGACGGCGGCACCGACGATCGACGAGAGCCTGCTCGCCAAGCTCGCCACCGTCGACGGCGAGGAGACGCAGGGTCCGGCGAGGCCGCGCCTCGCGCCCCCACCCGCGAAGGCCGCGGACACCGATCGAATGCGCGCCGCGAGCAGCAGCGCGCCCGACGACGCCGACGACGCGCGTTTCCGCCCGAGCGGCCATCATCTCGCGCCCGTCGATCTGCAGATCGACCGTCCGCCGCCCCCGTCCGCGCAGCCGCCCCCGTCCCCGCCGCCGAGCGACGGCGAGGCCTACCCGGCGACCGACGACGACGCGCCGGTGCACGTCGAAGCGCCGTGGCAGCCGATCCCCGGGCGCATCGCCCAGGGTGCGCTGCGCAAGAACCCGCCGCTGCGCATCGCCATTGGTGTCGTCGCCGCGCTGGCCCTCGGCTACGTGCTGGCGCAGCCATATGCACGCCGCGCCGAGCGCCATGCCGCCGAGCTGCGGGCCGAAGCGGATGCCGAGCGCTACCGCCCCGTCGACGAAGCGCAAGCGCGCGTGCGCCAGCTCGACGACGAGGCCGACGACACCTCCAATCGCGGCGCGCTCGGCACCGCCGTCATCTGGATCGTCGTCGGTGGCGCCGCCTTCGCCGGCTGGTGGCGCGCGACCTGAGCGGCTAGCTGTCAGTGAAGAACGAATCGCTTCGGGACGGCTGGGTTCGCGGACGCAGTGAGGCGACCTCCCGGCGTCGGAATCCGTCGCAGTCGCCGCTGCGCGGCGTGCCCACCAGCGGACCCGCTGATGTCGCGCTGCGCGCGACGCGGGTCCTTTACGCCGCCGGCAGCGCGCCTTGCTACCTCCGCTCTGCGCGTCGGGCACGTGGCAAATGAGCGAGAGAGCGCCCTGGTACCAGGCGCACAAGAGCGGACGCAGTGAGGCCACCTGCCGGCGGCGTAGACGGGCCGCGTCGCCCGCAGCGCGACCAGGGCGGCCCCGATGGAGGAGCACGCCGCGAAGCGGCGACTGCGACGGATTCCGACGCCGGGAGGTCGCCTCACTGCGTCCGCGAACCCGGTCGCCTCAGCTAGCCGCGCGCGCCGACGATCGGGTCGACCAGCTTGTAGCCGACGTTGCGCACGGTCTCGATCATCGCATCGGCGGGCGAGCCGAGCTTGGCGCGCAGGCGACGCACGTGAATGTCGACGGTGCGCGTGCCGCCGAAATAGCGATAGCCCCACACCTTGGACAAGAGCTGCTCGCGCGTCCAGACCTTGCCGCGATTCTGCGCAAGGAACTTCAAGAGCTCGAACTCCTGGTGCGTGAGGTCGAGCTTGCGATCACGAACGAACGCCTCGTAGCCGCTGGTATCGATCTCGAGATCGCCGACCTTGACGCGATCGGCGGCCGAGAAGGCGGCGAAGCGCCAGTCGAGCTGCCGCAGTCGCGCGTACAGCTCCGCCGGTACGACGGGCACGAGGATGAAGTCGTCGCCGGCGCGAAAGTCGAGCGACGAGAGCCGCTGCGTCGTCACGGCGACGATCACCGGCGTGCCTTGCAGCGGCGGCAGATCGCGCAGCGTCTTCAGCGTCGAGTAGGCCATCTCCAGTCGCTCGCGCGCGTCGAGGACGAGGAGCTGCGGCGGGTCCTTGCTCAAGTCGTCTTCGTCGAAGCCGAGATCGAATCCGAACGCGCGAACATCGCACCCGAGGTCGCGGAGCGCGGCCGCCGGCGACTCCGGCTCCGACGCAGCGCGTTCTGGTTCCAATGTGATGAGCAAAACTTTCATCGTCGACCCGATCGCTCTCTACGGCGCACCGCGCCATTTCGAGTCCCCTCCCGTCGCTCACTCATGTGGAGCACTATACTTTCAACCGAAAGGAATCACGTGACGAAAGTTGCGCTGGCACGCTCCCCATACTTGTGGAAGAATGGTCCGTGATGGATGACTTCCACTGCTCCTTCTGCGGCAAGCGCCGGCGCGAGGTCCGCAAGCTGATCTCCGGTCCGCGCGTCTTCATCTGTGATGAGTGCGTCGCCTTGTGCAACGACATCATCGCGAAGGAAGAAGCTCAGGAGCGCCCGAAGTACCCACGGCCGAAAGAGATCGCCGAGGAGCTCGACAAGTATTGCATCGGGCAGATCCGCGCCAAGAAGGCGCTCGCCGTCGCTGTCTACAACCACTACAAGCGCGTCGGCCAGAAGCAACAGGGCAAGGCGGGCGAGGTCGAGGTGCAGAAGGGCAACGTCCTTCTGCTCGGACCGACCGGGTGCGGCAAGACGCTCCTGGCGCAGACGCTCGCCAAGAAGCTCGACGTGCCGTTTGCCATCGCCGACGCGACGACGCTCACCGAAGCCGGCTACGTCGGCGAGGACGTGGAGAGCGTCATCAAGTCGCTCTACCGCAACGCGGGCGGCGACATCGACAAGACCCAGCGCGGCATCGTCTGCATCGACGAGATCGACAAGATCGCGCGCAAGGGCGGCGGTCCGTCGGTGACGCGCGACGTCTCCGGCGAAGGCGTGCAGCAGGCGCTGCTCAAGATTCTCGAAGGCAAGCACGCGACCATCACCCCCGACGGTGCGCGCAATCGTCCGCAGCAGGAGCTGATCCAGGTCGACACGACCAACATCCTGTTCGTCTGCACGGGCGCGTTCAACGGGCTCGAGGATATCGTGCGCCGCCGCGTCGGTCAGCAGGGGCTCGGCTTCGGCGCCAAGCTCTCGGCGAAGAACGACATCGACAAGGACGAGCTGCGCGCCATGTCGCGCACCGAGGACTTGATCAAGTACGGGATGATTCCCGAGTTCATGGGGCGCTTGCCGATCCTCGTCAGCTGCGATGCGCTCGACGTCGATTCGCTGACGCGCGTGTTGTGGCAGCCGAAGAACGCGCTGGCGAAGCAGTATCAGCGTCTGTTCGAGCTGGAGGGCGTCAAGCTCAGCTTCACCGAGGAGGCGCTGCGCGCCATCGCCGAGGAAGCGCATCGTCGCAAGTCGGGCGCGCGCGGCCTGCGTGCGATCATGGAAGAGGTCATGCTCGACGTGATGTACGAGATTCCGTCGCTGACCGGCGTGCAGGAGTGCGTCGTCACGCGCGAGGTCGTCATCAATCGCGAGCGGCCGCAGCTGATCAAGGACACCAAGAAGGCCTCTTAGTTTTCTTCCTCTTCTTCTTCCGCTCTACTCGCCTCGAGCTCGATCTTCACAATCGTCAGCTCTTGATCTCCGGCAGGCGTGTGCAGCGTCGTGATGTCGCCGATCGATCGCCCGACGAGCGCGCGCGCGATCGGCGAACGCCAGCTCACCTGGCCGCGCTTGGGATCGGCTTCGTCGACGCCGACGATGCGGTAGCGGCGCGTCTCGCCGTCGTCATCCTCGACCGTCACGGTCGCGCCGAAGCGCGCGCGGTCGTCGGCGGGCTGCGCCGTGGGATCGATCACCTCGGCCGCTTCGAGCCGCCCGAGGAGCGCAGCCAGTCGCTGCTCGATCGCCAGCTTGGCGCGACCGTCGCCGCGCGGCAGTGCGCGCAGTCGGTCGATCTCCGCCTTGAGCGCGGCGTGGCCTGCCGGTGTCAGATAGTTCTTTACGCCGGCCGGCCATTCGTCGACCGGCGGCAGATCGTCGAGCGCGTCGCCTTCGCCCTCTCTGGTGAACGCCTTACTCACGCAGCAACAATGTAAGCACGTCACACCTCGACGGTGCAGCGGGCCGTTCTGCAAAACGTGCGTTGACCTTTGCTCAAGCGGATCTATATCCTGTGCGACATGCTCAACGAATCGCAGAAGGGTCAGCTACGCACTGCTCTGGAGACGGAGCGCGCACGGCTGATCGAGAACGCCAAAGATGGGCTCCAGTTCAGCATGAACCGCGAGCGCAACATTGGCCGTGATTCGATCGACGAGTCGATGGAAGAGGAGATCTTCTCGACCGAGCTGCGCCTGCGCGACCGGGAGAAATTCCTGCTCGGCAAGATCGACGAGGCGCTCCGTCGTATCGAAGAGAACACCATCAACGAGTGCGAGGACTGCGCGGAGGAGATCGGCTTCAAGCGGCTCCTGGCCCGCCCCGTGACCACCTACTGCATCGATTGCAAGGAGGAGCGGGAGCGCGAGGAGCAGTCCCAGGCCCAGCAGGCCGGGCGTTCGGGCGGCGGTTCCCGCGAGGACATCGGCGGGAGCGACGAGCTGTCGGGCGGCAACGAGGAATAGCCCTGCCCCGCCCTGCCGTAAAGCCCCCCTCTCGTTTGCAGCACAGGTTTTGTTTCCCCTACTCGGCATGTTATGATCGATCCGCTCGGCAGCGCGCGGATGCCCGATAACCAGCGATACAGAATCACCGAGAAGATCGACGCGGGCGGTATGGCCGAAGTGTATCGCGGCGTCGCCGAGAGCGCCGTCGGCGGCCTGAAGAAGGCCGTCGCGATCAAGCGCATCCTCCCGAACCTCACCAAGAACAAGAAGTTCATTTCGATGTTCCTCGACGAGGCTCGCGTCTCGATGCATTTGCAGCACGCGAACATCGTCGGCGTCTTCGACATCGGCATCGCCGACACCGCGTACTTCATCGTCATGGAGTACGTCGACGGCGCGAACATGAAGACGATCATCGAGTCGGTGCGGCGGCAGGGCCAGCGCATGAGCGTGGCCCATACGCTGTACCTCTTGATGGAGGTCTGCAAAGGCCTGCAGTACGCCCACGACGCGATCGATCCCGAGACCGGCCGGGAGCTCGGCATCGTGCACCGCGACATCTCGCCGCCGAACATCCTGGTGTCGAAGCGCGGCGAGGTGAAGCTGGTCGACTTCGGCCTGGCCAAGGCGACGTCGCAGCTCGAGTCGACCGACCCGGGCGTGGTCAAGGGCAAGTTCTCGTACCTGTCGCCCGAGGCGGCCAGCGGCAAGGAAGTCGACCGCCGCGCCGACATCTTCGCCGTCGGCATCCTCTTGTACGAGATGCTCACCTCTAAGCGCCTCTTCTACGGCGAGACCGATTATCAGACGGTCGAGCTGGTGCGGCAGGCCAAGGTGCCGTCGATCTCGACGCAGAACGCCGAGGTCACGCCGGAGCTGGAGCAGATCGTCCGCAAGGCGCTGGCGCGCGATCTCAATCAGCGCTTCCAGTCGGCGGGAGATCTGCAGGACGCGCTGGCGCAGTTCCTCTTCTCGCAGCGGCTCAAGGTCACGTCGCGTGACATCGAGCAGCTGGTGCAGTCGTGCCTGCGTGAAAAGCAGCGCCATCAGCCGAAGGCGGCGCCGGTCGGCAACTTGATCGACACGTTGATCAACGAAGAGATCGTGCGCTTCACGTCGCTCGACGACATTGGCGAGCCGTCGACGGCGACGCCTTCGCCGGCCGAGGTGTCGGGCAACGCGCCGCTCGATCCGGGCCTCTTCGTCGACACCCGCGGCTGGGCCGACGATCTGCCGTCCGACATGCGCAAGCCGTCGCAAAATACGGGGCGCAACGGAGCCCTCGACGGCGCGGCGCCGGTGAAGCGCAAGAAGGAAGATACCGGCGCGCACGGCCTCGAGGAGCTGCTCGAGGGCGACGGCGACGTGCAGACCCAGGAGCGCAAGAAGAAGAGCTCGACGGGCGCGCGGCCCATCGCCAATACCTCGTTGCCGTCGACGCCGTCGATGCATACGTCGGGTCGCATCTCGGCGATGGTCGATGACTCGACCCAGGCGCCCTCGCGGAAGCCGAAGAAAAAGGCAGCCACCGCCCAGGTCGCCGTAGTGGTGGTCGTCCTGATCCTGGTCCTCGCCTCGGCGGGGATGGCAATCTATTACTTCAGACACTAGACTCGCGAGCCGTGCCGACTCCTTTTGCTTCGCATCGAGGCCCCGCTCCCCACGTCCTGTCGCTGGTGCTCGCCGGCGGCGAAGGGCGCCGCCTGTGGCCGCTCACGGCCGATCGCGCCAAGCCCGCCGTGCCGATGGCGGGCCGCTACCGGCTGATCGACTTCGTGCTCTCGAGCCTGGTCAACTCGAACCTGCTGCAGATCAAGGTGCTGACGCAGTACAAGTCGGACTCCTTGAACACGCACATCGCGCGCGGCTGGCGCCTGCCCGCGTTCCTCGATCTCTATGTCGAGGTGGTGCCGGCCCAGCAGCGCACGGGCGCCTCGTGGTTCAAGGGCTCGGCCGACGCGATCTACCAGTCGCTCAACGTCATCACCGACGAGGAGCCCGACTACGTGGCCGTGTTCGGCGGCGACCACATGTACAAGATGGACATGCGCCAGATGGTCGACGCGCATATCTCGACCGACGCCGACGCGACGGTGGCGGTGATCCCGGTGCCCGTCGACGAGGCGCGGGCGTTTGGCATCCTCGAGGTCGATGACCGCGGCAAGGTGGTCAGCTTCGACGAGAAGCCGATGCATCCGCGCGAGATGCCCGGCCGGCCCGGCTGGGCGCTGGCCTCGATGGGCAACTACATCTTCTCCAAGGGGCTCCTGCTCGAGGAGCTGACCCGTGATGCCTCGGGCGATTCGGCGCACGACTTCGGGCGCAACATCCTGCCCGAGATGGTGGCGCGCGGCCGCGACGTCTACGCCTACGACTTTTCGCAGAACGAGATCCCCGGTTCGCACCCCAACGAGCGCGGCTACTGGCGCGACGTCGGGACCATCGCCGCCTATTGGAAGGCGAACATGGATCTGGTCAAGGTCGTGCCCGACTTCGATCTCTACAATCCGCGCTGGCCGCTGCGCACCTGGACGCGGCCGTTGCCGCCGGCCAAGTTCGTGTTCGCCGATCCCGGCGACGGGCCGGGACATGCGCGCATGGGTATCGCCACCGACTCCCTGGTGTCGGAGGGCAGCATCATCTCGGGCGGGCGCATCGACCGCACCATCTTGTCGCCGCGCGTGCGCATCAACAGCTTCGCCTACGTCGAAGAGTCGATCATTCTGGACGACGTCGACATCGGGCGCCATTGCCGCATCCGTCGCGCCATCATCGACAAGGGCGTGCACGTGCCGCCCCACACCGAGATCGGCTACGACCCCGAGGCCGACGCGCGCCGCTTCACCGTGTCCGACGGCATCATCGTCGTCCCCAAGGGTTACAACTTCGTGTGACGCAGCGCCGGGCCAACGTCGTTTTTCTGCTTCACATGCACCAGCCGCAGTACGTCGATCCACGCAACGGGCGGGCGATGCTGCCGTGGGTGCGGCTGCACGGCGCGCGCGGCTATCTCGACGTCGCACGCCTGCTGCACGAGTACGGCAACATCAAGCTGACGGTGAACTTCGTGCCGTCGCTGGTGCAGCAGCTCGAGGACGTGGTCGCAGGCGCGGTCGACGAGTGGCTGCGCATCGCACAGCTCGACGGGTGGAACGACGCCGAGCGCGCCTTCGCCGTCGAGCGCTTCTTCTCGCTCAACTGGGACCGCTCGGTGCGGACCCGGCCGCGCTACGGCGAGCTGCTCGACCAGCGCGAGCGCAAGCAGCCGTTCTCCGACGGAGACGTGCGCGATCTGACGGTCCTCTTCAACCTCGGCTGGCTCGGGTTTGCCGCGCGCGAGGGCGACCACGAGGTAGCGGAGCTGGAGCGAAAAGGGCGCGGCTTTACGCGCGAAGATCTGACGCTCGTCGTCGACCGCCAGCGGAACGCCTGTGCGCGGGTGCTGCCGCTCTATCGCGAGCTGGCGGCGCGCGGGCAGGTCGAGCTCTCGACGTCGCCGTTCTATCACCCGATCGTGCCGCTTCTCGTCGACACGGAGCACGCGCGGCGCGCCATCCCGCAGGCCGCGCTGCCGCCGCAGTTTGCCTATCCCGAAGACGCCGCCGCGCAGATCGCGCGCGGCGCCGAGGCGCACACGCGCGCCTTCGGCCATCCGCCGCGCGGCATGTGGCCGCCCGAGGGCTCGGTCTCGCCCGAGGCGGTCGCCGCCTATGCGCGCGCCGGCGTCGGTTGGCTCGCCACCGACGAGGGTAATCTATGGCGCTCGCTCGATCTGTCGGGCGAGGGGCACACGCGCGGCGATCTCTATCGCGCCTATCGCCACGCCGGCGTCGACGTCGTCTTTCGCGATCGCGAGATCTCGGACAAGATCGGCTTCTCCTACGCGCACGGCGAGCCGCACCACGGCGTCGCCGATCTGGTGGCGCGCGCGCGTCATGCCGCCGAGCTCTCGACGGCGCCGACCGGCGAGCCGGCCCTGGTGCCGATCTTCCTCGACGGCGAGAACCCCTGGGAGTCGTACCCGGGCCTGGGCGAGCCGTTCTTACGCACGCTCTTCGGCGCGCTCTCGTCGGACCCGCAGCTCGCCACGGCCTCGATCGGCCAGCATCTCGACCAGGCGCCGTCGCGGCGCGAGCTGCCACGGCTGCACTCTGGCTCGTGGATCGACTCGGCCTTCTACATCTGGATCGCCGATCCGGTGAAGAACCGTGGCTGGGAGCTGCTCGGCCGCGCGCGCGCGCGCTTCGATCGCGCCGTCGCCGACGGGCTGGCGCCGGCCCTGCGCGAAGCCGCCTACGAGCGGCTGCTCGCGGCGGAAGGCAGCGACTGGTTCTGGTGGTTCGGCGAGCCGTTCCACTCGATGGAAGACTCGCTCTTCGATGCGCTCTTCCGCGCGCACCTGGCGGGCGCCTATCTGGCGATGGGCCTCCAGCCGCCGCCGGAGCTCGACGAGCCGGTGGCGTCGTTTCAGCCGGTCGCCGAGGCGCTCGTGACCGCGCCCATCGGCTTCATCCGTCCGCAGATCGGCGGCCACCGCTTCTACGATTGGCAGGGTGCGGGCCGCTATCGCGTGCCGCGCGGCGCTGCCATGGCCGATTCGCCGCTCGTGGCTGCCGTCGTCTTCGGCTTCGACAAGACGACGCTCTACCTCAGGCTCGAGCCGTCGGAGGGTCGGGCCGCGGAGCTGGCGGCCACGCGCGTCGAGATCGACATCGCCGTCGGCGACCGGCGCGTCGTCGTCCGCTCGCGCCACGACGCCTTGACCATCGACGGAGCGCCGGGCGGGCGCAACGCCCACGGGCGCGCCGTCGAGCTGGCCGTTCCGTTCGCGCAGCTCGGCGTCAAGACCGACGACAAATTGCGGCTCGGCATCCGCCTCTTCGAAGCCGCGTCGGAGGCGCCGCTGGCGCGCTATCCCGCCGACGGCGCGCTCACGGTCACCGTCCCCGGCGACGGATTCGAAGCGGAGAACTGGTCGGCATAGGCGCGCCGTCCGACTTGAGCGCCTGCTTCACCTCGACGGCGAAGATGCCCTTGGGATCGACCTCGAGATACTTCTGGTACGCCTCTTTCGCGGTCGGGTCGCCCAGCTGCGTGCGCACCTTGCCGAGGTAGTAGTAGGCCTCGGAGAAGAGCGGGTCCGCCTTGACGGCCGTCTCCATCGCCAGCTTGGCGTCGGGCAGGCGCTTCAGATCCTCGTGGACCAGGCCGAGGTAGTACCAGGCGCGCGCCATGCGCGGATCGAGATCGGTCGCCGCCTTGAGCGAGCGCAGCGCCAGACGGAAGGCGCCCTGCTCGTACTGCGCGCGCCCGAGGATCGTGTAGGCCTCGGCCTTGAGCGAGCGCGGCGCGCGCGGGCCGCGCATGCGCGCGATCGCCTCGCCGGCGAAGCCTTCGGCGACCGAGTCGCGACCGCGCTCGACGTGCAGGCGCGCCCGTGCCACCAGGAGCTCGACGCCGGTGCGTGCGCGCGGCGGCGCCAGGCGCACCACCTCCATCGCCCGCTGCGGCTGCTCCATGTCGAGATACGCCTCCATCAGGAGCGCCACCGTCTCGCCGTGCATCGCGTTCGGCAGCGCCTTGCGCAAGAGCGCCGACGCATCCGCCGCCTTGTGCTCGACGAGCAGCGCGCGCGCCTGCAGCGCCAACAGCTCCTCGCCCGCCAGCGGCGCCTGCGGCAGCCGCTGCGCCCGCGCGATCCGCTCCTCGGCCCCCTGCCCGTCGCCGAGCAAGAGGTGCGCGCGCGCGGCGTTCATGAGCGTCTCGACGTCGACGTTGTCGTCGGTGGCCAGGAGCGCGTCCAGCTCGTCCCGCGCCGCCACCGCGTCGCCCGCGTCGAGCGCCAGGAGCGCCAGCTCGCGCCTGGCCGGAGCATAGGCGGCGTTGGTCGCCAGCACCTGCTTGAGCTCCTCACGCGCGGCATCGAAGCTGCCCGCGTCGTGGTACAGCCGCGCCAGCGCCAGCCGCGCCTCGACGTCGAGCGGATCGCGCTTGAGCGCCTCCTTGAACCACCAGCGCGCGCGGTCGGGCACCTTCTGCGCCACGTAGACCATGCCGAGCGCCGAGGCCACCTCGGGCGTCTTCTGCGACGTCCGCTCCAGCGCATCGAGCGCGCGCTGCGCCCGGTCGGGATGGCCGTCCGCGATCTCGACGCGCGCCAGCGCCACCTTGGCCGAGATCAGATCGGGCTGCACCCGCAGCGCCGCTTCGGCGTCGAGCCGCGCTGACTCCTTGCGTGACAGCATCAGCGACGCCAGCGCCCGCATCACCAGCGCCTCCGGCCGCGCCGTACCCGCCTCCTCGATGACGGCGAGCGCCTTGATCGGCTGCGCGCGACGCAGCGCCACCTCGGCGAGCGTCAGCCGCGGCGTCAGCCGCCCCGCCGCCGTCAGCGCGCGCTTGGCCTCGCGCTCCGCCTCGTCGAGCATGTAGGCGTCGGCGAACGCCTGCGCCAGCTCCTCGGAGAGCAGCGCATCGCCGTCGCGCCGCTTGGCCGCCGCCTGCGCCAGGTCGCGCCGCGCCGCCGCCACGTCGCCCTTGGCCAGCTCCAGCTCGGCCAGCCCGAGGAACGCGCGCGCGAGCTGTCCTGGCGACGAATCACCGACGAGCTTGCCGACCACGCCTTCGAGCGCGCCGCGCGCCGCTTCGCGATCGGAGCCGCGCTGCACCTGCAAGACCGCGCGGTCGATGATGGTCGCGATGTGGTTGGCGTTGTCGGCGAGCGCCCGACGGTAGGCATCGAGCGCGCGGTCGTCGCGCCGCGCCGCCGACTCGGCCAGGCCGAGCCCGTGCAGCACCATCGGATTGTGCGCGTCGCCGTCGGCGGCGTTGCGCAGGGCGTCGGTGGCGGTGTCGGGCCGCTCGAGCAGCAGCTCGGCGCGCCCGACCAGATACGACGACGCCGCGTCGGGGACCTTGCGCCGGAGCGCCTGCGCCAGCCGCCCCGCGCGATCGAGCTCCCCCTTGGCCATCGCCAGGTAGACGCGCGCCGCCGCCGCGTCGACGCAGCCGGGCCGCTTGTCGGCACAGGGCGCCGCCGGGTCGTCGCCGAGCGTCGCCATGGCGCGCTGCGCGCCGTCGGGCGAGTCGCCGAACTCGAACGCCATCTGCGCCAGCACGCGCGCGCGCAGGGCCCGCGCCTCGGGGTCGTCACGCTCGGCGAGGATCTGCCGGTACAAGAGCTCGGCCGCCTGGAACCCGGGGTAGTTTCCCGACGCCAGCTTCTGCTTGGCCAGGTCGTGGCGCTTGGCGACGCGCGCGCGCATGCGCCACTCGCGCACCAGAAGGCCCGTCGCCACACCGACGGCGACGACGGCGATGAGCGCCGTGAGCAAGAGCGCCACGCCGCGCCGGCTGCGATCGCCGAACAGCGGCAGCTCGATGGCGCTGACGAGCAGCGTCGTCTTGGGCTTGCGCCGCTGGACCGGCACCCGCACGACACCCGGCATGTCGTCGCCCGAGCCGCCGTACGGGTTCTTGTTGCCATCGCCGTCGCCGTAGACGCTGCGCTGCGCGCCGTTGGTGCCGTCGCGCATCTCGGTCGGCGCCTCGTTCGAATTGCGCGGGAAGCTCGGCGGCGGATTGCGCGGCAGCGGATCGAAGGCGCGCACCGGGCGCTGGCGCTGCAGCACCGGATCGGGCGCCTCGGGCGCGGTGCCGGCATGCTCGTCGACCTGGCGCTGCCGTCGCTGGCGCGTCTGCTCCTCGCCCTCGTCCTCGCTGTCGAAGGTGGGCGCGAAGCCGCGCGGAAACCCTTCGCGTGACGGGTCGACCAGGATGTCGGCGGTGTCGAGGACGATCGACGGCTCGGAATTCTCGGGCGGCAGATCGTCGACGGCGCGGCGCGCCGTGGCGCCGACGGGCTTCTTGGCCCGCAGGATCTCGGCCGGCGTCATCGTCGAATCTGCGGACAGCTCCTCCTGGTCGAAGCTGCCCGCGCCCTTCTTCGCCGTCGAGGTCGGCGACGAATGCGAGGTCACGCGCGGCCGCGGATGCTCGGCGTAGTCGTCGGTGGCCGGCCCTTCGTAGCTCGAGTCTTCGCGCCGCCCGCCCGGCGTCATGAAGGTCTCGGTACCGACCTGCGAATCCTCGACGGTGTCGTCGTTGTCGGCGAAGTTGACGAGCACCGAGGCCGGCTTGTCCGGCTCCTTCAGCAGCTTGTTGCGATTGGACGGATCGTGATCGACCTCGGTGGCGTCGTCGGGATACTCGACCGAGAGGTCGTCGGAGTCGGGCACCGCGACGAGGGACCCGCGATCCATCGGCATCGGCTTGATGACGTTGCCCAGCTCCGGATCGGTGTTGCCGGTCTGGCGCGCCGGATAGACCTTGGTATCGGTGGGCTCGGCCGGCAGCCCTTCGAAGCCGGCCGCGCGCGCGGTAGCGATCTCCTGCAGCAGCTGATCGGCCTTGCTGTTCGAGGGGTCGAGCTCCTTGGCACGCTTGAGCGTCTGCTCCGCCTGCACGTAGTCGCCCTTACCGACGAGGGCCTCGCCCTTGAGCAGCCACGCCAGCGCGGCGTTGGCGTCGGTTTCGAGCGCGACGCGCATCTCGGCGAGCACCTCGTCCCAGCGGCCGAGCGCGGTCAGCGCCATGCCGAGGACGAGCCTGCCCTCGAGCAGCGAAGGCTGCCCCAGCAGGCCGAGGCGACAGATCTTCACCGCCTCGGCATACTGCCGCCGGACGATGGAGACCTTGCCCCGCTGGACGAAGTCTAGCGAGTCGTTGGCCAAATAAACCGACGTAATTATATGCGGTTGGATCGCGAGAGTCGAGCATCAACGCGCGCGGCGTGCGCGCGTGTGGGGCGCCTACTTGTCGGTCTTTGAAGGCCCGGATGGCTGCTTGGCGGGCTGCTCGCTCGCGACCGACGTGCCGGGCTTCGGCTCCTCGAAGAAGACTAGCGGCGCGCCCTTGACCCGCTCCTCGGTGGCGACGACCCAGTCCATGTCGTGCTTTTCCCACTTCTGCTTCGTGGTCGTCTTCTCGATGATGCCCCGGGTCTTGAGCGACCAGGTGTACTCGACCCGCGCCGTCGCGGTCTGCTTCTTCTTGTCGACCTCGATGTTGACCAGCTCGAAGTCGGCCATCTCGAAGTCGTCCTCGAGCGAGCTGTGCCGGTCGACGAAGCGCTGCCGCCCGTCGGTGGGCACGTGCTTGGCGGCCTGATCGAACCGCCCCCAGCGCACGTCGTTGTTGTACTCGCGCGCGGCGTTGGTGACCTGGTCCATCGTCGAATAGCCCATACCGGCAATGCAGCCGCCGAGCAGGAGGAGCGGCAAGAATCGCATGGGCCCAGGGTATCGGAGCCACGCGGGCCGGCAACTTTTACAAAACTTTACGAGCGCGACACGCGTCCTCAAAGCGGCAGCCATAGCTTGAGAACGAGGAGGAGTTACCATGTTGCACTCGATCTTGATCTGGATGCTCGCCGGTTTCATCGTGAGCCGACTTTTGTTCCGCGCCCGTATGCGGCGCCGCTTCGGCCACGCCGGGGGCGGCGGCTGCGGTCGTGGCTTCCATCGTCGGATGGGGCGTTTCGGCGGTGCCATCGATCTCGGCGCGCCCGACGCGGAGGGTCAGCGCCACTTCGGCCGCTGGGGCAAGCGCTGGAGCCGCTGGCAGAGCGAGATGCGCGATCCCGGCGCCGGCGCGGCGCGGCCGGTCGTCGACGTAATCGGCACGCTCGAGCTCAATCAGCGGCAGCGCGAGATCTACGACGAGGTCATGACGCGCGCGAAGTCGTCGCTGCCGGCCGTGTCGCTCGCCGAAGCGCTCGCCATCGTAGGGCGCGAGCCGTTCGACAAGCCCGCCCTCGATTTCCTCGTCGCCAACGCCGAGCTGGCCGACGACTTCGAGCACCTGCACCACAGCCTCACCGCCGAGCAGCGCGCCAAGCTGCGCGCTGTCGCCAGCGCATAGATCCCGGCTAACGCTGCGCGCGGAGGCGCTTGAGCTCGGACGGGCGCAGCTCGCCCGTCACCACGCACACGACGAGGTACACGATCCCCACGGCCGCGCACGACACCAGCGTGCCGACCTTGCCGGGCAAGATCCCCGCGCGCGTCCAGGCCCATCCGGTCGCGAGCGCCGCCGCGTAGGCCAGCGCGACGCGCACCAGCGTCAACGCCGGCATGAACGCGCGGAAGGTCCTGTACAGGTACGCGCCCGACAGGAGCACGCCGAGCCCCATCGTCGCCGCCGTCGTCGCCGCGGCGACGAAGAGCGGATCGGAGCCGGTCTCGAGCGCGATGCGGATCCCGATCCACTCCGCCGCCACGGTCGCCGCCAGCGTCACGACGCCGATGATCGTCGTCGGCAAGGTGCGACCGGCGCCGTTGATGATGGTGCCGGCGATGTTGAAGAGCGAGAAGCAGACGTACCCGAGCACCAGCGCCGACAGCGCCCGCGCACCGACGGCGTACTCCGGCTTGTAGAAGAGCCGCATCGTCGCCTCGGGGCGCGCCGCCAGCACCGCCGCGAAGAGCGCCGCCACCACGAGCGAGTAGCGCATGGTCGCGCGCACGTAGCCGCGCGTGCGCTCGAGGTCCTGATCGAACGTCGACTTCGACACCAGCGGGAAGATGACGAACGTGACGGCCAGGATCAGCTGATACGGAATGCGCGCCACGTTCTGCACCGCGCCGTAGAGGCCGGCCTGCTCGTTGGCGTACGCGGTCGGATCGGCGAGGCCGCGCGCCGTCGCCCACTCGCTGACGACGCGCTTCAAGAGCAGGCCGTCGGCGAACATGAGCAGGTTGACGATCAATAAATAGAAGGCGACGCCGCCGAAGAAGCGAACCAGCCTGTTGACCTCGAACGGCTCCGACGACGACGGCGAGCCCAGCCCGACGACGACGACCGCGACCACCAGGATGATCGACGCCGCCGCCACGAAGCCGCCCACCGCCGCCATCGCCGAGTGGGTCGCCGCCGCCGCGCCGACGACGAAGAGGCAGCGCAGCGTCGAGTAGGTGATGTCGAGACCGGCCTGCTTGTGGAACTCCTTGCGTCCGTTGGCCCAGCCGACGAAGACGGCATAGAACGCGTACGCCAGCGCCACGCCCGTCGACAGCCGCAGATAGGGCACGAGCGTCGGGTCATGCTCGAACCACGCGACCAGCGGCGCCAGCAGAAAGAAGGCGAGCGCCACGCCGCCGCCGAGCATCGACTGCAGCTTGAGCGCCGCGCGCAACACCGACGACTGGCGCGCCTCGATCTCGGCGGTGAACTTGGAGACGCCTTGAATCGTCGCCGTCACCATGACGTTGTTCACCGGCGACAAGATGCTGAGGACGACGACCCAGACGCCGTAGCGCGCGGGCGAGCCGAGCGCGCGTGGCAGGGCGAACTGGATGACATAGCCCGCGACCATGAACCAGAGCTTGGCGGCGGTGATGAAGACCAGGCCGCGCCCTGCCGAGACCGATTTGGGATTCGCCACGCCGCTCGACCCTGCCACTCCGCGACGTGATGCGTCAAGAAAATCAGCCGGTTCGACCTATTGAGCGTCTTGGCGGACGCACGCCTGCACAGTATTGTGCGCACCATGAAACGCGCTGCTCATATTTGTTGGATTGCGTTTGCGCTGTTCATCATGCCGGCCGCGCACGCCGCATGGCCGCCGCCGGCGAACGACGCCAACGTCGACTACTCGGACCCGGCCAACTGGCCGAGCGATCCCGGATTCGCCAGCGCGTGGAACTACTGGTCGTTCGTGCCGCAGATGTGGCGCGCGCAGGTCGACGCCGTGACCAAGAAGCTCGGCACCGGCATGCACATCGACCGCGCCTGGTCGCAGACCACCGGCGATCCGAGCGTCATCGTCGCCGTCACCGACTCGGGCATCGATTGGAACGAAGGCGAGCTGACCAATCGCCTCTTTCTCAATCAGGGCGAGCTGCCGGCGCCCATGGGCTGCCCGGGCGCCGACGCCAACAAGTACGACGTCAACGGCGACGGCCGCTTCAACGTGCAGGACTACACGACCGCCACCGGCCACGACCTGCCGGCCGCGACCAAGATCTGCGACCCGCGCGTCACCGACAAGAACGGCAACGGCATCCTCGATCCGCAGGACCTCATCCAGGTCTTCTCCGACGGCAAAGACGACGACGGCAACGGCTACATCGACGACATCAGCGGCTGGGACTTCTTCCACGACGACAACGATCCGCTCGACGACACGCGCTTCGGACACGGCACCGGCTCGACGAAGGACGGCATGGCCGAAGGCGGCGACGGCCGCGGCAGCATCGGCACCTGCCCCGACTGCACGGCGATGATGCTGCGCGTGGGCGACGCGTTCGTCCCCGAGCTCAACACCTGGGGCATGGCGGTCATCTACGCCACCGACATCGGCGCCAGCGTCGTCAACATCTCGGGCGGCGGCGGGCTCGACAACCCGAAGCTCTCCAACGACGCGATGGAGTACGCCTATCAAAACGGCGTCACCATCATCGCGTCGAACTCCGATCTCGATTCGTTCCACCACAACTTCCCCAACACGTCGCAGCACGCCATCTCGGTGCACGCGATCCGCTTCGACTCCTCGTCGCTCAACGCGGCGCACACCTTCTTCAACTACAACACCTGCACCAACTACGGCGCGCAGCTCATGCTGTCGATCCCGGCGACGGGCTGCTCGTCGGAGGCGGCGGGCCGCTCGGGCGGCGTCACCGGCCTCCTCTACTCCGCCGCCATCAAGGCAGGGCTGCCGGCGATCGACAAGGCGGGCGTGCGCCACCTGACCGCCGAGGAGGTGCGTCAGCTCTACATCGAGACCGCCGACAACTTCTACGATCCCGGCGACGCCACCGACGCGACCAAGTATCCGACGACGGCGCCACAGCCGAACGGGCTCGCGTTCGCGCGACGCTTCGGCTACGGCCGGCCCAACGTGCGCTCCGCCGTCGACGCCATCCTCGCCGGCAAGCTGCCGCCCGAGGTCGACATCCGCTCGCCCGGTTGGTTCGACACGGTCTACGCCGACAAGACGCCGTCGGTGAACATCGACGTGCGCCTCGCCTGGCACGGCGGCGCGCTGCCGGCGGGCGCCACGCTCGACTGGGTCGTCGAGTACGCGCCGGGCGTGGATCCGACGGACGATCAGTACAAGGCGATCGGCCACGCCGAGATGCAGGCGGCCGAGCCGATCCAGGTGGCGTGGGATGTCTCGTCGCTGACCGTCGACAATCCGGTGCCGCTCGCCAGCGATCCGAAGTTCCAGCCCGACGATCCCGCCAACAAGCACGTGGTCACCTTGCGCGCGCGCGCGACCATCCACTCGTCGAACCCGATGCTCGAGGGCGTGCGCGGCGAGTCGCGCCACGCGGTGTCGATCTATCGCGACCCGTCGCTGCTGCCCGGCTTTCCGCTCGACTTGAAGGCCTCGGGCGAAGGCGGCCCCAAGATCGTCGACCTCGACGGCGACGGCCGGCGCGAGATCGTCTTCGCCGACACCAACGGCCTCGTGCACGCCATCCGCGCCGACGGCTCGGAGCTGTCCGGCTGGCCGGTGAAGACCGACGTACTTTCGCTCCTCGACGGCGCCAAGGGCCACGCGATGGCGCCCGGCTTTGCCACCGTCGATCCCAAGCGCTGGACGCCGGTCGGCGCGACCGCCGCCATCGGCGACCTCGACGGCGACGGCAAGGTCGAGGTCGTCGTCGCCACCTGGTTCGGCAACGTCTGGGCCTGGCACGCCGACGGCAGCGTCGTCGCCGGCTTCCCCATCTCGCTCGATCGCGACACCGTCCCCGTCGCCAACGACGCGGAGCACGAGCTACAGGACGGCTTCTTCGCTTCGCCGGCGCTCGTCGATCTCGACGGCGACAAGAAGCTCGAGATCGTCGACGGCGGCATGGACGGAAAGCTCTACGTCTGGCACGGCGACGGCACGCGCGCGACCGGATTTCCCGTGCTCATCCGCGATCCCGCGGGCGACCCGCCGCAGCGGCAGCGCATCATGGGCTCGCCGGCCGTCGGCGATCTCAACAAGGACGGCATACCCGACATCGTCGTCGGCTCGAACGAAGATTACGCCAACCTCGGCCGCCTCTACGCCGTCGACGGCAAGACCGGTCAGTTCCTGCCCGGCTGGCCGCTCAGCGTCGTCTCGAACCACATCCTTCCCGTCGTCGGCAAGGGCGTGCCCTGCGCGCCGGCCATGGCCGACATCGACGGCGACGGCGTGCCCGAGATTCTCGTCAGCGGCATCGGCTCGGTGCTGCACGTCTACGACGCCAAGGGCAAACCGTTCGGCCCCGCGCTCGTGAATCAAAAGGAAAAGTACGGCGCCAGGTCGAACGCCGGCAATCCGATCGAGTTCATGATGGTCGGGTCACCGGCGGTCGGCGATCTCGACAACGACGGCACGCCCGATCTGGTCGAGGGCGGCGCCGGCTCCGACGCGCTGCTCGCGTTCGCCACCGGCGGACAGCGCCACGACTTCGAGCATCACGTCGGCGTATGGGACGGCAAGACCGGCAAGTTCAAGAGTGGCTTCCCTCAGGTGATCGAGGACTGGCAGTTCTTCTCGCATCCGGCGGTGGCCGACGTCGACGGCGACGGCAAGCCCGAGGTGATCGCCCCATCGGCCGGCTACTTCGTGCACGCCTGGAATGTCGACGGCGTCGAGGCCAAGGGCTTCCCGAAGTACACCGGCGGCTGGGCACTCTCGACGCCGGCGGTGGGCGACCTCGACGGCGACGGCAAGCTGGAGCTGGTGCAGGTCACGCGCAACGGCTGGCTCTACGCCTGGCACACCGATGGCAAGGCCGGCGGCCGCATCGACTGGGCGTCGTATCATCATGATCTCCAGAACACCGGCAACTTCTCGACGCCGCTGGATCAGGGGTCGCGTGCTTCCGCGGGCTGCGGCTGTCAGGTGGGTTCGGCACCGACGGGCGGTCAGGGTGCGGCGATCTTGCTCATGGCGCTCGCGGGCGTGCTGGTTCAAACTCGCAGACGTCGCAGGAGGTAGCCTATGCGTTCGACGCTGCTCGGCGTCCTGATCGGTCTCGCACCCGCGCTGGCCATTGCGCAACAGCCGCAGAATCCATATCCACCACCGACGATGGCGCAACAGCCGCCGCCGGCGCCGCCGGCGCAGCAGCAGTATCCTTATTATCCGCCGCCGCAGCAGCCCTATCCGAGCTACCCGCCGCCGCAAGCGGTGCAGCGGCCGGTCGCGCCGCCGCCGGCGCCTGCGCTCGCGCGACTGACCCTGGCGACGCGCAGCATGGAGGTCGCGCAGCTCGTGACCGCGTGCGCCAACGCCATCGACAACTATCACCTCGACGTCGCGCGCAAGAAATGCGGCGCCGCGCTCGCCAAGGAAGACTCGCTCGCGTTCGCGCACTATCTGTCGGCGCAGGCCAATGCGCCCGACGTGGCGCAGAAGGAGATCGCGCGCGCGGCCGAGCTGTCGAAGACGGCGTCGCGCGGCGAGCAGCTGTTCATCGAGGGCTATCGCGCGATGCTGCAGGCGCGCACCGCCGACGCCAGGCGCACCTACGACGAGCTGGTCAAGGTGCTGCCGGGCGACGCGCGCGCGCTCGTCGCGCGCGGGCAGTTCAAGCAGACCACGCTCGAGGACAGCGACGGCGCCGTCGCCGATTACGCGCGCGCCGTGGAGCTCGATCCGAAGTATCCGGCGGCCTACAACTTCCTGGCGTTCGCGCTCGCGGATGCCGGGCGGCTCGACGAGGCGCAGGCGGCGCTCAAGAAGTACGTCGACCTCGCGCCCAACGAAGCGAACGCCTACGACTCCCTGGCCTCGATGGCCATGCGCCGCGGCGCCACCGACGAAGCGATCGCCCAGGCGAAAAAGGCGCTCACCGTCGACACCAACTTCGTCGTCACGCACTCGGTCCTCGGCGACGCGCTCCTCTTCAGCGGCAAGGGCAAGGAGGCGCGCCGCTCCTACGCGGCGCTCATCGCCACCGACGATCCGCCGGTGCATCACGACGGCGCCATGCGCGAGGCGCGCAGCTGGCTCTTCGACGGGCGCTTCGGCGACGGCGAGCGGGCGCTGGCGGCGGAAGCCGATCTGTCGGCCAAGACGAAGCGGCCGGGCGATCAGGCCGACGCGCTGGTGGAGCTGGCGCGCGTGCAGCTCGATCGCGGCGCGCTCGCCGAGGCGGGCCAGTCGCTGCGGCAGGCGCGGGCGGCGCTCGACGCGCCCGATACGACGTCGCTCATGAGCGAGACCGAGCGGCGGCGGCTGTCGGCCGAGGCGCTGCACGTGCGCGCCATGGTGCTCGGCGCCATCGGCGAGCGGCAGCTCGGCGAGCAGCGCGCTGAAGAGATGGGCGTGGCGCTCAAGCTCGCGGGAGATCCGCACGCCGGTGCCAAGGCCACGTCGCTCAAGGGCTGGGTGGCGGCGCGCAACGGCGACGACAAGGCGGCACTCGGAGAGCTGGCGCAAGCGACGCGTCCGACGCTGCGGCTGGCCTATGCGCTGGCGATGGTGCGCGCCAAGGACGAAGACAAGGCGCGCACGGTGATCGACGAGCTGGCCCGCCGCATGGTCAACGACATGGAAGGCGCGCTCACCCGACCGCGCGCCGCCGCCTGGTTGAAGCAGCACCAGGCCGCCTCCGCCAGCACCAACTGATCAGCGCAGGCGAGCGGCGACGACGCGTTCGATGCCGCCGAGATCGGTAGCGACGGTGGCGGCGGCGTAGCGGCCGTCGCTGGCGAAGAGCTGCGCCACCGACGGGGCCTGACCGGCGCCGACCTCGAGGGCGAGCGCGCCGCCCGGCTCGAGCAGCGGCGGCGCATCGTGGACGAGGCGGCGAATCACGTCGAGCCCGTCGGTGCCGCCGTCGAGCGCGGCCATCGGCTCCTTGCGCACTTCGACGGCGAGCGTGGCCACCTCCGCCGTCGGGATGTAGGGCGGATTGGAGACGATGAGCGCGAACGGTCCGCGCGCGGCGACGGGGGCGAGGAGATCGCCTTCGAGCACTTCGACCGCGAGCGCCAGCTTCTCGGCGTTGGCGCGCGCGACCGCGGCGGCGCCGCTCGAGCGATCGACGGCGAGGAGCTCGAGGTCGGGGCGCTCCTTCTTGAGCGCCAGCGCTACGGCGCCCGAGCCGGTGCCGACGTCGACGACGCGACCCGCTTTGCCGCCTTCCTCCTCGCCGGCGGCGGCGGCCGGCGCGAGGAGCGCGAGCGCGGTCTCGACGAGGATCTCGGTGTCCGGTCGCGGCACCAGCACGCGCGCGTCGACGTCGAGGAGCAGCGAGCGGAACTCCTTGGACCCGACGAGGTAGGCCACCGGCTCGCCGGCGAGCCGACGCTGAATGAGCGCGCGATAGGCGGCCAGCTCGTCGGGCGAGAGCGGCTGATCGAAGTGCGTGTAGAGGTAGACCCGATCGTGCTTGAGGATGTGGGCGAGCAGGAGCTGGGCGTCGAGCCGCGGCGTACCGACGCTGCGCTCGCGAAAGCGCTGCTCGGTCCAGTTGAGCACGGCGAGGATGGTCCAGGTCATCGCGGCGAGGACACTACCCTACCCGCGCGCGAGAATGTACAGATCGGTGAGGTTGGTGCCCGTCGCCCACGCGGGGATGGTGGCGCCGACGGCGGCGAGGGCGCGATGCGAGTCGGCGCGCTCGAGCGCGTTGGCCGCGTCGATGCCCTCGACCGCCATCGCCGGCAGCGTGCGGCCGTCGATGGCCGCGCCGGCCGCGTCGGTGGGGCCGTCGCGCCCGTCGGAGCCGACCGCGAGGAACGCGTAGTCGCGGCCGTGCAGCACCGCGGCCATCGCGAGCGCCAGGTGCTGCGCGCGGCCGCCGGCGCCCTTGCCGCGCACCTGTACCGTCGGCTCGCCGACGGCGACGAACGCTTCGCCGAGCGCCAGCTTCACCTCCGACAGCTCGACGACGAAGTCATCGACGTCGCCGGCGACGAGCGAGGGATGCACGCGCGTGCGCCAACCGGCGGCGCTGCAGGCGCGGGCGGCCTCGTCGCGCAGCGTCGCGGGCGAGGCGAGGATGCGATAGCTGCCGCGCGCGAACGCCGGATGATCGGCGCGCGGGTTGTCGGCGACGCGGTCGAGCGCGGCGAGCGCCGCTTCGGCGAGCCCATAGCGGCGCGCCACCTCGATCGCGGCCGCTCGCGTCGACGGCTCGGGCGAAGCGGGACCCGAGCCGATCGTCGCCGGATCGTCGCCGGCGACGTCGGACAGCGCCAGGACGTCGATCGCTCCCGCGCAGGCCGCCGCCAGCTTGCCGCCGCCGAGCGCGGTCAGGTGGCGGCGAACGACGTTGATCTCGTGGATGGGCGCGCCGGCGAGATAGAGCGCGCGCGTCGCCGCCTGCAGCTCGGCGAGCGTGAGCCCCTCGACCGGCGCGGCGACGAGCGACGAGGCGCCGCCGGACAAGAGCAAGAGCGCACGCTCGCCCTCGGGGACGCTGCGCGCCGCGGCCAGGAGGCTCGCAGCGGCGTCGGCGCTGCGCTCGTCGGGGATGGGATGGCCGGCCACGCGCTCGTCGACCACCAGCGCGCCGCCGAATTCGCGCGCCATCGACGCGGCCGCTTTTCCGACCGCCCACACCCACGCATACCGCCAATGTGGGCCTGCGAGCGCGCGCGCCACGAGCCCCCCACCGTCGCAGGCGGCGATGGCCGTTCGCGCGACCTCGACGAGCCCCCTGACGCGTTGCGCCACAAGCCCATCGTATCACACGCATTTCCGTTGCCGTCGCGAGCCAGGGTCGTTATAACCCAGCGGCCTTACGAAGGAGGCTGTGCGTGGAAATTTTCGAGACCCTTGCGAAGTTGGGCTACGGCGAGTTGCACTTCGGTCACGACGCGGCCACCGGGCTGCGGGCGCTGGTCGGGATTCATTCGACGCGACTCGGTCCCTCGATCGGCGGCACCCGCATCCGTTTCTACGACAGCGAAAGTGACGCCATCGACGACGTCACGCGCCTGGCGCAGGGCATGGCCTACAAGGCTGCCGTCGCCAAGCTGCCGCACGGCGGTGGCAAGGCGGTCATCATGGCACCCGCCGATCTGGCCAAATGGCCCGCTGAAAAACGTGCCGCGCTCTTCCGCGCCTTCGGCGCCTTCGTCGACAACCTCGGTGGCCGCTACATCACCACCGAAGACTCGGGCACCTCGACGAGCGACATGGACGTCGTACGCACGTCCACCAAGCACGTCCTCGGCACGTCGATCGACAAGGGCGGCTCGGGGGATCCGTCGCCGTTCACGGCGCTCGGCTGCCGTCGCGGCATCGAAGCCATCGCCAACCACGTCTTCGGCAAGCCCGACCTGAAGGGGCTGCACGTGGCGGTCCAGGGCGTCGGTCACGTCGGCGCGCATCTGGCGCGCGAGCTGGTGCAGGCCGGCGCGAAGCTCACCATCTGCGACGTCGATCCGGCGCGACGCAGCGCGGTGGCGGCGGAGCTCGGCGCCGCTGTCGTCGACGTCGATCAGATCCTCGAGGTCGACTGCGACATCGTGGCGCCCTGCGCGCTCGGCGGCGCGCTCACCGAAGCGGTGCTGCCGAAGCTCAAGTGCAAGGCGGTCGCGGGCGCCGCAAACAATCAGCTGCGCACGCCCGGCGTCGGCAAGGCGCTGCACGCGCGCGGCATCTTCTACGCGCCCGACTACGTCATCAACGGCGGCGGCCTCATCAACGTCGCGCAGGAATACGCCGGCTACGACGCGGCGGCCGCGCGCGCCAAGACGATCGCGATCTACGACACCATCAAGGACATCATCGACCGCTCGCGTCGCGAAAAGACGCAGCCGGAGCTGATCGCCGACCGCATCGCCGAAGAGACGATCGCCGCGGGGACCCACAAGTAGCAGCGCGGTAGAACTTTTCGACCGCCCCGTGCGTATCACCGCTCGTGGGCAAGATCATCATCGCCTTCTTCTTCTTCTTCCTGTCCGCATCGACGCTCGCGATTCACGAGGCCCGGCCACTGCCGGCGCCCGAGCCCGTGCGCGTCGAGCCCCCGGTCACCGAGGGGCACTCGCCGCGCGCGCTCCACGACGCCGCGCCGCCGTGGGTGCGACTCGCGTCGCCAGTCCCGCCAGCGCCGATCACGCCGCCGCCGGTCGTGCCACCACGCGTGCGCGCGGAGGCACCCGAAGTCCGGTTGGCCGTGGCCAGCGTCAGCGACGACCCGGGCGACAACGACTCGGGCGGCTGCATCCCCGACCGCGTCGACCGCTGTCCCGATCAGCCCGAGGATGATGCGGACGACGATGGCTGCCCCGAGCCGGCCAACGGCCCAGCGCGACCCATCGTGCAGGTCGAGGCGTTCTACTGAGTGTCGAGTAGGTCGACCAGGTCGCGCGCTACGGCGTCTTGAGCGCGGCGATGAGCGCCGCCTGGTCGAGCTTCTGCTCCTGCCCACCCTGCGTGCGCAGCGCGTAGATCTTGGTCGCCGCCTCGTCGCTGCCGACGAGGATCAGCTTCGGCAGCCCCGCCGCCGTCGAGTACTTGAACACCTTGTCGCGCTTGGTCGCAGGCAAGAGACGCGTGGCGATCCCGGCACGACGCAGCGCCAGCGCCAAACGCTCGGCCGCTTCGAACTGCGCCGGGTCGAGCGGCGCCACCAGCACCGGCGGCGAGAGGGCGTCGGTCGCGCCGCCGCGCTCCTCGATGAGCCCGATCAGCCGCTCGACGCCGAACGAGAAGCCGACCGCGCCCTGCGGCTGACCGCCGTAGAGCCCGACCAGATCGTCGTAGCGCCCGCCGCCGCCGAAGCTGCCGAAGCCCGACGTGGTCTGCGCGCGCGCCTCGAACACGGGCCCGGTGTAGTAGTCGAGCCCGCGCGCCAGGGTCCAATCGAACTTCAAGCGATCGGCGAACCCCAGCCGCTCCGCCTTGTCGAAGATCTCGCGCAGCTCGGCCACGCCCTTGACCCCGTCCTCGTCGCTGCCGAGCCGCGCCGCGGCCTCGTCGAGCGTCTCGACGACGATGGTGGCGTAGAAGCGGTCGAACTGCTCGGCCGTGAGGCCGTAGCGCACGAACTCTTCCTTCATGCCGTCCGGTCCGATCTTGAGCAGCTTGTCGAGCGCGCGCAGCGCATCGGCCTTCTTCTCGACGGGAATCCCCGACACACGCACCTGCGCCTCGAGGATCTTGCGGCTGTTGACGACGAGCTGGTACTCCGGCAGGTCGAAGCCCTTCAAGACCTCGGTCGCCATGAGCAGGAGGTCGACTTCGCAATCGGTCGAGTAGGAGCCGATGATGTCGGCGTCGGCCTGATAGAACTCGCGGTAGCGGCCCGCCTGCGGGCGGTCGTAGCGCCACACCTTGCCGATCTGATAGCGATAGAACGGCCGCGGGATTTCGCTGTACGACGCCGCCACCCGGCCCGTCGACGAGGTGAGGTCGAAGCGCAATCCGAGCTTGCGCTCGCCCTTGTCGACGAACGAGTAGATCTCGTTCTCCGCCTGCGCGCCCGACTTCAGCGTCAACACTTCGAGGTATTCGAACGCCGGCGTGTCGAGCTCCTCGAACCCGTAGAGCTCGAAGTAGCGGCGCAGCCGATCGAAGACGGCGCGCCGGGTTCGCATGTCGGTCGGGAGATAGTCGCGCGTGCCCTTGGGAGTTTCGAATTTCTTCGCCATGACCGGCGAAGCCTAGCGCGACTGCCGAGCTTAGTGGGGCTGGATCGAGACGGTCGCCGGTGTCGACGCGCTGATGTTGCCGCCGCTCGTGAGCGCCACCGCGGTGGCGACGCCGGCACCGACGACGGCGACGCCGGCGATGACGCCCCAGAACCAGGCGCGGGTGTAGACCGGCCGCTTCTGCCCCGCGACCTCGACGGTGAGCGGCTGCCCCAGCCGTCCCGCCAGCGCCACCGACGAGGAGGTGTCGTCGAGCACCACGAGGTAATACTCGAGCGCGGGCGCGCGGACGTGCATGCCCGGGATGGTGACGCTGAAGCGGCCGGCGCTGTCGACCGGCGCGGTCAGCTTGGAGAAGACGGTCTGGCCGGTCGTGCGATAGAAGAGCTCGACGGTGTGCGCCAGCCCGCCCGGATAGGCGGCGGCCACGCCGAGCGTCTGCCCCTCCTTGACCCGGCCCGAGGGCGTCACCTCCGGCGTCACCGGCGGCAGCGAGCGGTCGGTCCCGCCGTCGATGCCATGCCCGGTCGCGACGCGCGCCTTGGCGTCCTCGAAGACGGCGCGGACACGCGGCGAGATCGTGCGATCGAGCTCGAAGCGGCCGTCGATGCGCAGGAGGTTCTCGAAGTCGATCACGGCCGCTTGCGGCTTGTCGAGCGCCACGTGGGCGAACGCGAGCGTCTGGAAGGTGACCAGCTTCTCCTCGCGCGTCAGCGTCTCCTGGAGCGCCTTCTGTAAGAGCTCGGTGGCGCGCAGATATTCGAGATCGTTGTAGGCCGCGATTCCCTGTTTGACGAGATCGCTGTCGACGGCTGCTCGAGCGGGCAGGACGACGCTGAGCGTAAGGGCGATGACGAGAAGCAGACGGGCCATTTCTGGCCTCAACGATATCATGTTACGATGACGTGAGCCTAGCTGTGAATTTACGACACAGTGTCATAGCGCTCGTTTCAACGGCGCTCGTCGCCGGCGCGGGCTGCGGGGCGGGCCGCGTGAAGCGGGCTTGTATGGGCGATGGCGCCAGCGCGCTCGTGGCCGACGCCACCCTCGTGCGACTCGACGTCTATGGCGCAACCGGCCATTGCGGCGCAGACGGCCTGCTGGCGGCCGGCTCGGGGCGGCCGGTGGCCTCCGGCACCTATGTCCGCGGGCAGCCCATCACCCTCGACGTGCCGCCCGGTTCCCACACGCTCCTCCTCACCACGTTCGCCGACGAGGCCGGCACCATGCTGCTCGGCGAGGCCTGCACCGAGGCGGATCTCGCTGCCGGCGCGCAGCTGTGCTTCGATCTGACGTTGGTCTCCGTCGAGGGCATCGACTTCGGCGTCGTGGTGCCCTGCTCCGAGACGGTCGACTGCCCCAAGGGGTCGTACTGCTCCGCGCTCCAGTGCGAGCCCGGCTGCGCGACCGACAACGACTGTCGCGCCGACAGCGACGGCGGCATCTCGGCGACGCCGCTGTGCGATCCGGCGACCCACCGCTGCGTCGAGTGCCTCTCCGCGGCCGATTGCCCGAACGGGCTGCACGCGACCGCCACCGACTGCGTCGCGTCCAAGTGCGTCGCCACCTGCAGCGCCGGCTACTCCAATTGCAACGGCGCCGTCTCCGACGGCTGCGAGTGCAACACCGATCCGACGGCGCCGGCCTGTTGCGCGAGCGGCTGCCAGACGCAGCACTCGAACGGTTGGGGCGGCAGCTACTACGACTGCGGCCCGATCGGCCAGCCAGGCGTCACGGGGACCTTTACGAGCGCGATGGCCAACCTGGCCGCGTTCTCCGACAGCGGGCAACCCGGTACGCCCTCCGGCGGTTGGAACTGCGGCTCCAACGGCAACACGACCGCGTCGATCTGCAAGAGCGTTGGCGGCAACAAGGGCGAATGCACCTGCTGGGTGTACGCGGCCACCGGCACCTATGTCGACCGCATCGGACACACCTTCCACTCCGCGGCCTCCGGCTGTTTGTGCCCCTTCTCCAGCGATCCGCCGTGGAATTGAGACGCGCTGCCGCACGTTGGCGTACACGCACCGACGCGCGCGATCGCTTGACCCCCCATTTTCGCCCACGTACGCTGATTCTGCTGTGTCAGGCCCCCGGCCACCGAGGTTGAGCACCGCCTCCTCTACGCCCATCGATGTCGGCGTCGGTACGCATCTCGGTAAATACGAGATCGTAAAGCGTCTGGCCACGGGCGGCATGGCCGAGATCTTTTTGGCACGCGTCTCGGGGCTGCCGGGCTTTCAGAAGATGGTGGTGATCAAGCGGATCTTGCCGCAGCTCGCCACGCAGGCCGACTTCGTCGAGATGTTCCTCGACGAGGCGCGCATCGCAGCGACGCTGCAGCACCCCAACGTGGTGCAGATGTACGACGTCGGCGTCGTCGACGCGAACTACTTCATCGCGATGGAATACCTGCACGGCGAGGACGTGCGCTCGCTCATGAAGACGCTCTTCCGGCGCGAGATGAAGCTGCCGCTCGAGCATGCGCTCAACATCGTCATCGGCGTCGCGTCGGGGCTGCACTACGCGCACGAGAAGGTCGGCTTCGACGGAAAGCGCCTCGAGATCGTGCATCGCGACGTGACGCCGCAGAACATCATCGTCACCTACGACGGCGCCGTGAAGCTGCTCGACTTCGGCATCGCCAAGGCGTCGAACCGTTTCGGCGAGACGCGCTTCGGGACGCTCAAGGGCAAGGTGCCGTACATGTCGCCCGAGCAGTGCCGCGGCGAGCCGCTCGATCGGCGCAGCGACATCTTTTCGCTCGGCATCATGTTGTACGAGCTGACGCTGGGCAAGCGGCTCTACGAGGGCAAGAGCGACTTCGAGGTGCTCAAGCAGATCGTCGAGGGCACGGTGACGATGCCGCGCGAGCTGGATCCCGCCTATCCGCCGGAGCTCGAGGCGATCTGCATGCGCGCGCTCGAGAAGGAGGCCGACAAGCGGTATCAGACCGCGCGCGAGATGCAGGCGGATCTCGAGGCGCTGGTGCGCGCCGATCGGCTGCACGTCTCGCCGATCGCGTTGACGCATTACATGGAAGAGGTGTTCGGGCACAAGATCGAGGCGTGGCGCGAGGCGCAGGCGCAGGGCAAGTCGCTCGGCGAGCATCTAGAGACGATTCCCGTCGCTGCCGAGACCGCACTGGGCGACGACGATCTCGAGATGGTCGGCGAGACCGAGGCCAAGCATCAGGAGGAGCTGGCGCGGGAGCGCGCGGAGTTTCGCAAGAAGGTCGAGGCGAGCGCGACGTCGGGCGTGCGCAACGTCGATCGCGGCGCGATCACGCGCGCGCTCGGCAACCCGCTCGAGGACGAGCCGCCCGCGAAGGTGGCGCGATCGAACGGGGGGCTGTGGCTCGTCCTGTGCTCGGTGCTGGTGGCGGGCGCGGCGGCGATCGGGTTCGTGCTCCATTCGCGCGGTGCGCGCGAGAAGGTGGCGATGCCGACCGCGGCGACGACTGCGACGGTGCCGGCGAGCGCGATGGCCGTGAGGCCGACGGGCGAGTCGGTGAAGCCCACGGGCGAACCATCGAAGCCCACGGGCGACGCGGCGAAGCCGACGGGCGACGCGGCCAGGCCCGTCGTCGACGGCGGCAAGCTCGTCGGCGACGCGGCGGCCAGGGCGAAGGCGCATCGTCCCAAGCACATCGCCACGCTGCCGGAGACGACGAAGCAGGCACCGCTGGCGCGGATTCAGACGGCCGAGACGCGCCGGCAGGACGCGGCGGCGGCACCGATGAAGCTCGAGGGCGAAGGCACGCTGCTATTGGCGTCGAGCCCGTGGTGCAACGTGAAGATCGACGGGCAGGACAAAGGTCCGACGCCGGTGAGCGTCAAGCTGCCGGCCGGCAAGCACACCGTCGTCCTGACCAATCCGGAGTTCAAGATCAGCCGCACCTTGCCGGTCATGATCCTGCCGAACGAGACGACGCGAAAGCGACTCGACTTCGCGCAGTAGCGCGCGCCGCACGCGAGCTCAGTCGCTGTAGACGAGGCCGAGGCCGCGGCGGCGCCCTTCGGAGGCGCGCACCGGCAGCTCGAAGACGCCGGCGATGGGCGTGCCGCAGGCGCGACAGCTCCCGGCGCCGCCGGTGCCGCGCAGGAGGCCCACGGGATCGATCGCGTACCAGTCGCGCTCGATGACCGCCGCCGCGCACGACGGGCAGAATGTGGTGCCGCCGGCGCGATCGTGCACGTTGCCGGTGTAGACGTATTTTAGACCGATCTCGCGCGCGATCTCGCGCGCGCGCGTCAGCGTCGACGGGGGCGTGGGCGCGATGTCGCGCATCTTGAAGTCGGGATGGAAGGCGGTGAAGTGCAGCGGCACCTCGTCGCCGAGCTCCGCGCCGACCCACTCGCACAGCTTGCGCGTCTCTTCCTCGGCGTCGTTGAGCCCGGGGATCATGAGGTTGGTGATCTCGAGCCAGACCTTGGTCTCGCGCTTGAGCCAGACCAGCGTCTCGAGGACGGGCTGCAGATGGCTGAAGGTGACCTTGTGGTAGAAGTCCTCGGTGAAGGCTTTGAGGTCGACGTTGGTGGCGTCGACGTTCTGGAAGAGCTCGCCGCGCGCCTCCTCGGTGACGTAGCCCGCGGTGACCAGGACCGAGCGCACGCCGCGCGCACGCGCCGCGCGGGCGATGTCGATGGCGAACTCGGCCCAGATGACCGGGTCGTTGTAGGTCATCGCCACCGACGGACAGTTGTGCTCGATGGCGAGATCGACCACCTGCTCCGGGGTCACCGGGGCGGACGCGCGATCGTCGAGACGGTTCTTCGAGATGTCCCAGTTCTGGCAGAACTTGCAGCCGAGGTTACAGCCGGCGGTGCCGAAGCTCATGATCGAGGTGCCGGGGAGGAAATGATTGAGCGGCTTCTTCTCGATCGGATCGGTGGCGAAGCCGGTGGTGCGCCCGTAGCCGAGCGAGACCAGCTTGCCGCCCTCGTTCTTGCGGATGTAACAGAAGCCGGCCTGCCCGTCGCCGAGCCGGCAGAAGCGCGGGCACAGCGTGCAGAGCAGCTTGCCGTTCGGCTCCTGGTGCCACCAACGTGCCGGATGCGCGCTCATCGCAGTATTTGATCTGGTCATGTGTACAGGTAGATGCAAGCCCGATCTCGACGGGGACGAGGTCGCACCTACGGCGAGCGACCCGCGGCACGTCGACGGGGCGACGATATTGCATCTCGATTTGCGTATGCGCGCAGACGGGTTGCCATGCGAACGTCGACGACCGTCACCGCCGCTAAAATGGAGGAGCAGATGACGCGCTCGTTAGCCTTCGCGATGGTAGCGTTCGTTGCAGGCTGCGGTTCTTCGGGTGGGCCGACCGAGGTCACTCCCACCTCGACACCGCCGTCCGCGGATGGCGGAGCCGGCGGTGGTGTGACGACGCCACCGCCGGACGGCGGCACGCCCATGCCGGGCGGTGGCGGTGGTGGTGGCGCGACCGGTGGCGGCGGTGGTGGCGGTGGTGGCGGTGGCGCGACCGGCGGCGGCGGCGGCGGCGGCGGTGGTGGTGGCACGCCAGCATGCACGCTGACCGGTCCGACGGAGCTGGCACCCGCTCACTTCGTCGACAAAATCCTCGTCGACGCGACCGACGTCTACTATCTCGACGTCTCCAGCGCGTTTGCAGGCCTGTACCGAATCGCCAAGGCGGGCGGCACACCGACGCTGCTCTCCAACGTCACCCCGCTGCAATCTGACGGCGGCGGCTGGGACTTCGCGCTCGACGACACGTCGGCGTATCTCATCTTCAGCCGCGGCAGTATGAGTGGCCCCGATCCGAGCACCCTCACCATCATCGACAAGGCCTCGGGCGCGCAGCGCCACATCGACGCCGAGGCGTACGGCTGCACCGTGCCCGTCTTCAGCCACGTCGCCGCGTTCGGCGGTACCGCCTGGCTGACGCAGCGCAACGTGGTCCGACCCAACTCTGGCTGCACGCAATCGGCGTCCTTTACGATCGAGGTCGTACCGCAGGGCGCCGGCAGCCCACACGCCTTCACGACCGTCGCGACGGGCGACCTTCCGATTCTCGTCGATGCGACACACGTGTTCTGGAGTGGCAGCGGTACGTTTCGCCAGCTACAGAGTGGCACTTCGGCAGCGGAGCAGCTGGCCGGGATCGGCGCCGACAACCTCGTGAGCGACGGCAACACGCTCTTCGCCACCGTCGGCCCCACCGTCTACGCGATCACCGGTCCGAACCAACTCGCCGCGGTCTATCACAACGACAAGCCGCCGTTCGACGCCGTCGACGCGATCGCGGTCGACGACGCGCGCGTCTACGTCGCCGGTCCGTGGGGCGTCGCGTCTGTCGACAAGGGCGGCGGCGGCGATCGAGCGTTGACGACGGGCAGCACGAGCGCGGTCGCCGTCGACACGACCAATGTCTACTACTTCACTGGCAACAGCGTCATGACCATCTGCAAGTAGAACGCGCTAATCGGCGAGGCGGCCTTCGATGGCGACGATGCGGTCGGGGCGCGCCGGGTCGAGATAGAAGCGCGCTTCCCCGTCGAGCTTGCGCGCGACCTTGCTGAAGCAAAATTTGTGTCCGACGACGTCGATGTGAAACGCCACCGGGACCGGCACGCCGCGGCCCGGCTCGGCGACGCCGGCGCTCTTGACGTCGAGGCGCTTCACCTTCACCTCGACGCGCGCATGGTTGGCCGCGGCCTCGCTCTTTAGCTGCTCGACCATGCGCGAGGTGCGTCCCTTCGCGGCGCCCTCGGTGTATGCGAGCGCGCGACTGAAGTCTTGACGGTCCAGCGCCTGGAAGTAGCCTTTGACAGCGTCGGCCGGCTCGGGATTGGCGGCGGCGATCGGTGCGATCAGAACGGCGAAGAGGGTGAGGAGGATTCGCATCGTGTTTAGAGTCTGACCAGGTGCCCGCTCTCTGCACGGAATTTATCGTCCGGTCGAAAGCACGTCCGCAAGGCGAGCGAGCCCGACGCGCAAGCGGTCGGGCGGCAGGGCGGTGAAGCAGATACGCGCGTGTCGTTCGTAGCCGCGGCCGAACTGCTCGCCGGGTGCGATCGACACGCCGGCGTCGAGCAGCTTCTCCACGAGCGGCCAGACGTCACCGTCGGGCGCCCAGCGTGACAAATCGGCAAAGAGATAGGTGGCACCATCGGGTACGAAGCTCAGCGCCGGCAGCTGCGCCAGCGCCTCGTCGCGTGCGGCGACATAGATGCGGCGCGCCTCGTCGAGCCACGTGCGCGACGCCTCGCCGGTCACGAGCGAGAGCGCGACGCGCTGAAGCAGCGACGGCACGTTGTAGACGGTGTGGTTGGCGATCTTGCGCAGGTTGTGCATCGGCGCCGCCGCGCCAACGACGTAGCCGAGCCGGTAGCCGGCGATGGCGTAGGTCTTGGAGAGCGAGAACACCGTCAGCGTGCGCTCGGCCATTCCGGGCAGCGACGCTATCGAGACGTGCGGCTCGGCCCACGCGAGATCTTCGTAGACCTCGTCGGCGAGGACCCAGAGATCGTGCGCGCGCGCGAGCGCCGCGAGCTGCTCCAGATGGCGGCGCGAGAGCTGCTTGCCGTCGGGGTGGTTGGGCGTGGTGACGTAGAGCGCGACGGTGCGCGGCGTGATCGACGGCGCGAGGAGCGCCGCGGCGTCGGCGCCCGGATCGGCGTAGAGCTTCTGCGACAGCGGCGTTTCGACCGCGACGGCGCCGGCGTTGGTGACGATGCCGCGGATGAGCGGCCAGTGCGGCGTGGGCGTCACGATCTCGTCGCCGGGATCGAGGAGAGCGCGCGCCGCCGCCGCCAGCGCACCCGTCGCGCCCACCGTGATCTGCACGTGCTCTTCGGCCACCCAGTGGAGCCCGTTGCGGCGGCGCAGCTTGTCGGCGAGGGCGCTGAGGAGCGGCGCTTCACCGGCGGGCGCGCCATAGCGCCAATCGGCGGCGGTCGAGGCCAGCTCCGCGCGCACCGACGGCGGCGGCGGCAGATAGGTGTCGCCGAGGTGTAGCGGCACACCATCGGCGCCGTGCTTGCCGAGACGTCCCTGCAGCCGCGAGAAGATGCTCTCGCGGATGGCGCGCGCCGACGACGACAGCCCGGGGGGGCGCGGCATCAGTTACCCGCGTCGAGCCTTTGCATGATGACGAATTCGATGCGGCGGTTCTTGGCGCGCCCAATGAAGTCGCGGTTGTCGGCGAGGGGGCGGTCGGGGCCGAAGCCCTGCGCGGTGAGCCGCTTGGCTTCGACCTTGCCCTGGTCGACGAGCCAGCGACGGACGGCGGCGGCGCGGGCGCGCGACAGCTCGAGCCCCTCGTAGGGCGGCATCTTGTTGTCCATGTGGCCCTCGACGCGCAGCTTGAGGATCTCGGGATGGAGCCGCAACAGATGCGCGACCACGCCGAGCAGCTTGTACGAGCGCCGGTCGACGACGCTGCCGTCCTTCTCGAAGAGGACGGGCTCGAAGATGACGATCTTGTCGCCGTGGAAGCCGGCCAGCGCGGCCGGTTGATCGGGGCAGCCGTCTTCGTCGTCGACGCCGTTGAAGGTCTCCGGCTCGAAGGGGCACTTGTCCTGGCGATCGATGAAGCCGTCGCCGTCGGAGTCGAAGTCGGGGCAGCCCTGGTTTTCCTTGGGGCCGGGCTTGTCGCGGCAGCGATCGTCCGCGTCGGCGACGCCATCGCGATCGCTGTCGGGCGCCGGCGGCGGCGGTGTAACGACGATGGGAGGGGGCGGCGGCGCGATCGGCGCGGGCAGCGGCGGCGGCAGGCGCGGCGAGGTCGCTGTCGCGACGGCCTCCTGGCGACGCTCGGGCGAGACGTACTTGATGCCGAAGATGGCGCGCGCGCGATCGGGCGTGCCGTAGCCGCGCGTCAGCCCGACGCCGGCGGCGAGGTTGAGCTCGAGGCCGAAGCGCGCACGCCAGCGCAGCCCCACCGCCAGCTCCGACGGCGCCTCGGAGCGATCGAGCGAGGCGCCCTTGGGAAATTCGATGCCGACGAGCCCGCGCACCTCGCCGATGACGGCGAACCCGCGCGGTAGCGGCACGCCGAGCGCGACGCCCCAGGCGAACTGGGATCCCACGTGCAGATCGAGGAAGTCGCGGCCGCGACGCACGACGAAGCCGGCGTTGACCGCGGCCTCGACGTGGCTGGCGCGCCATTCGCCGACGAGGCGGAAGCGGCCGGTGGGAAAGCCCTGCCCCATGAAGCTGTCGGAGTCGCCCGTGGGAAACGTGGCGCCGACGACGGCGGCGAGGCCGAAGCGATGCTGGCCGCGGACCGGCGCCCAGAGGAGCCCCTTGACCTCGACGGCGAGATCGCCGAGCCCGGCCCCCTTGAGCCTGGGCAGGTTGGCGAGCGAGTTGTCGTTGACCTGATAGGGGACGATCGGCAGATCGATGCCGATCTCGATGCGATCGACGAAGGCGAAGCTGCCGACGACGTCGAGGCCGAGCTGACGGACGATCAGCTCGCCGGCGAGGGCGCCGTCGCGGCGGAGCACGAGCGGGTCGTGGCCGTAGCTGCCCCATACGCCGGCGGAGAAGCCGAGGTGACGGGCGACGAAGGCGCCGTCGACGGTGTAGTAGCCGTTGGAGGTGATCGAAGGATGGAACTGCTGGGCGTCGAAGGCGGTCGAGGTCTGCGCGCGTGCGGGCGCGGCGAGCGCGAGGACGACGGCGGCGACGATGAATAGCCGAGCGCGACTCATGCGTGGCGGCGGCGGAGCGCGAACGCGAGGGCGAGGGCGACGAGGAGCAACGACGCGGGCGGCGCGGCGCGATCGCGAGGTGCCGAGGGCGCGACCGAGCAGCCGCCGCCGCCCGAGAGCGAGAGCTTGTCGGCGAGGTCGGGCGCGGCCAGATCGTCGGGCGTGGCCAGATCACCGGGCGTGGCCAGATCGTCGGGCGTGCCGGCGTCGTCGCCGCAGTTGCTGACCGGCGCGGTGGCGCACTGGTTGGCGACGCACGTGCGCGTCAAGCACGGGTTGGCCGGCGCCGGGCAATCGGTCGCGCTGTTGCAGCAGCCGGTGCTGGCGAGCCCGCCGAAGACGCACTGGTTGTTGGTGCATGCGGTCGCCGTCTGGCAGGCGTTCATCGGCGTGCAGTCCCCGACGACGTTGCAGCAGGGCGACGGGCCGGCGGTGCCGAAGCCGCACACGCCGGCGCTGCAGGTGGGCGCCTGGCAGGTATTGCCGGTCGCGCACGGGGTGCAGCTGGCGCCGCAGCTCGAGATGCTCGTGTTGGAGCGGCAGGTGCCGCTGCAGTCGTGAAAATTCGCGTCGCAGCTGTAGACGCAGGCGTTGGCGGTGCAGGCGACCGAGGCGTTGGAGTGCGGCGCGCAGTCCGTCGACGCGCAGCAGCCCGAATTGGGAATGCAGACGCCGCCGCCCGGCGTGGAGCCGGCGCAGAACTTTTCGCCGGCGGCGCAGGTGCAGCGATTGGCCGTGCAGCCGGCGGTGCCGCCGCAGTCCGCGGGCGCGTCGCAGCAGCCGGCGTTGCCGTTGGAGACGAAGCCGCAGGCGCCGGCGAGCGAGCAGGTGCGCGCCTGGCACGAGTTGCCGGTGCCGCATTCGGTCGGCACGCAGCAGCCGCCCGACGGCACGCAGCGACCGTTACCGAGGGTGGAGTCGCAGAACTTCTTGCCGCCGCCGCAGTCGCACGTGTTGGCCGTGCAGGTCGCAGCGCCGCCGCAGTCGGCGGCCACGTTGCAGCAGGGATGGACCGCGGGGTCGGTGACGGCGGCGTAGGTGCAGGTTCCGCTGGTGCAGGCGGCCGCGCTCTGGCAGGCGTTGGGCGCGGCGCAGTCGGCGGGCGCCGTGCAGTCGCAGCTGAGCGAGGTGCTGTAGTCGTTGAAGGCGCAGGCGGCGGCGGTGCACTTGACGAGCAGGCAGCTGCCGGCGCCGATGGCGCAGTCGGTGAGCTGATTGGCGACGGTGCAGCCGGTTGGGCACGCGACCGCGTCCATGGCGAACTCGCAACGATGACTTGTGCACGCCATGGTGACGCAGCTGCCGGCACCGGCGGGAAGGACGCAATCGGCTGCGACGTTGCAGCTGGACAGCGCCGATTCGGTCGTGGCGAGCGGAACGACGGTACCGTCGTCGCCGCAGCCGGCGGCGAGCAGCAGCGTGATCCACGCCACCCGCCGTATTACCAAGCCAAACATAAGTCCTCCGATAGCGTCTCATCGTAACACGTCGCGGCGCGGCTCTGCTACCCTGCGACGCGTGGAGCGGCTGGCCTCGATCATCCGGGAGCTCAGGCGTCGCGGCGCCTCCTTCGCCGACGCCCGCCACGTCGACGACGAGCGCGAGACCCTGGCGGTGCGCGACGGCCGCGTGGAGCGGCACTTCCACGCCACCTCGCGCGGCTTCGGCGTGCGCGTCCTCGTCGACGGCGCGTGGGGCTTCGGGGCGCGCGCCGGCGAGCGCGGCGACGAGG
>JAQBQH010000020.1 GCA_028287105.1 Myxococcales bacterium
GCTAGCTAGTAATCGTCGTTGCCGTCCCAGCGCCACTTGCCGCGCTCGCGATCTTCTTCCTTGGGACGCCCTTCGCCGGGCTTCTTCTTGGCGTCGCTGCGCTTCTCGGGGCGAGCTGCGCGACGACGGCCTTCTTCCTTGTCGACCTGCGCGGAGGCGACCGGAAAGCGCGGGCCGCTGCGAAAGCCACCGGGGCCGCCGGGCCCACCGAATCCACCGGGGCGCGGTCCGCCTGGACCACCACCGGGACCTCCGAATCCGCCCGGCCGCGGTCGCGGCGCCGGTCGCGGATCACCGGGCTTACGCTCTTGCGCCTTCTCGACGAAGACGTTGCGCCCGTTGAGCATGATGCCGTTCCACTGCTTGATTGCCGACTCGGCGTCAGCGTCAGTCGCGACTTCGATGAACGCGAAGCCGCGCGGTCGCTGCGTCTCCCGATCGAGCGCGATTCGTACGCTCTGAACAGTGCGTCCTTCTTGACTGAAAGCCTCGCGAAGCTCCACCTCGGTGATCGCGTACGACAAATTTCCTACGAACAGCTTGGTACCCACAGTCCGATCGCGCTCCTTCCGCCTATCCAGTCACAACGCGTGACCAATGTTCCCACACTAAGGGCTCGCGCCAGCAGTGGCAAGCGCGAAACGCCCACAAGTCTATTGAATAAGTCTAAAACAAGACTCGTATCATCATCGTGCAGAACGGCGGCTTTTCGAAAGACGCACCGCGTCAATGGAGCTCATCATGAATCGAGTGTCGTGGATTTTAGTGACCAGCCTCGGCCTCGTCGCGTCGCCCGCATTCGCGCAGCAGCCGATCTATCCGTCGAATGGAACGGAGAATGGCGCGCAAACGATGCAGCCGCAACAGCTACCGCAGCCGCAGCCGCAAATGCAGCCACAACCCGAGCCGCAAATGCAGCCGCAAGCGCAGGTGCAGCCGCAGTCCGGCTACGACGAAGACGACGAGGATGACGGCTACGACGTCACCTACGACGTCTCGGTCAACTCCGATCAATACGACGACGGCTACGACCCGAACGCGTACACGCAGTTCGAAGACACGCTGTCGCCGTACGGCGCGTGGCAGGACGTGCCGTCGTACGGCCACGTGTGGATCCCGTCGCCGTCGGTGGTTGGTTACGACTTCTCGCCCTACAGCTCGGGCGGCCACTTCGTCATGACCGACTACGGCTGGACCTGGGTCAGCGACTACAACTGGGGCTGGGCGCCGTTCCACTACGGACGCTGGATGGTCGTGGGCGGCTACGGCTGGTGCTGGACGCCGGGCACGACGTGGGGTCCGGCGTGGGTCGATTGGCGCTGGGGCGGCGGCTACGTCGGCTGGGCGCCGCTGCCGCCGCGCGGCGTGGTCATCGGAGCTCCGCGCGGCGTTCGCTCGCCGTGGCGCTTCACCGTCGCCGGTCAGCTCGGTTCGCCGCGGCCGTCGTACCTGCCGTCGCGCGCCGTCAACGCGGTCTGGAATCGCACGACGCAGATCCACAACTTCGGACAGACGACGATCGCCGGCACGCAGGTGCGCTTCAATGCCGGTCCATCGGCGAGCATGGTCGCGGCGCAGCTCGGCCACCCGGTGCATTCGGTGGCGCTGAACGCGATGGCGCCGCGGGCGCTGCCGCGCGCCAACATCACGCCGCGCGTCGGGCAGCCGATCGCGAACCGTCCGTGGATGCAGTCGCGTCCGGTGGGCGGGGCGTTCGCGCATCCGGTCGCGGGAGCGCGCTCCATCGGCAACCAGTCGTGGCAGCGACCGTCGGCGACGGTGCAGGGGCGTACGCAGCCGATGCCGTATCGCTACGGCGCGTCCGCCGCGCAGCAGCCGTTCCGCTACAACGCGCCGGCGCAGCAGCAGTACCGCTACAACGCGCCGGCGGCGCAGCAGCCGTTTCGCTACAACGCGCCGGCGGCACAGCAGCAATACCGCTACAACGCGCCGGCGGCACAGCAGCAATACCGCTACAACGCGCCGGCGCAGCAGCAGTACCGGTACAGCGCGCCCGCCGTGCAGCAGCAGTACCGCGCGCCGCAGCCGCAATATCACTACAACGCTCCTGCGCAGCAGTTTCACTACAGCGCCCCGCCGGCATACCACGCCCCGAGCTATTCGGCGCCCGCCCGCAGCTTCAGCCCGGCGCCGAGCTATCACAGCGCCCCGTCACAGAGCTTCAGCGCGCCGGCCATGCGCGGCGGCGGCGGCGGCTTTCACGGGGGCAACGGCTCGTTCCGAAGGTAACTCGCTCGACGAGAGACCGTCTGACACCCGTTGCACCTCTCATACCCAGACCCCACAACCTCTACATGGATAAGTTGCAGGCACGCGGGCAGACAGTGCCGGCGCGGATGCTCGTCGTCGACGACGACGCGGCCGACGCGGAGGCCCTCTGCTCGCTTCTCACGGAGGCGGGACATGACGTCGATGTCGCCGCTTCGACGGAGGCCGCGCTCGCCAAGTTCCGCGAAGGTACCTATGCGATCGTGGTCGCCGACGTTCAGCTCCCCGGCGAGAGCGGACTCGACCTCGTGCGCGAATTGCGCAATCAGGCACCGGCCACCGCCGTCGTCGTCATGACCGGCCATGCCTCGGTCAGCACCGCCGTCACCGCGCTGAAGTACGGTGCCGTGGATTACCTCAAAAAGCCGGTTCACGTTTCGCAGCTCAAGAAGCTGATCGCGCAGCTCGTCGCCGAGCGGCCCGCCTATCTGCCCAACGCGCTCCTCGCCACCGAGAACGCCGGCGAAGAGGTGTTCGAAGGCATGCTGGCGCGCTCCTCGGTCATGCATCGCGTCTTCGAGAGCATCACCGCGGTCGCGCAGACCGATGCGACCGTTCTGATCGTGGGCGAGACCGGCACCGGCAAGGAGCTGGTGTCGCGCGCGGTGCACAACCGTTCGCCTCGCGCCAACGGACCGTTCATTCCCGTCCACACCGGTGCGATTCCGAAGGACCTCATCGAGTCGGAGCTGTTCGGCCACGAGAAGGGCGCCTTCACCGGCGCCGTCAGCGCGGCCGAAGGAAAGTTTGGCGCCGCCAAGGGCGGAACCATCTTCCTCGACGAAGTGTCGACCATGTCCGACCGCGCGCAGGTCGATCTGTTGCGTGTGCTCGAGACGTTCAAGTACACGCGCGTCGGCGGCAAGGTCGAGCACACGGCGGACGTGCGCGTGGTCTGCGCGACCAATCGCGACCTCCTGGCGATGGCGCACGAGAACAAGTTCCGCGAGGATCTCTACTACCGCATCAACATCTTCCCGATCACGCTGCCGCCGTTGCGCACACGGCTCGAGGACATCGGCCTCCTCGCCGATCGCTTCATGCGCGCGGCCGCGGAGCGCTACAAGCGGCCGGTGCGCGCGCTGCCCGAGGCGGCGGTCGAGCTGCTCATGTCGTACGCGTGGCCGGGCAACGTGCGCGAGCTGCGCAACCTCGTCGAGCAAGCCGTTCTGCTCGAGCGTGGCGAGCGGCTCGAGCCGGACCTCATCAATCGCCTCTTGATGGAGCGTCCGACGCGCG
Source organism: Myxococcales bacterium (assembly GCA_028287105.1). GTDB lineage: Bacteria > Myxococcota_A > Polyangia > Palsa-1104 > Palsa-1104 > JAQBQH01. The sequence goes on from JAQBQH010000020.1 coordinate 3,529, forward strand.
CTACGCCGGTGACGCCGGCGCCGACGACGGGATCGTTCCGCCTCGTCGGACGCGCCGACGAGAGTCCGCCGTTCGCGTTGCCGGTGCCGCCGGTCGTGCCCATCGCCATCGGCACCAAGGTCGAAGAGGCGGAGCGCCAGCTGGCCATGCGCACCCTCGAAGCCTACGCCGGCGATCGAGTCGCCGCCTGTGCGGCCCTCGGCGTCGACCTGGCGCGCCTCGACGAGATCCTCGGGCCTCCGGCCAGTCCGCCGGCGCAGCCCAGCATTCCCCACAACTAGTAATTTCTTTCACTTTTCGATCCCCTTCCGTTGTCACTTCGGCAGTGAAGAGCGTCGCGGCAGTGCGATCGCGGCACGATGCGCGCTCCGTCGGCGCCGTCGCGGCGCAATCGGCGCGCGATTCGCGGCCTCGGCCGCGGCGTCTCCGAGTTGGCCCGCGATTCGCAAAGAGTCGGCGGCATGGAGGGCTTACTGATGTCGACGAATTTCATGCCGGGCCAAATCATCAAGCACTACGGCGTCTATCGCTGCTCGTGCGGCAATCACGAGTTCTTCGGCGTGTCGGGTCGCGTGTTTCCGCGGCCGCACTGCGCCGAGGGCGCCTGGGAAATGAAGCATCGCTCTCGCGAGGAGAAGTTTTTCTAGTGGCTACGCGAGCACATGGGCGCGTCGTCGTGGTCACGGGAGTGACCGACGGCGAGCGGCTCGACGGCGTCCTCACGCTGGCCGAGCGCTCGGGCGTACCCGTGACGCTCGCGTTGGATGCGGAGACCGCCGTGGGCGCGACCCGCGCGCATCCCGAGCGCGCGACCAGGCTGCGCGCCGCATTCGAGAAGGGAACGGTGCGGCCGATCTTGACGACCGCGCACGGCGCCGAGGCAGCGCTGCTCGGCGCCGACGAGCTGGCCGACGAGCTCCGCCTCGACGAGGAGACGCTGCAGGCGCTGTTTGGCGTGGCGCTGGAGCGTCGTGGGTTTTGCGGGCGCGCGGACGTCGCGACGCTCGAGCAGGCGGGAATCGACTTCATCCTCGACGACGTGGACGAGCCGTGCCGCGTCGGCGAGCGAATGATCGCGCTGCCGGCGTGGCAGTTCGATCTCAATCGCACGTCGTGTGACCAGATCGCCGGCGAGCTGGAGGCGATGGAGCAGGATGACATCGTCGGCGCGGAAGCGCTGGCGGCGAACCTGACGCCGCCGTGGCTGCCCGAAGGCGAATGCGATTCGCGCGCGGTGCCGCCGTCGCTGGCGGCGCTGGCGGAGCTGACCGGCTGGTGCGTCGACGCGTTTGGATTGCGTCGCGTGCCGGGCGTGCCGGCCGCGGGGCTGCTCGAGGAGGGCTGGCGGCTCGAGCGCTTCCCCGCGCGGGCGCGCCTGCCGCTGGTGCGGCGGCGCGGATTGCGAGCCGATCGGCGCGCCTGGGTCTCGGCCTACGAGGTGTGCGACGTCTTGTCGGTCGAGGCGCGCGTGCCGGGTCTGGCGGCGCACGCGGTCGCGCCGCTCTCGGCGACGGTGCTGCCGACGCTGGCGGCGTTGTGTGACGAGCATGGCGCGGGTGAGCCGATGGCGCGCGCCGCCGCCGCCTACGAGGAGCTGCGCAGCTTCCGCTTCGTCGGTGCGCTGCGCTGGCGGGCGTTCTTGTCGTCGCTGCGTGATGCCTTCGCGCTCTTGTCGTCGCGCCGCAGCGTCGATTGGTCGGTCACCGCCGAAGAGCCCGTCGAGGTCATGCCGGTGCTGCGCCTGGTCGAGCCGAGCGCGCCGCTCAACTGAGTCGTCCGCGCGAAAGCTGCCTCCTCAGCGCGACATCGAGATCTGGACGATGCGGTCCATGGCCGCCTTGTAGGGCCACGCGCGGTCGCGATATTTTTCGGCGCCGCCGGCGGCGCGGTAGTAGAGGCTGAGCGCGCGGCCGCGATCTTCGTGCACCACGCGCTCCGCCAATTCGAAGAGCGCCGGCTCGACCTTGCCGGGTACGTCCCGCTCGATGGCGCGCTCGAGGCGCGTGCGCGCGCACGCTTCATCCTTGAGCGCGTCGCAGGCGTGCGCGGCGCCCATGCAGGCTTGGATGCGCTCCTCGTCGCTGGCGTCCTTGCGCGTGGCGATGGTGTCGAACCGCTTGAGCGCCAGCTCGGGCCGGCCCGCTTGCGCCTCGGCTTGCGCGCGCTCGAGCGCCACCGTGGGTGTGACCGCGCACGCGGCGGTGGAGGCGGCGAGAGCGAGCACACAGAGCCGGGCGCGTGGCATGATGCCCACAGCATGGCCAAGATCGACCTTCCGCTCAAGGACGCGTTCCGTCGCGCACGCACCCGCATCGAGAGCTACGGGGTGCGGGTCTACATCGGCGACGTGCAGGATCCCAACACCGGCATCTTCGACGGCTCGGAGATCGGCGTCGACTACGCCAACGATCTCGAGATGTCGCTGTTCGTCATGGTGCACCTGTTCGGCCACACCGTGCAGTGGAATACGGTGCCCGCCTACCGCACCATCGATACCCGCGTGAAGCCGGGCGCGGCCCCCGAGATCATCGACGAGGCGCGCGTCTACGAGCAGAACGCGTCGCGCTACGGGCTGCAGCTTTTGCACGAGGCCGGCATCACCGATCGCGATCACTGGATCAGCGACTGGTGGGCGTCCGACTGGAAGTATCTGTCGACCTACTACGCGACGGGAAAGCTGCCGGCGTGGAACGACTGCCGCTCGTCGGGGCACGGGCTCATCGAGCCGCTCGCCATCCCGCCGTTCGTGCCGCACCGCTTCTACACGCGCTACGCATTCTGAGCGCAGGTCGGCGTCAGGCGGCTTCGGCCTGGGCGTAGCCCCAGCGCTCGCGCACGCGCTTCTCGACGTTGCCGAAGAGGATGCGCTCGAAGCCGAGCCCCAGGATGACGATGACGACCATCACCGACATCACCTTGGCCATGTCGCCGAGCTCCCGGCCGAGCGTGAGCAGCTGGCCGAGCCCGCCGGCGACGTAGAGCAGCTCGCCCGCCATCAGCGATCGCCACGCGAAGGTCCAGCCGAGCTTGAGCCCGGTGACGATCCCCGGCAGCGCCGCCGGCAGGATGACCCGCGTGTAGAGCCGCAACCGCCTGGCGCCCATGGTGCGCGCCGCGCGGATGTACATCGTCGGTACCGCGCGCACGGCGCTCTCGGTCGCGATCGTGATCGACAGGAGCGAGCCCATGACCACGACGAACAGGATCGCCTTCTCCGACAGGCCGAACCACAAGAGCGCCAGCGGCAGCCAGCAGATCGACGGCAGCGCCTGCAGGCCGACGACGAGCGGACCGACCGCCGCGCGCAGCCACGACAGGCGCGCCAACATCACGCCGAGGGTGATGCCGGCCGCCGACGACATCGCGTAGCCGGCGAACAGTCGATAGAGCGAGGTGGCGACGGCGCGCCCGAGCTCTCCCGTGCGCAACGAGTGGCCGAGGGAGAGCGCCACGCCGCCGGGACCAGGCAGCATGTAGCGGGGCCAGGGGCCGAACCTAGAGATGCAGGCCCAGCCAATGAGCAACGCCCCGACCGCCAGCACCGCCGGCAAGGTGCGTTTCGGGTCGCTCGGAGCCGTCTCCATCGCCATCGATCGCCTCGCGTTCTCCGGTTTCGTCGAGCGCACCCTTGAGGTGCGCCGCCAATTCGACGACCTCGGGGTGATCCACGTGGCGCGGCTGCGGCAGGAGCGCCGCCACGTCCACGTCGCAGGCCACGCGCGCCGGACGGGCGCGCAGCACGATGACGCGGCTGCCGAGCCGGACCGCCTCGGCCATGTCGTGCGTGACGAACAAGATGGTCTTGCCGGTCTTCTGCCAGATGTCGACCAGCTCGGCTTGCAACGAGTCGCGCGACTTGGGATCGAGCGCGCCGAACGGCTCGTCCATGAGCAGCGTCTTGGGCTCGAGCGCCAGCGCGCGGGCGAGCGCCACGCGCTGCTTCATGCCGCCCGAGAGCTCGTGCACCCATGACTTGGCGAAGCCGCTCATGTTGACGAGCGAAAGATACTTCCGCGTCCGCTCCTCGCGGAGGGCGCGCGGCAGGCGGAGCTCCTTCATGCCAAAGGCGACATTCTCGGAGACGCTGAGCCAGGGAAAGAGCGCCGGGTCCTGGAACATGACGCCGCGGTCGGGGCCCGGTCCGAGGATGCGCTTGCCGTCGATGAGGATCTCGCCGTCGTCGGGCCGCTCGAGGCCGGCGACGAGGTTGAGCAGCGTCGTCTTGCCGCAGCCCGACGGGCCGACCAGGGAGACAAACTCGCCGTCGCCGATGGAGATCGACATTTCGTGCAGCGCCGCGGTCACGCCACGTGACGTCGACTGAAAGCGCTTGGAGATGCGGCGGGCCTCGATCACTCAGCAACAACGAGCAAGGGGCATGCCGTTAGCTACGGTCTGTACCCCAGAGGTCGCGCACGCGCGCCTCCACCCGCTGAAAAAACAGGACTTCGGTGATGAGGCCGAGCGTGACGATCGCGACCATCACCGCCATGACCCGTGACATGTCGCCGAGCTCTCGGCCGGTCGCCAGGAGCTGTCCGAGGCCGCCGGAGACGAAGAGCAGCTCGCCCGCCATCAGCGATCGCCACGCGAAGGTCCAGCCGAGGCGCATGCCCGAGAGAATCGCCGGCAGCGCCGCCGGCAGGATGACGCGCAGATAGAGCGTCGCGCCGCGCGCGCCCATCGTGCGCGCTGCGCGAGTATAGAGCGGCGGCACGTTGCGCACGCCCGCCTCGGTGGCGACGGTGATGGCGAGGAGCGAGCCGGCGATGACGACGAAGAGGATGGCGGTCTCGCTGAGGCCGAACCACAAGAGCGCCATCGGCAGCCAACAGATCGAAGGGAGCGCCTGCAGTCCCGTGACGATCGTGCCGATGGAGTCGCGCAAGGTCTGCGAACGCGCGAGCGCGAGGCCGAGACCGATGCCGCCGACGAGCGAGAGCGCATAGCCGACGAGCAGGCGCCGCATCGACACGAGGATGCCGAGCGGAATCGTACCGTCGGCGACGCCGGAGCCGAAGCTGCGCGCGATCGCCAGCGGCGACGGAAAGACCCAGGGACGCCAGAGCCCGAGCCTAGATGCCGCCTCCCACGCCAGAAGAAGAGCTACCAGGAACAGCGCCCGGCGCAGGCTGCCACGCATCGTCGATCTCCTCACGCATCACCTTCTCGACCTCGGTCCGCAGCTCCTTCATGATGCGGCCGACATAATGTGCGACGTCGCCTTCGTTGGTGCGCGGTCGCGCCAGCGCGATCGGCTCGTCGAGCTTGACGCGCCCGGGACGGGTCGCCATGAGCACGACGCGATCGCCGAGGCGTACCGCCTCGCGCACGTTGTGCGTCACGAAGACGACGGTCTTGCGGGTCGCGCGCCAGATCTCGGTCAGCTCGACGTGGAGGACGTCGCGCGTCTGCGCGTCGAGCGCGGCGAACGGCTCGTCCATGAGGAGGACGCGCGGGTCGGGCGCCAGGGCGCGCGCGAGCGCCACGCGCTGCTTCATGCCGCCCGAGAGCTCGTGGACGTAGGCGTCGCGAAAGCGCCACAGCTGCACTTTCTTCAAGAAGGTCTCGACGCGCGACGCGCGCTCGTCCTTGTCGCGAAAGCCGGCCAGCTCGAGGCCGAAGTCGACGTTCCTGCGCACGCTCAGCCACGGGAACAGCGCCGAGTCCTGGAACATGACGCTGCGATCGGGTCCGGGCCCCGCGATCGGTTTGCCGTCGATGGCGAGCGTGCCCTGGTCGGGCGTGTCGAGCCCGGCGATGAGGTTGAGCAGCGTCGATTTGCCGCAGCCCGACGGCCCGAGAAGGCACACGAACTGGCCTTCGTCGATGGTGAGCGACACGTCCGACAGCACGTGGTGGGTGCCGCGCTTGGAGGTGAAGTGCTTGGAGACGTTGTCGAGCGCGATCATTTCGTCGTCGCCGGCCCCGTCGCTGCGTCGAGGAACTGGCGATCGATGAGCCCCTTGACGTCGCCGTCGGCGGGGAGAAAGCCGAGCGCGCGTCCGTCGGCGAGCTGCTTGGCGAGCGCCGGCTCGAGGAGGTCGGCCGAAATCACGACGTTCTTCCAGGCGGCCTCGAGGATCTTCGGCGGCAGGCTCTTCTTCGCCCACTTCTTGAGCCCCTCGTCGACGAGGCCGCGCGCCTCCTCGGGGTGCGCGTTGATCCAGGCGACGGTGGCGACGTGCGCGGCGACGAGCTTCTTCACGACCTCGGGCTGCTCGTGCGCCAGCTTCTTGGTGACGACGAGGACGGTGGTCGGAAAGCGCCGCTCCGGCCAACGATCGCGCTCGTCGAGCAGCAGCGCGCCGTCGGCCTCCTCGACGAGCCGCGAGGTCCACGGCTCGGGAACCCAGGCGGCGTCGAGCTGCTTCTGCTTCATGAGCGCCAGGATGTCGGCGTTGGCCAGCGGCATCACCTGCACGTCGCCGCCGCGGTCCTTCGGCGCCAGCTTGTTCTCCTTCAGATACATGCGCAGCGCGACGTCCTGCGTGTTGCCGAGCTGCGGGGAGGCGACCTTCTTGCCGTGCAGATCGGCCGGCCCCTTGATGTTGCTGTCCTTGCGCACGACCAGGCCCGCGCCGTTGAGCGCCGCGCCGGCGACGATGACGAGCCCCTCGCCATGCGAGCGCAGAT
>JAQBQH010000035.1 GCA_028287105.1 Myxococcales bacterium
GTTCGCATTCTCGTGCTCCTTCCAGGCGGGTTAAGAAAAGCCAAAGGCCGCCTCCGCGTTGCGCCCTCATCGTATGGAACAAAAAAAAAGTCAAGATCGTTGTTGTCGTACCAGGCAACCCGCAGCATCGTCGCAGCGTCTGAACCGCGGCGCAAAAATCCGCGCGCGCAACGATTGCCCGTGCGCGCTCGCGAAGGCAAGGGAAAAGCAGGGAGCGCGCTCGCACTAGGTCTCTTGCTCGGAGTCGCGCGCGGACCGGAGCGTGAAAGTTGTTCACTCAGGCGGTCGCATCGATGCGTTCGCGCGCGTTAAATCGTCGCGCGACCATTCGCCCCATTCCCATCGGACTGGGAAGTCCCACGATGCCGTCGACGTACTCACGCGTCGAATTGGATGGAGCCCTAAGTGTTTGCAATGCGTCACGAACTTGCAGAATTGCAACCCAGCCTGCGGCGGCGACCCATCATGCGCCGACGCGTTCCAGTGCACCTACCGCGTTTGTCTGCAAGCAATCACTGGGGAGGCGCTCCGACTTAGCTGTGATTCCGTCTGCATCACTGGTCCGACATGCTCGTGGAGGGCTCGCTAGTTGCTCGTGACGATGCGGAAGAGCGAGCAGATCGGAACCGGCTAAATTAGTTCGCTGAACTGGCGGATTCGCGCGCGGCAACAGGTCGCATTCCAAGAGTCTCCAGCGCTCGCTCTTCTCGCTGCCGCGCCGACTCGTTCGGCAAGGAGCAACCATGAAGAGTCAGCGAGAAAACGGCATGGCTCGGGTTCGCAATGATGTTCGCGTTCGGATTTAGCGTCAACGCATCGCGGGACGCGTATGCAGCTAGCGCCACGGCGCGCGGCCGCGCAACGCGCGCCGCTCATTTGCGAACGCTGTTGGCGATTCTGCGACAGCTGCATTCCGACAACCTGGGCATGCTGGAAATTGCATCTCCAACAACTGATTACCTTGTGGTCGAATAATCTCACGGCGCGGGCACATCGAGCTCACCCGATCGCCTGTCTAGGCGCTCCTCGCGGACTTCAAGAAGACGCTTCGTCGGCTCTTTGCACTCACGGAATCGCGCGCGACAACAAGTCGCATTGAATCGCGCGCGACAAACAAGTCGCATTGAATCGCGCGCGACAACAAGTCGCATTCACAAAGCTGATGTTGCCGAGTAGCGTCGCTTCCAACGCCGACAAGTTCGGCTGAGGAGCGATCATGAAAACTGTCAGCAAGAAGGCGGCATGGGTCGGCTTTGCAATGATGTTCGCAGTAGGGTTTGGCGTCAGTGCGACGCGCAGCGCTCAGGCAGCGGGAGCCCCCATGGCGGCCGTTAATCCGCCGGCGCTGACGTGTAGCCGCTGCATCCAGATTTGCGATACCTGCATTCCAGACCCGGCCCAGGCCGGAAATTGCATCTGTAACTAACAGCTAACCGTCGTCAGCCGTCGACGGAGCGGAGCCCTTCGAAGCGCGCCGAGACCGCACAATCACCCGTTACGCTCCACAGAGATTCCGGCAAAACCGCGAGGCGTCTGCCGACGAGTGTTCATGGCCATGCTGTTAGCGAAACAGAATGGTTGGTCCCGCGGTCAGTCAGCAGTGACGCAAACTGTCGCAGAGCCACAGGCGGAGGGCGGACCAACCGGTCTGGATGTCCACAAGGAGAGCAGTGCGATCGCCGTCGCCGAGGAGCGTGGCGGCGAGCCCTCGTCGCTGAGAACCATTCCGAATAGACGGCATGGACACAAACTCACCTCGATTGGATTCGAACGCAACACTTCGAGCACGAAGGCCCCAGAACCGCGTCTTGGTCGATCACCTCAAAGCGGTCGAAGACGTGACGGCGCGAGTCGACTCGCTGACGCGATCGATCGGCGAGCTCGTCGACGAGTGGTCGCTGGCGCCGCTGGTCAAAGCGCTGCAGGCGCTGCGTGGAATCCGTCTGATCAGCGCAGTCGTCATCGCCGCCTAGCTTGGCAATCTGAAACGATTCGCCAAAGCGCCGCGGCTGATGGGCTTCATCGGACTGGTGCCGTCGGAGCATTCGAGCGGCGAATCGAAGCGACGTGGTCGCATCACACGAACCGGCAATGAACACATACGCCGAATCCTCGTCGAGGCGGTCTTGGCCTACCGCTTCCGCCCGTCGGTGAGCGAACAAATCCGCCAATGAAGCAAGGAAGCATCACCCGACGTCAAGAAGATCGCATGGCGGCCGCAGCAGCGACTGTGCAGTCGCTATCGCAAGCTGACGGCGCGCGGCAAGAACAAGCAACGCACTGTCACTGCGATCGGTCGCGAGAGCTGGCCGGCTTCGTCTGGTCGATCGGGCAGCAGGAGGTGCTCACGGCGTAGTCGACGCCTATTCCGACGGTGAACACGGCGAGCGACGGAGCGACCGGCATAAAAGGGAATCCTCGCACCAACTATGGGAACGGCTGGCGAGCGCTGGACGCCCGCCGCTTGAGAGAGGCAGCCCCCGACGGATCCAGGTCATGAGGTAACCAACCTGCGAATATCAGTCTGATCCGCCGTCGCTGCCTACCCGAAGTCGCCCGTCGTGCTGACCGACGGAGATGATCAGCAATTGAGGGAACCAACCATATCAGTTGATCGTGAAGACGATGCGGAAGAGCGAGCAGATCGGGACGGGCTGGGTCTTGAACTTCCAGGTCCGCAGCGTCGCCATGATGTCGTTGTCGGCGCCGGGAATGCTTTGCATGATGCTGACCTGGTTGACGTGTCCGCTCTGGTCGACGCAGACCTTGGCGAGGAAGATCGCTTCGCCCGTACCCTTGCGCTGAATCTTGACGATATCGGGGAGATGCGGCATTTCGCCCGACAGCTTTTCCGAGTCGAACACGTGCGCCGGAACGTTCTTCGGCTTGACCGCGGCGCCGGTGCCGCCGAGCGTGCCGCCGACGGTGCCACCGACGACGCCGCCCTTGACGCCACCAGCGACGCCGCCCTCGACGCCGCCCTCTTCACCGTCGTCCTCGTCCGGCTTCTGCTCTTCCTGCTTGGGCTGGACGAGCTGCGGAACGGTCGTCGGCGTGACGATCTTCTTCTCGATGTGCTTCACCTCGGTGTGCTTCTTCGCCGGCGGCGGCGGCGGCGGAGGTGGCGGCGGTGCGCTGAAGAACGTCAGCGACAGGGCCGGCGGGGTGATCTCCTCGACGTGAATGAACGAATAGATCACCAACGCGACGGCCGCGCCGGCGTGCAATGCCAGTGAAACCGTTAGAACTGCACGGCGTTTCCAGCTTGGTTTGGTGCCTTCTACGTAACGATCGAACATCGCGCCGCCCTCACCTTCGCGAACAGGGACCTTAAATTGTGACCCATGGGGCGTCAAGCGCATTTGCGCCACAATGAAACACTAATAAAAACAGCACGCTGGGACGATCCCCGCGGGCCTGACGACGGCTTCCGCCTGCTCGTGACCCGATATCGGCCGCGCGCGCTGCCCAAGGACGATGAAACCTGGGATGCCTGGTGGAAGGAGCTCGGCCCGTCGGTGGAGCTACACGCGGCGGCCTACGGCAAGGGGCAGCCGGCCATCGGATTCGATCAGTATTCCCGACGCTATCTCGACGAGATGCAGGCGCCGGTCGCGACCCAGAAGATCGCGTGGCTGGCCAAATCGGTCGCGCGCGGCGAGGCGCTGACCCTGCTCTGCTCATCCGCGTGCACCGACGAAGCTCGTTGTCATCGTTCGCTCTTGAAGCGCTTACTTCTTGAGGAGATCGCCAAGCTTGGGGGCTGAGTAGCCCATCGGCTTGGCATCTGGTGCCGCCGCCGCCGTCGTCGCGGGCTCGCCGCGACGCGCCCGCTCGTAGATCTTGTCGCACGCGCCGCGGAAGCGATCCCACACCTCGTCGGCCTTGTCTTTCGGCGCCGGTCCGGTGCTCTTCCACTCCGCCTGCAGCTGGCGAACGATCTCCTGCGCCTCCTCGGCGTCGGGCGCATCGGCGAGCGCTTCGACACGCTCGCAGAGCAGCTCCTTCGCCTTCAAGTTGCCGCCGCGCTCCTCGTCCATCTTGTCGAAGTGGATCTTGCGCGCGTCGAAGAACTTGTCGCACGTGCCGCGGAATCGCTTCCAGGTGTCCTCGGCCTTTTCGCGCGGCACGGGACCGATCTCTTTCCACTCCGCCTGCATGGCCTTGATCTCGTCGCCGGTGCGCTTCCAATCGATTGGCGCGCCCGCGGTCGTCGTCGCCGCTACCAGCTTCTCGACGGCGGCACAGAGCTCGAGCTGCCGCTGCAGATGCGCCTGGCGCTCGGCGTCGCCAGCCTCGAACTGCGCCTTGCGCGCGTCGAAGAACTTGTCGCAGGCGCCGCGGAATCGCTTCCACACGTCGTCGCCCTTGTCCTTCGGCGTGGGACCGACGGCCTTCCACTCCTCCTGCAGCGCCTTGATGAGCTCGGAGGTCTCCTTCCAGTCGGTGGAGTCGGCCAGCTTCTCCACGCGCGCTGCCAGCTCCTCCTTGCGCGCCAGGTTGGCGACGCGCTGCTCGTCGAGGACGGCGAACTGGGCGCGCGTGCGCTCGTGCACCTGATCGGCGGCGGCCTTGAAGCGCTGCCACAGCTGCTCCTGCTTGTCCTTCGTCGTCGGGCCGACGGCCTTCCACTCGGCGTGCAGCGCCTTGAGCTCGACGGCGGCCTCCTTGAGGTCGGTCTTCTCCAGCAGCGCCTCGACGCGCACGCACAGCGCCTCGAGCTTCGGCACCAGCGCCCAGCGCTTCCAGTCCTCCGCCTCGCGCAGCTCGCTCAAGCGCGCACGCAGCTTGTCGCGCGCCGCCTGCCAGCGCGCCTTGACCGGCGCGGCATCACGGCCGAGCGGACCGAGCGCGTCGAACGCCTGCTGCGCGCGCTTGATCGCCTGCGAGCCTCGCCCCAGATCGTCGACGGCGACGCCCTCCAGATCGACGGTGAGCTGGGTCAGCCGTTCGAGGTTCGCCTTCTCCTCGCCTTCACGACGCGCGCGCGCCTCGGCCTTGTCGGCGTCGCGACGCTGGCGCTCTTGCTCGCGACGAACACGGTCGGCCTCGCGCTCGGCGCGGCGCTTCTCGTCCTCGGGATCGACGACCGCGACGACCGGCGTGGCCTCGACGATCGGCTGCACCGGCGCCGGCACCGCGAGCGGCGCCACGGCCTGAGCAGGCGGCGTGGCGGCCAGCTGCGCGATCACCTTCTCGCGCACCGCCGCCGGCTTCTTCACCGTCGCTGCGCGCTTGGCGTAGAAGCGCTCGCAGGCGCGATCGAAGCGGCGGCGCATCTCGTCGTCGGGACCGGCGGCGGAGAACGCGGCGCGCGCCTCTTCCAGCTCGTGCGGATCGCCCGCCTGCTCGACGACGCGAACGAGACCGAGCAGCGTGGCGCGCTTCTGCGCCTCGGGCGACTCGATCTTCTTCTCGGGCGCCGGCAGCTTGTCGCGCGCCGCCTGACGAACCGCCTTCGACTGCGCCTTGTTGACCACCTTGTCGAGCGCGGCACGGTCGGAGAGGCGCGCCACCGCGGCCAGCGCCACTTCCTTGTTGCCGTCGCTGATGGCGATGTCGCGCAGCGCGCCGGGATCGCGCAGCTTGTCGACCCCGAGCTTGCGCAGGCTCACGTCGGTGGAGCGCTTGACCACGTCGGCCAGCGCTTTGTCGTCGCCGGCCTGGATGATGAGCTCGACGGCGCGCAGGCGCACGGCCGCATCGGACGACTTGTGCGCCACTGTCGCCAGGAGGCGCGGGTGGTTGAGCTTCGCCAGCGCATCGAGCGCGCGCCCGTCGCCGTTCGCGGCGGCGGTCAAGAGCACCTCTTCCGCTTTTTCGATCGCCGCCTTGCGCAGCCCCTCGTCGGGATCGTGCGCGGCGACGTCCGTCAGCACGTCGGCGTCGGCGATGCGCTTGACGGCGATGCGGCGCACCCGCGCGTCACTGTCGGACTTGGCGATGGTCGCGAGCAGGACCGCCTCGTCATCGCCGAGCTGCCGCACCGCTTCGGCGCGCACCTCGGGGTTCGAATGCTTCCACTTGGGGCGAAAAAGGTCGGCGAAGCCCATGGAACGGGATCTCTAGCACATTGCGCCGCGCGGACGGGCGACTCACCTTGGGACGAGGTACAATTCCGGCTGACCCGTGGAGCTTCGGATATACGACAAGATCGCTGCCATCCCGCAGCCGGCGTGGGACGCGCTCCTCGACGGGAAAGCGACGCCGTTTTTGCGTTGGCACTGGCTCGAGGCGCTCGAGACGTCGGGCTGCGCCATCGCCGCGACCGGCTGGCAGGGGTGTCACCTGACACTGTGGCGCGGCAGCGATCTGGTAGCGGCGGCGCCGGCCTACGTCAAGCAGGACTCCGACGGCGACTTCTCGCGCGACTGGGGCTGGGCGGAGTCGGCGATGCGGGCGCGCATTCCTTATTATCCGAAGCTGGTGCTGACGGTGCCGTTCACTCCCTGCACGGGGCGGCGGGTCCTCGTGCGCGCCGGCGAAGATCGGCAGGAGTGCACGCAGCTCCTCGCCGCCGGGGCGCTCGAGGTCGCCAAGGACTCGGGGATCTCGTCGGTGCACGCGCTCTTCCCGCTCGCGGACGAGGCCGAGCAGCTCGAGACGGCCGGCCTCGCCAAGCGCGTATCCTACCAATACCACTGGAAGAACGCGGGCTACGAGAGCTTCGATCAGTTCCTGGCGCGCTTCGATTCCAAGAAGCGCAACCAGGCGCGGCGCGAGCGCGCGTCGGTGGCGCAGCACGGCCTGTCGATCCGAACGCTGCGCGCGCCGGAGCTGACCGCGGATCCCAAACGATGGTCGGACGCCGCCTTCGAGCTGCACCGCACCACCGTCGACAAATTGATGTGGGGACGACGCTGGATCAATCGCGCCTTCTACAAACGGATCGTCGAGACGATGCCCGAGAACGTGGAGCTGGTGGTGGCCGAGCGCCTGGATGATGGACGACTGGTGGCAGGCGCGTTCAACGTGGCGTCGCCTACCCACCTTTATGGTCGATATTGGGGCTGCTTCGAGGATTACCGCTTCTTACATTTCAACGTGTGCATGTATCACTCGATAGAGGAATGCATCCGTCGCGGGGTGCAGGTGTTCGAAGGCGGAGCCGGCGGGGAGCACAAGATCCCGCGCGGCTTCGAGCCGTCGGAGACCTTCAGCTCGCACCGCTTCCTCGATGCGCGGCTCGATCGGCCCATTCGCGATTACATCGCGCGCGAGGCCGACGAGCGGGCGAGCGCGCTGGCGCATTGGCGCGAGCACACGCCAATTTTGAAACCGGCGCCGGCGGCGGCTAAAGATCGCGTGGCGTCATGAGCACACCGAAGAACCCCCACGGGAAGACCGAAGGCGGCGTCGCCACCGAGGTCGAGAAGAAGACCAAGCAGAAGCTGCAGCGCCCGAAGTTGTTCAAGGTGCTGCTGCTCAACGACGACTACACGACGATGGAGTTCGTGGTGGCGCTTCTGATCCACGTGTTCCATCACGACGAGGCGTCGGCGCAGGCGATCATGCTGCACATTCATCAGAGCGGAGTGGGCATCGCCGGGGTTTACACGTACGAGGTCGCGGAGACCAAGGTGGCGACGGTGATGGAGCTGGCGGAGAAGGCCGAGTATCCGCTGCAGTGCACCCTCGAGCCGGCGGACGACGATGAAGGTGGCGAGAAGGACGAATGAGCGAGCGAAGGAACCTTGCCAATGACGATCAGTAAAGAGTTGGAATCGACAATCCAGACGGCCTTCGACGAGGCGCGCAAGCGGCGGCACGAGTTCGTGACGCTGGAGCATGTGCTGTTCGCGCTCACGAAGGATCCGGTGGCCATCAAGATCTTGAAGTCGGCGGGCGCCGATCTGAAGAAGCTGCAAAAAGAGCTGGAGACGTTCTTCAGCGAGAACATGCCCGAGCTACCCGAGGGTGTGGAGCGCGAGCCGCAGCAGACGGCGGCGTTCTGGCGGGCCCTGCAGCGGGCGGCCATGCACGTGCAGTCGTCGGGCAAGGAGTTCATCGACGGCGGCAACCTCCTGGTCGCGTTCTATCGCGAGCGCGACTCGCACGCGGTGTGGCTGCTCGAGCAGCAGGGGGTCAAGCGGCTCGACGTGCTCAACTTCATCGCGCACGGGATCTCGAAGAAGGATCGCGAGGACGCGGCCTCGGCGCGGCGCGAGGTCGGCCCCGACGAAGAGGGCGACGCGGTCGGCGACGACGACGAGGGCGGCGAGCCGGAGGACGATCCGCTCCAAGCGTACACGGTCAATTTCGTGGAGAAGGCGGCGGCCGGGCGGATCGATCCGCTCATCGGACGCAAGGCCGAGGTCGAGCGCGCCATCCAGGTGCTGGCGCGGCGGCGCAAGAACAACCCGATCTTCGTGGGCGAGCCGGGCGTCGGCAAGACGGCCATCGTCGAGGGCATCGCCAAGGCGATCTTCGAGGGCAGCGTGCCGTCGGTGCTGCAGGACCACGTCATCTACTCGCTCGACATGGGCGCGCTCCTGGCGGGGACCAAGTTTCGCGGTCAGTTCGAGGAGCGGTTGAAGGGGGTCATCAAGGCCATCGTCAAGGACGAGAAGGCGATTCTGTTCATCGACGAGATCCATACGATCGTCGGCGCGGGCGCGACGGCGGGCGGGTCGATGGATGCCTCGAACATCTTGAAGCCGCAGCTGGCGTCGGGCGAGCTGCGCTGCATCGGGTCGACGACGTTCCAGGAGTACAAGCAGCACTTCGACCGCGACCGCGCGCTGGCGCGCCGCTTCCAGAAGATCGAGGTGCACGAGCCGACCGTCGACGAGACGGTGGAGATCCTGCGCGGGCTGAAGACGCAGTACGAGAAGCACCACGACGTCATCTATACCGACGAGGGGCTGCAGGCGGCGGCCAAGCTGGCGGCCAAGTTCATCAACGATCGCATGCTGCCGGACAAGGCCATCGACGTCATCGACGAGGCGGGCGCCGTCGACAAGCTCAAGGTCAAGCGCTTGAAGACGCTGGGGCCGCGCGAGATCGAGGAGGTCGTCGCCAAGATGGCGAAGATCCCGTCGGCGTCGGTGTCGGCGTCGGACGAGGTGGCGCTCAAGCAGCTCGATCCGCAGCTCAAGAAGGTGATCTACGGGCAGGACCGCGCCATCGACGCGCTGGTGGCGTCGATCAAGCTGTCGCGCTCGGGGCTGGCGGCGGCGGACAAGCCCATCGGCAGCTTCTTGTTCTCGGGTCCGACGGGCGTCGGCAAGACGGAGCTGGCCAAGCAGCTGGCCAAGGTCATGGGCGTCGAGTTTCTGCGCTTCGACATGACCGAGTACATGGAGAAGCACACGGTGTCGCGCCTCATCGGTGCGCCGCCGGGCTACGTCGGCTTCGACCAGGGCGGGCTCCTCACCGACGCCGTGCGCAAGACACCGCACGCGGTGGTGGTGCTCGACGAGATCGAGAAGGCGCACCCCGACATCTACAACATCTTGTTGCAGGTCATGGATCACGCGACGCTCACCGACAACAACGGCCGCAAGGCCGACTTCCGGCACGTGGTCATCATCATGACCACCAACGCCGGGGCGCGCGAGATGAGCGCGCGCAAGCCGGGCTTCGATTTCTCGGCGGCGATCGGCGGCAAGGCGGCGGCGCAGGACCACGGCAAGCAGGCCATCGAGCGCACCTTCGCGCCCGAGTTCCGCAATCGCCTCGACGCCTGGATCTCGTTCGAAGCGCTGCCGGCGGAGGTGATCCGGAAGGTCGTCGACAAGCTGGTGGGCGAGCTGACCACGCAGCTCGTCGAGAAGAAGGTGCACATCGAGCTGTCGCCCGAGGCGCGTGACTGGCTGGCCGAGCACGGCTTCGACGCGCAGTTCGGCGCGCGGCCGATGGCGCGGCTGATCCAGACCGAGCTCAAGAAGCCGCTCGCCGACGAGCTACTGTTTGGTCGCCTGAGAGTTGGAGGGAAGGTGCGCGTCGAGGTCGCGGACGGGAAGATCGTGCTGCGCTACCCGGAGTAGCGCGCGGGCGAGCTACTTACCGACGACTTTGTGGACGCCCGTGCCGCGGGTCACCCACTTGCCACCGACCCAGCCGTCCTCGGTGAACTTGATGTTCTTGGCGTCGGTGGCGTCCATCGCGAAGCGCATCTTGGTCGGCATGCCCGGCGGGCCGCCCTTCATCTCGTTCATCGACTCCCACGTCAGCTTCGAGCCGTCGAGGGTGCCCTTCATCGGCGCCATCATGCCCATGTTGTCGAGCATGACGCCGCGATAGCCCTTGGCCATCACGTCGTAACCGAACATCCAGTGGCCCATCCACTTGAACGCGGTCTTGCCGGTTCCGGTGACCTCCTCGATGTCGCACATGACCCAGAGGTTGCCGACGGCCCAGTGACAGGTCGCCTTGCCCTTGGTGGCCATCTCGGGGTTGTTGCCCATGGCGCCGGCCATGACGGTGCCGGTCGAGACGATGTTGTGCGCGAAGGGCTTGAGCGCTTCGGTCTCCGGGCCCGGCTTCGGCGGCATCATCGGCTCGGCGGCGGCGCTGGCGCCAGACGGCGTGGCAGCGGCGCCCGACGGTGCGGCGGCCGGCTTGTCGGTCTTGCCGGACTGCGCGTAGGCGGTGCCGAACGAAAGTAGAGCGACTGCAGTGAGCAGCTTGGTCATAGGTCCCTCCTCAGGGCGGGGCGACCATATCAATATGGAACTGTCATCTCAAGTTCAGCGGCCGACGTAGCGGGCGCGCGGGCGCAGGAGGTTGGGCTCGGTGCGCTGCTCGAGGACGTGCGCGATCCAGCCGGCGGTGCGGCCGAGGGCGAAGAGCGCGCCGGCCGCGCCGGGCGGGAAGCCGGCCGCGCGAGCGACGGCGACGAGACCGGCGTCGAGGGCCGGCGCTTCGCCGCCACCGCGCGCGACGGCGTCGACGATCGCGTCGACGGTGGCGATGGCGCGACGATCGAGGCGGCGCGCCACGTGGAGCAGGCGGGCGGCGCGCGGATCGCCGCCGCGATAGAGGCGATGGCCGAAGCCGGGCAGCGGCTCGCCACGCTGGGCGCGGGCGGCGACGACGGCGCGAGCGCGACGAGCAGCATCGCCGCGGCGGCCGTCGCCGGCTTCGATCAGGAGCGCTTCGAAGCGATCGCATTCGCCGCCGTGACGCGGGCCGCTCAGCGTCGCCAGCGCCGCCTCGATGCAGGCGTAGAGATCGGCGCCCGTCGAGGCGGCGATGCGCGCGGTGAAGCTCGAGGCGTTGAGCTCGTGATCGGCCGAGAGGACCAGCGCCTCTTCGACGGCAGCGACGGTGGCGCGATCGCTGCCGCCGCCGAGCGCCCAGGCGGCCGCGCGCGCCATCGACGGAGCGGCCAGGGCGGTGGTGGCGCGGCGACGCCCCTCGCGATCGAAGGCCAGCGCCACCGCGCCGGCGAGCGTGCGGGACAGCGCGCGCGCCCGCGCCAGCTCCGCCTCGAGGCCGACCGCGTAGGGCGAAGGATCGCGCGTGCGCAGGGTCGCGACCGTGACGAGGAGGACGCCGAACGCGGTCGGCCGCGGCGGCAGGAGCGCGTGCAGCTTGCCGAGCGGCAGTGGCAGCGCCGCCGGCCACTCGGGACGCGCGGCGGGCAGGCTGTCGGTCCACAAGAGCTCGGCCACCGACTCGAACGGCGTCCCGGTCGCGGCCAGCTCCACGGCCGAGCGCCCGCGGTAGCGCGGCCCGTCGGCGCGGAGGTCGGTGATGGCCGACGAGAGCACCGGCTCGCCCCAGCGCAACGCGCCGGCGGCGACCGGGCCGTGGCCCGAGCGCGCGTCGTGGCGGGCGCGCAGACGCTGCAGATCGTCGCGAGAGTAGCGCGTCCCCTCCTCGTTGCGCACGCGCCGCACCAGGCCGCGGCTGACGTACGCGTACAGCGTCGGCCTTTTTACATCGAGGAAACGGGCCGCCTGCGCGGCATCGAGCCAGGCAGGTTGATTGTCGAATCCACGTTGATCAACGTCGGCCACGACCGCACTCTAGCAGCATGATGTCCAACGGGCTCGAAGGAGTGATCGCGGCCGAGACCATCCTCTCCGACGTCGACGGGGAGCGCGGGCGGCTGATCCTGGCTGGTCATGACGTCGAAGAGCTGGCGCTGCGCTCGAGCTACGCCGAGGTCTGCGCCCTCTTCCTCGGCGGCACCGCGGCCGAGGCGGCGGCGGCGCTGGCGCGCGGGCGGGCGCTCGGCTTCGAGCGGCTGTCGAAGGTAGGGGACGCGCTCGAGGCGGCGGACGGCATGGACGCCTTGCGCGCGGCCGCGGCGCATCTTCCGTCGGCGGCGCCGGCGCTGGAGGTCACGGGCGCGCTGGCGACGCTGGCCGCGTCGTGGGCGCGACGTCAGTCGGGGCACAAGCCGCTCGCGCCCGACACGTCGCTGGCGCACGCCGACGACTACCTGCGCATGGTGCGCGGCGACGCGCCGGCGGAGAAGGCGCGCGCGCTCGACGCCTACCTCGTGACCGTGATCGATCACGGCATGAACGCGTCGACGTTCACCGCGCGCGTGATCGCGTCGACGGGGTCTGACCTGGTGTCGTCGGTGGTGGGCGCCATCGGCGCGCTCAAGGGGCCGCTGCACGGCGGCGCGCCAGGGCCGGTGCTCGACATGCTCGACGCCATCGGCGAGCCGGCGCGGGCCGAGGCCTGGCTCGAGGCGGAGGTCACCTCGGGGCGGCGGCTCATGGGCATGGGACATCGCATCTACCGCGTGCGCGATCCGCGCGCGGCGGTGCTCGAGCGCGCCCTCGAGCGGCTGGAGAGCTCGGGGCTGCGCTCCGGCCGGCTGGCGCTGGCGCGCGCCGTCGAGCGCTCGGCGGAGGGCGTGCTGGCCAAGAAGCATCCCGACCGCGCGCTCAAGGCCAACGTCGAGTTCTACACGGCGGTGCTGCTCGACGCCGTCGGTCTGCCGCGCACGCTCTTCTCGCCCACGTTCGCCGTCGGCCGCGCCGCCGGCTGGTGCGCCCACGTCGCCGAGCAGCGCGCGCACGGCCGCCTGATCCGCCCCGCCTCCCGCTACGTAGGAAAGATGCCCGGCTGAAGGCTGCAGCCTTCCGAGGCGTTCGCTATTTCTCGGTGATGTAGTGGGGCTCGACGTCTTCGACGACGAGGACGAGCTTCTTCCACGCGCGGTCGAAGCGGGCGTGGCCCATGATCAGCCAGGCGTTGTGGCCGACCACGATGGCCTCGCGACGGCGCAGCGTCGACGGCACCTCGATGACGAACGACTGGCGATTGTCGACGGTGATCTCCCAGTGGCCGCCGCCGAGATCTTTGCCGATGGTCAGATCGCTCAGCACGTAGGCGCTGTCGGGGTACTTCCACTTGACGTCGTGGATGGCCCAGAAATACTTCGAGCCGGTGATGTGGATCGGGTTCCACTTCGCCTTCTCCGCGATCTTCGGCGTGGCGGCGATGCGCGCCGCGAAGCCGTGGCGCTGCAGCTTGCCGCGCCAGTACTCGGGCACGCGCGTCGACGGATCGTCGGGGCTGCCGCGCCAGCCGGTGCGCTCGGTGTTGTCGTGATGCCCGTCGTCGCCGTCGCACACGACCATCAGGTCGCCGACGTTGGCCTCGACGGCGCGCGGCGGAAATCCGGCGCCGAACGTCTCGCCGCGCAAATAATAGTGGCGCGCCTGGCCGGCCACTTCGTAGAGCGTCGCCGGCTCGCCGTCGTCGAGCGCGTTCTTCGGCGCCAACGTCACCTTCTCCTTCTTGACGACGCGGCCCCAGTCGCCCTTGAAGCGCCCCTCGTCCGACGTTATCGGATGTTTGGGATCGACCGACAGCGTGCAGCGCCAACCGAGGTCGTGGTCGGCCGACTTCTCGTAGCTCTTGCGATACTCGCTCTCGGCGATGCGCGCCTTTTCCTCGGCCTCGCGCGCCGCCAGCGACGTTGCCACCTTGCCGTCGCGCTCCTTGACGAGCGCGGCGAAGCGCTTGACGCTCGCCTGCACATCCTCGCCGCGCGCGATCTTGTCGATGAGCGCGTCGCGCTCCGCCTCGACGGCAGGATCGTCGGTAGGGTGCGACGACGCGCCCGCCAGCGCCGACCCGAGCGTGACGGCCACGACGGCTACCACGGCGAGCGTCGCGCTAGACGTCGCTCGGGATCGCCATCTCATAGGAGCTCTTCATGGTTCGGTACATGTCGGGGTCGGCCTTCTCCAGCTCCGCCAGATCTTTCTTGATCGCCGCCCAATCGCCGAGCGCGAGGTCGACCGAGATGAGCTGCGGCAAGGCGTGCTTGTCGACGCCACCGACGGCGAAGCAGGCGCGAAACAGCCGCTGCGCCTCGACGTACTGGTGCGCGAACGTGTACGTCGTCGCGACGCGACAGAGGTTCCAGCGCTGCTCCGAATGGAGGTCGGCCACCTCCTTCTGCACCTTGGCCCTGCCCTCCTCCACCTGGCGCTTCTCGCGGATGACGCCGTCCATCACCATCTTGACGCTGTTGAAGTACTGCGAGGTCGAGAAGCGGCGCAGGAACTCCTCGCCGTCGTGGAGCACCGCGTCGTGCTGCTTGAGCGCGTTCTCGGCGGTGATGACGTAGAACATGCACAGCTCGTCGAGGCGGATCTGGGTCATCGGCAGCGTCGAGGCCGCCGCCGGCCCCGCCATGATGCTGCGCGCCAGCGCCGCCATGGTGCGATATTTCCGCGCCAGCTGCAGCGTGTTGATGACCTGCATCGCCATGGTCGCCTGCTTCTGCGGATCCTTCTCCTTGGCGAAGTCGTCGAGGAGCGCGCGCGTCTTTTCGTCCTGCTTGGCGCGCGCCAGCGCCTCGTAGCCCTTCATGCGCTTCTCGAGCGCGGCCAGGTCGGCGGCGGCGTAGCTGAAGGCCGCGTCCTCGGCGACGGCGAGCTTGAGGAGCTCGGCCTTCTTCTCGTCGCTCTCGGCCACGACGGCGTCGCCATATAGCTCGAGGGTGCGGAAGCTCTTGAGCTGCGGCCGCGACCGCTCCGTCATCTTCTTGGCATGCTGCGCCATCCCGGCCGACTTGAGGAGCTCGGCGGTGACGCGATCCTGCAAGCGCAGAAACTCGCTGGCGCGGCCGTCGACCTTGGCGGTGCCGACGATCTCGCCGGTCTCGACCTGAACGAAGCGCGCCGTCAAGCGCACGTCGCTCGCCGACTGCTGATAGGCGCCGACGGCGATGAGGGTCGCGCCGAGGAGCTTGCCGACGCGCGCCGCCGTCGCTGCGTCGACCTCGCCGCCGGCCTGCAGGTGCTGCTCGCCGAGCACCCGATCGAGCTGCGCGCGCTCGACGACGCGCACGCCGCCAAGCTGCTTGAGATCGCTCGTCACCGTCTCGCGAATCGCCTCGCCCACCGACGCCTTGCCGCCCGAGAGATCGCGGAAGGGCAGCACCGCCACCGTCGGGCCGGCGGCCGAAGCCGCCCCCGCGACGAGCAGCAGCGCGAAGGGTGCGAGACGCATGACGGAAGATTGTATACGATCGAACCGTGACGACCTTTCGCCTGAAAATCGACGGGGCCTGCGCGCAGCCGGCCGAGCTGAGTTGGGAAGAGATCGACGCATTGGCCCGCGGCGGCGCGCTCGTGGTCGACACGGCGGCCTTGAGCCCGAAGGTAAGCGGCCAGGGCGTAACGCTGGAGGCGATCCTCGATCGCGTGGAGCCGACGGCGGCCGCGACCCACGTGATGCTCTACGACAACGGCGAATATCGCGCCTGCCTGACGATGGACGAGGCGCGGCGCTCGGCGGTGCTGGCCCATCGCGACGCCGGTGCGCCGCTGTCCGACGCGCAGGGCGGGCCGGTGCGCCTGCTCGTGCCGACGAGCGAGAACCTGTGCATGAGCGTCAAGCGCGTGACGCGCATCGAGCTCCTGACGCGGGCGGCGCCCGACACGGTGCCGCGGCCGACCACGACGCTGCGCAACAAGTGAGCCGCGCGTGAGCGCCGGCTACTCGGGCACGCCGATGCCGCAGAAGCTCGGCATCAAGCCGGGCGCGCGGGTCGCGCTCCTCGACGCGCCGGCCAGCTTCGCGCTCGCGCTTCCCGACGGAGCCGCGCTCGTCGACGCCCGGGCGCGCGACGTCGACGTCATCGTCTGGTTCCTCACCGCGCGGGCGACGTTTGCCAAGAAGCTGGCGGCCGTCGCCGCGCGCATGCAGCCGGCGGGCGGGCTGTGGATCGCCTGGCCCAAGAAGGCTTCGGGCAAGGCGACCGACATGACCGAGAACGTCGTGCGCGACGTCGCGCTACCGACGGGGCTCGTCGACAACAAGGTCTGCGCCATCGACGAGACCTGGAGCGGATTGCGCCTGGTCGTGCGCCTGGAAAATCGGCCTACGCCGCCGCCGCGCCGAGCGCGCGCCACAAAGGCGCGGTGAGACGGTTGACCAGGCCCAGCTCCTCCATGAGCTGGCGCACCTTGACGAGCGAGTCCATCGTGATCTGCCGATACTGAGGATTTCGTTCGAACGCCTCTTCGACGGTGGCGCGCGGAATCGCGAACTCGGCGATCAGCGCCGGCGACGGGCGCAGCATCAGCTCGGCGGTGACGCGCAAGATGGCCGGCGCCGCCAGCGTCAGGATGGCGCGCTTTCTCGGCGACAGCTTGGGGACGTTCTCGCGCAAGAAGCTGCGGGCGAAGCAGAGATGGCGCGCCTCCTCGGTGATGTGGATCTGCGAGATACGCTTGACCAGCGGGTGCAGCTGCCGCTCCGAGGCCAGCGCCAGCCGCTGCGCGTGGTCGATCGGATCTTCACCGCCGAGGACGAACACGAAGAAGAGCTCGGGGAAGCTCGCGCCCAGCGACGCGATGCGCTCGCCGAGGCGCGCCCAGAAGCCGGTCAGCCCGGCGACCTCGAGACCGCTGCGGCGCACGAACTCGGAGAACATCATCGAGTGGTGCGACTCCTCGATGAGCTCGTGATAGGCGTAGCGCTGCTCGACGGCGCGCTCGGGCCGGCCCATCGCGAACTTCAGGAGTCCCTGGCTCAAGATGTTCTCGAACTGGACTCCGACCTTCATGAACGTGGCCACGCGATAGAGGCCGAGGCGGGAGCGCGTCTCGGGCGGGAGCGCGCGATACCAGGCGGTGGCGCCGAGCGGATCGGTCGCCGTCAGCTCCCAGCGCGGGTCGAGCGGGTCGACGCCGAAGTCGGGCGACTCCCAGTCGACGTCGCGGAACGCCTCGTAGCGCTTGGTCACCGACTGGCGCGACAGGCGCATCACGAGCGCCTCGTACGACTCCTTCGCGACGCGCGCCTCTTCGACGGGAACGATCTCGGTCATGACGAGCCTCCGGGGGGGAATGCGAGCGCGGAGAGGCGCTTCATCTGCGTCAAGATGTCGCCGGCCTGCACCTTGGCGCCGGTGACGAGCAGGCGATCGAGCGCCAGGCCCTGCAGGACGGCGAAGGCGAAGCGCGGCGCGGTGTCGTAGAACGGGTTGGGCGTGGGCGGCGCAGGGAAGATGGCGCGAAACAGCCGCTCGACCTCGACGGCGATGCGCGAGCCGAGCTCACGCACGCGGCGGCCCAGCTTGGGATCGGTGCGGCCGGCGACGGCCAGCTCCAGCCAGGCGTAGAAGGTGTCGCTGGCGATCATCTTCCACAACAGATCGATCGCGGCCGAGGGGCGGTCGGTGTCGGCGGGGAGGCGCGCGAAGGCGGCGAGGAACTCTTCGGAGCGCTGTAGAAACATGTGCTCGAGGGCGGCCAGCACCAGCTCCTCGCGCGTGGGGAAGTGGTGCAGCTGCGCGCCGCGAGAGACCCCGGCGCGCTCGGCGATGGCGATGGTCGTCGTGCCGGCGTAGCCCAGCTCGACCAGGCACTCGACCGTGCCGTCGAGCAGGCGGGCGCGCGTCTCGGCGCTGCGCTCTTCGTTGGTGCGGCGAACCTTGACGGCGGCGGCGGCGCTCACGACTTCATTGGTAGCGTCGAACAAACAAACAGTCAAGCCTGCTTGTTTATGTCGACCGCGAAGCGCGCGGGATTGCGAGAGGATCTCGAGAGCTTGAGTCGCTCGGCCGCGGGCCGGCGGTGATGGCTAGCGGAGGACGTCGAAGCGGTAGTTGGCGCCGTAGGCGGAGTCCCACGCCTGGCAGCCGGTGCGGTCGTGGTTCTCGAACCACATCTCGACCGCGCGCGCCTCGACGGGCGGCGTGATGCGCGCCAACGCCTGAATGCGCTCGTAGTCGGCGGGGGACGCGGTCAGGGACGCGCTGCCGCTGGTGCCGCTGTCGAAGCGATAGCCGACGGTGACGTCCCAGGTCTGCAGGCCGTTGTAGCTCTGGCGGCAGCCGGGGAGGCGGCGGATGTCGTAGTCGACGAGCATCTCCTGGCCGGCGTGGAGCTGCGGGAACAGCTCGACGTTCCAGCCGGGCCAGCGGAAGTGGACCGCGCCCGGACCGGCGTCGAGGACGAAGTGGTAGTTGAACGAGTACTTCGAGTCCCACTCGCTGCAGCCGCCCTCGTCGCTGGCGTGGAACCAGACGGCGAGATCGTGGCCGGAGCCGACGTCGAAGGTGATGTCGACCGGGACCAGCTCGTTGGCGGCGTTGCGCTGGGTGATCGGCTCGGAGAAGGTGTTGCCGCCGTCGACGGACCAGGAGGCGCTGATGCCCCACGCGGGGAAGCCGTGATACCAGGCGCGGCAGTGCGGCAGGCGCGAGATGTCGTAGTGGATGGTCGCCTTGCCGCCGGAGACGACGTGGGCGGACTGCGTGACCGACCAGTCGGCGTTGAAGCTCAGCAGCGTCGGCGCGGTCTCGGCGGCGGCGACCTCCGCGTCCGCCGGCTGCAGCTGCCCGCCGCAGCCCGCGACGGCGGCGTGGGTGAAGACGAAGGCGGCGATGAAGAGGGCGCGCGCGAGGGGCTGCATTTCGGCTTCGTCGCATGGCACCGTAACTCTGTCAAGAGTCACTGACTTTCTCGTTGCGCCTGCTACACTGAACATCCGTATGGGTCGAACGGGAAGCGCGACGCTGCCGCTGCATGGCGGACGGGTGCCGGAGTGGCTGGCCGGCCGGATGGCGCGCCTCGGGCGCGTCCTGGTCGAGGCGCTGGTGCTGCACTACGGGCGCGACGAGCTGCTGCGGCGACTGGCGCATCCGTTCTGGTTCCAGTCGCTCGGCTGCGTCATGGGCATGGACTGGCACTCGTCGGGGATCACGACGAGCGTGCTGGGCGCGCTCAAGCGCGGCCTCGGTCCGCTCGCGGACGAGCTGGGCCTCCACGTGTGCGGCGGCCGCGGGCGCCATTCGCGCAAGACGCCGGGCGAGCTCATCGCGCTCGGCGAGCGCATCGGCTTCGACGGCGACGCGCTGGCGCAGACCTCGAAGCTCGTGGCCAAGGTCGATTCGGCGGCGGTGCAGGACGGCTATCAGCTCTATCTGCACGGCTTCATCGTCGCCGATGACGGCAAGTGGGTGGTCGTGCAGCAGGGCATGCGGCCCGACGAGGGCACGGCGCGGCGCTATCACTGGCTCTCGGAGGGCGTGCGCGACTTCGTGGACGAGCCGCACGCGGGCATCGACGGGCCGGCGCACGGCAACATCGTCAACCTGACCGATCATCGCGCCGAGGCGTCGCGCCGCGCGCAGCTCGAGCTGGTGGCGCGCGGGCCGGACGCGGTGCTGCCGCATCTGCTGCTTCCGATGCACCACGACGTTCGCCCGTCGGACGTGCTGATGCGGCGCATGCGCGGCACGCTGGCGGCGGCGGCCGAGCGCGGGCCGGTCGACTTCGCCGAGCTTTTGATGACGCCGGGGCTGGGGGCGCGCACCGTCGCTGCGCTGGCGGCGGTGGCCGAGGTCATTCACGGTGCGCCTTGCCGCTTCACCGATCCGGCGCGCTTCTCCATGGCCCACGGCGGCAAGGACGGCCATCCCTTCCCCGTGCCGTTGCGCGTCTACGACCGAACGATCGGCGTCATGCGCCAGGCGATCGACGCCGCCAAGATCGGCAATGACGAACGGCTCGCGGCGATCCGGCGGCTCGATGCCGAAGCGCGCCGGCTCGAGGCGACCGCCGAGGGTCCGACGTTCGAGGCCTTCCTCGACGAGGAGCGGACCCGCGCGCCCGAGTACGGCGGCCGCACCGTCTTCGACGACAAGAAGCCGCGACGCGAGCGGGTCGACGGCCGGACCCCGAAGGTCGCAGGCGGTCAGCTCGATCTGTTCAAGAGCCCAGCGGCAGATCGACCGGCTGCTCGAGCGCAAACTGCACCGCAGCCGCCACGTCCCCCGGCTGCAGCCCGCGCCAGTACACGTGCCACTCGGGGAAGCGCATGAGCCCGTCGCACAGCTTGACGTACCAGGCGTCGATGGGATTGGTCGGCCGCGCGCGCCAGAAGATGCGCGCGTAGTCACCGGCCAGCGCCTGCCACAGATCGCGGCCGATGCCTTCGCCCTGCGCCTCGGCGTCGACGGCAAACTTGTTCAGATACGCGCCGAGCGCCGTCTCGGTCACCAGCGCCGCGCCGCGGTAGCCCTCTTCGACGTAGCCCCAGGCGATGTCGCGCGCGAAGAAGTCGTCGACGGGCGGACGGCCGAAGCTGCGCGTCAAGAGCGCGCGCAGCCGCTCGCGATCGATCTCGCCGTGACGGCGGCGCACGATGGTAGCGCCGCGCCGTAGCAGCGTACCGGCGCCCTTGATGGTGAAGAGCTCGCGAAAAAGATTGAGCGGCGAGGTGATGGCGATGGCGAACCGATGCGGCGTCCGCTCGACGAGCGTGCGCGACTCCTCGACGAGGATGCGCTCCTTACGCGACAGCTCCTTCGACTGCGCCAGCGCGGCGTAGTCGCTCGTCAGGTTGACCATCGGCACCAGCGTGCCGTGGTGGCGCAGCCCGCCCGGGCGATGCAGGAAGATGAGCTTGCGCGTGTGCAGCAAGGCCACCAGCGTGCCGAGCGCCTCGAAGCGCGCCTGCGCGGCGGCCGGGAAGACGACGATGGGGATGGTCTGCGCGCGGCACGCCTCGGCAGCGCGCGCCGTCATGTCCGGCTCCTCCGAGCCGAGCAGCAGCGCGCGCACGCCCGCCTTGTCGAGGCGGCGACCGAGACGGGTCGCCTGCTCCATCGCCTCGGTCGACTCGAAGAGCCCGAGCAGCACGACCGGGTACAGACCGAGCGCGGCCAAGAAGCGCAGGTCGAGCGTGACTGCTTCCGCGGCATAGCGCGCGACATTGGCGTCGACGGAGATGGCGGCGAAACGCTCCGGCTCGCCGGCGCGGAACAGCGCCAGGTAGAAGTCCGATTCGCGCCGCGAGCCGACCGACTCGAGGAAGCGAAGGACGACGTCAGACGTTTCCATGATTTCGGATCACCGTGGCGAAGACGTCCCTGGCGCGGTGCAGATCGGAGATGGGCACGAACTCGTCGGCGGCGTGCGCGGTGCCGATATCGCCGGGACCGAAGACGACGCTGTCGATGCCGGCGGCGGCGAGCAGGGCCGCCTCGGTCCAGAAGGCGAGATCGATGGGCGCGCCGACGCCGAGCGCGGGCGAGAAGAGGCCCGCCTCGCGCGTGTGGAACGAGGGGTTGGAGATCGGCGCCGTCAGCGTGACGTGGCCGATGTCGCCGCGCGCGATCATGGCGCGCGCGATGCCGAAGAGCTCGGTCGAGACGCTGTCGACGTCGCTGCCGGGCGGCGGCCGCACGCTCAGGCACAGCCGCGCGACCTCGGGGACGACGTTGAAGGCGATGCCGCCGTCGAGCTTGGCGATGTTCATGCACATGCCGCGAAATCCGAGCGGGCCGATCTCGAGCTGCCCTTTGCCCCAGTCGCTGTAGGCGACGGCGAGGCGGGCGAGGTCAGCGAGCGGCGCGGCCATCTCGTCGGCCTTGGAGCTGTGGCCGCCCACACCGCGCAGCTCGACCTCGACCGAGAGGATGCCGCGGTGGCGCGTGCCGGCGCGGCACGAGGTCGGCTCGCACACGACGGCACGCGTGACGTCGGCGAGGGTGCCACGCATGCCGTCGTCGCCGTCGAGGAGCGCGCGCACGGTGGTGCCGGTGTTCTCCTCGTCGCCGGTAAATGCGATGGCCAGATCTCGCGGCGGCGCCTCGTCGAGCGCGCACAAGATGGCGGCGATGGCGCCCTTGGTGTCGGCGGCGCCGAGGCCCATGACCCGCTCGCCGTCGACGCGCGCGGTGAACGGGTCACCGCTCCAGCCGGCGTTGGGCGGCACGGTGTCGACGTGCGCGTTCAACAGCAGCGTCGGGCGGCCCCAGGTCGCCAGCACGTAGGCGCCGGTCTCGCCGGCACGCGGCACCTCGACGACGCGCACGTCCCCGCCGCGCGCGCGCAGCTCGTCGGCCAGGAGCGCGCAGAGTCGCGGCTCGTCGCCGCCGGGGTTGTGGGTGTCGACGGCGATGAGGCGCGTCAGGAGCGCCACTGGGTCGGTCATCGCCGGATACTACTTCGAGTCGGCGAGCGCGCGTACGACAACGGACGCGCAGGCGAGCCCGAAGGCGCCGGTGACGAAGCCAGCAGTGCCGTAGATCACGCGGCGCTCTTCACAGCCGTGGAGCTCGTTGTTGCCGCCGGGGCAGACGCAGTGGAATCCTTCGCCGCCGTCGTAGTGCAGCTCGTGCGGCACCAGCGGTGCCTCCGTAGAGTAGACCGCCTGGATGCCGAACGGACCCTTGGGCGGAAAATCGTACTTCTGGCGCAGCGTGCGCCGAACGGCGTCGGCGAGCGGATCCATGACGGTCTCGGCCAGGTCGACGACGCGAACCGCGGTCGGATCCATGCGGCCGGACGCGCCCGTCGACGAGACCACCGGAATGCCGCGCTCCTTGCACGTGGCCAGGAGGTGGCACTTGGCGGTGACGTTGTCGATGGCGTCGACGACCCAATCGGGCTTGGCGGCCAGGATCTCGTCGCAGCTCTTGGCGCTGTAGAAGAGCGGGATGGGCTGCGCGCTCGCCTGCGGGTTGATGGCGCGGACGCGCTCGGCGAGCAGCGCCGCCTTGGGCTTGGCCACCGACGTCGACACCGCCTGGAGCTGACGATTGGTGTTGGTCACGCACACGCGATCGAAGTCGACCAGCGACAGGTTGCCGACGCCGGAGCGGACCAGCGCCTCGACGGCGAACGAGCCGACGCCGCCCAGCCCGACGACCATGACGTGCGCGCCGAGGAGCTTCTCCATGCCGCGATCGCCGACGAGCCGGCCGATGCGATCGAAGCGGCGATGGAGGCGATAGGAGGTTTCGCGATCGAGCGGTTCCATTGTTACGGTGGGCCCTTCGGGAAAAAGAGGCGCCGCGCGTTCTCGTCGGTGATACGAGCTGCGTCGGCGAATTCGACGCCCCAAAGATGCGCGACCGCGCGCACGATTGCAACCAGGAACGCGGGCTCGTTGCGGCCGGGGCGATGCGGCTCGGGCGTCTGATCGGGCGCGTCGGTCTCGACGACGAGCCGGTCGCGCGGCACGACCGCCACCGAGCGCGCCGCCTTGTTGTCGCCGCCGTGCCAGGTCACCGATCCGGAGAACGAGACGTGGAAGCCAAGGGCGACCCAGTCGCGGGTGAGCTCCGGCGACGACGAGCAGCTGTGCAGGACGCCGCCGGCGGGCAGCGGTTCGTCGTGCAGGACAGCGAGGGCCCGCGGGTGCTGTCGCAGGACATGGAAAGCGACCGGCAGCTGGTGCTTCCGCGCGAGCGCGAGCTGCGCGCGAAAGATCCGCTCCTGGCGCGGCAGCGATTGGATGCGCTCGCCCATGCCGTCGAGCCCGATCTCGCCGATGGCGACGACGCGACCGTCGCGGCGGGCCAGCCGCGCGTCGAGCTCCTCGACGGCGCGGTCGCAGTCGCCATCGCTGAGCTCGTGCACCAATTGCGGATGTAGCCCGAACGAGACGCACAGCTCGTCGTGCGCGGCGACGAGCGCGTCGTCCTTTTGCCATTGCGCGGGACCGACGCCGGCCAGGAGGATGCGCGCCACGCCGGCCGCGCGCGCCCGCTCGACCACGGCTGTGGCGTCGTCGAACTCCTGCAGATGGCAGTGCGTGTCGAACACCCTTCGATTCTAAGCCCCATTGCGCGCCGCGGACGGATTAGCATGCCGGAGATGGACGATGGCACCCGAGACCAAGCAGACGAGACGCTCATCCGCGCCGCCGAGCCGCGCGACCTCGCCGCCGTGGTGGCGCTGGTCCGCGGGCTGGCCGAATTCGAAAAGCTCCCCGGCCCCGATGCGGCCGCCGAGGCGCGCTTCGTCGCCGATCTCGGCACGCACTATCAGCTCTACGTCGCCGAGACGCGCGGCACCATCATCGGCTACGCGCTCTACTTCTTCACCTACTCGACCTTCCTGGCGCAGCCGTCGCTGTACCTCGAAGATCTGTACGTCGAGCCGTCCGCGCGCGGGCGCGG